>CAZUXZ010000170.1:0-19262 GCA_964624055.1 uncultured Rhizobiaceae bacterium | reverse complement strand
GGAAATAATGGAGGCTTCCTTTGTTGGCACTCCGGACCAAGTCATCCGCAAAATTGAGAGATACCGCGAAGCGGTCCCCTTCGATCATTTCATGCCGCGTATCATGCATATCAGCCAAAAAAAGGAGCGACTCTTTAAGCAAATGAAGCTTTTTGCCGATCATGTGATTCCATACTTTAAGGGGGCGTCATGAGGTCCGGCCTCTATTACAGTTGGGAAGGAACGGGCGGTGGCACTACCACAGACGCGGCTGACCTTTATGGCCAGATCATGGAGCAGGTGGAACTTGGCGATTATCTTGGCTTTGATTCTGCGCTAATCGGTGAGAGCCATTTTGAGAAGGGCGACTTGACGGGCTCTGTGGTTGATCTTCTCGGCGCGCTGGCGGGGTCAACCCGTTTCATTCGGCTCGGCTCCGCCGGCAAGGCTTTGGCTTTGCAACATCCGGCGAACGCGGCAGAAGACTTTGCCGTGATCGATCTTCTTTCGAATGGACGGGCGATTCTGGGCGCCGGGGTAGGGGATTCGAAATCAGCCTACGATGCTTTTTCGGTGCCGTTCGAGGAGCGTCGTGAGCGCTTTGCTGAAGCGTTGGATTTCATCCGCAAGGCCTGGACCTCGGATGCCTTTTCCTATGGTGGAAAATTCACCCGTTTTCCCAAAAAGACGCCGGTGAATGCGGCGGAGCCCTTTACGCCGGAGCCTTATGAAAAGCCGTTTCGCCTACAATGGCAGCGTGCCGGGCTGGAGCCAAAATATCTCGCTGTGACGCCGCGCCCGGTGCAGATCCCCCATCCGCCGATCTGGCTCGAAGCAGTGGAAGGCGTCGACACCACAATTGCCGCTGAAAATGGTTACGGGATCCTGCCGCGACCTGGCGCAAGCGATACCGAGGTGATCGCTCTCTATCACTCTTATGGCGAAGCAATGGCGCGGTGCGGCCGCACCCTTGCTGAAGTTGAGCGACCCGTAATACGCAATGTCTTTTGTGCAGAAACGCGGGAAGAGGCGATTGCCATCGCGGGTGCGCCGATGTTGGCGCTGTATAAACGTCTATTGGACGCAGATGTTTCGCTTGATGTACTGCTCGAAGATCGTCTTGTCCTTGGCGACCCAGACCACGTGTTTGACCGCTTTAAATCGCTTCAGCACGAAAGCGGCATTAATCATGTGATTTGCCGCTTCTGGACGCCGGGTATCGCTCATGACGAGGTGATGCGGTCGCTACGGCTTTATGCCGGCGAGGTGATCACGCGGTTGCGATCTTAAGTCGGCATAAAATTTTCAACGTAGGTCGCGGAGGAGCGGCATCACATCGTCACCGAACCGGTTTATTTGGTCGATCTGATCCGAGCGTTCGGCGATGAAATCCGCCACTAGATGGCGCACGCCGGCTGCATGGAACTCTCGAATTGATTCCGCAACCTGCTCTGGAGTGCCGAGGGCGCAATAGCGCTTTGCCGGCTTAGAGAAATCCATCGCGTATCGGGCGCTGAGCTTTTCCGTAGCATAGGCAAGCGCGCTGTCATAATCGTCTGCGAGGCGGATGAAGAGAAGGTGGCCGGTGTCAAACCTGGAAAGGTCCCGACCGGCTTCCTCGCCGGCACCGGCGATGGTTTCCAGTGCAGTGCGGTATTGGTCCGGCGTCATAACATAGGAGAGGAAACCGTCGGCGAGGCGTCCAGCGCGGCTGAGCGCTGGTGCCTGGCGGCCGCCGCACCAGATCGGTGGACCTCCCGGAGTATGCGGCGTCGGTAACATTTGTGCCTCCGGATGGCCGTAGAATTTTCCCTCATGGGCGACTGGCTCGCCACGCCATAACGTGCGCAAAACCTCAATACCTTCGCTCAGGCGTGCGCCTCGCTCCTCGACCGGAACGCCCGCGAGGGAAAATTCGCCTGGAAACTCGCCGCCCACACCAACGCCGAAAATTACTCGCCCAGACGAAAGACGGTCCAAGGTCGCCAGCTGCTTGGCTACTCCGGCGGGATGGCGTAGTGGCAGAAGGTACACTGCCGTGCCCAACATTAGCTTGTCTGAGAACGCTGAAGCCTGGGCGAGTTGAATCAGTGGCTCCATAATCGGCTGGGCAAAAGCGAGATGATCGCCCGCCCACATCGCATCAAAGCCGTTCCGCTCAAGTGCTTTGACCAAATGCTCCGTTGTTTCACGGCTGGCAATATCGAATGCGCCGCTCGCATCTGCAGGGGGCTGGACATTCTGAAAACCGAACTTGAGCGGTCTGACGGGTCTGGGAAAAGCCATTTTAGGTTCGATCCGTAATTCACCGTGCCAACGGCATGATTTGACTGGCAAAAGACTCCATATTCTCGATCGACTCCTCGACTGTTGCGCCTAGAAAATTGAACAGAACATGGCGCACGCCGAGACCGCCGAGCGCATTGATGTCGCTCGCGATGTCGTCGGCACTACCTGTCAGGATCATACGCTCGCCGCTTTCGGTTTTGCCCGGCTCGCCGAGGCTGGCCCAGACGGCCCAGAAAGCAAGATCTATCTCCGACGGGTCTCGGTCGATTTTTTCGGCTTCCGCTTTGAGGGTGTCGAGTCTGGCGGAGAATTTCGCGACGGTATCGAGCGGATGATGTGGATTGCAGCCGATCGGAAACCAGGCGTCACCAATGCGCGCAGTACGGCGGATCGCTGGCCCACTCTCGCCACCGATCCAAATCGGCGGGTGCGGGTCCTGGACTGGCTTGGGCGCGAAGAAAATGTCGCGAAATTCAGTATAATCGCCTTTAAAGCTAGGGTTTTCGGCGCTCCACAGTTCCTTGAAGGCGGCGATGTATTCATTCGTCACCTTGCCGCGCTCCTTGAATGGCGGTGCGTTAACCGCGACGAATTCTTCTTCCATCCACCCTGCACCGCAGCCGAGGATAATGCGTCCGCCTGAGAGCACGTCCATGGTAGAGACCAACTTGGCGGTGAGGATCGGATCACGGTACGGTACCACCATGACGGATGTAAGTATGCGCGCTTTCTCCGTGATCGCGGCGAGGTGCGCCATTAAGGCGAGCGGCTCAAGAAAATCACCCTCAAAATCCTTAGCAAAGGTGAAAGAACCGTCAGCGGAATAGGGATAGCGGGAGTCGATGCTACGCGGAAATACAATATGGTCAGGAATTGCTAACAGATTAAAGCCGAGCGCTTCACCTCTCTGTGCGATCGCTTTAATATCGTTGGGGTTTGCCTGACTACCCGAGTTGGGGACGTTAAATCCGAATTCCATTTTTTCCTCCCAGGAGCGTTGTATTGGCGCATATTATCCCGCACAACCTGACATGTCTTGCCTATCGTGCGGAATTGGTAACGAAGGGCGAAAAAATGCGAATGGGAGGAAAATATGGATTTGGGTTTAAGTGGACGTAGAGCGATCATCACAGGCGGTACTAAGGGAATCGGACGTGCCATAGCCGATTTGCTGGCAGATGAGGGCTGCAATGTCGGCATTTGCGCTCGTAATGATGAGGAAGTGGGTGCGGCCGTAGCAGCTCTTAAAGGAAAGGGCGTGAATGCCTGCGGTGCGGCGATAGATGTACGCGATGGTGCTGCAATACGGAGTTGGGTGGCCGATTGTGCCTCGGCGCTCGGCGGACTAGATATCGTTGTGCCCAATGTCAGTGCGCTTGCCATTGAACGCAACGAGGAATCATGGCGCGCCGAGTTTGAAGTGGACATGATGCACACGGTGAACACAGTGGAAGCGGCCCTGCCGGAAATTGAGAAGTCCGACGCCGGTTCCATCGTCATCATTTCGAGCATTTCCGGCGTGGAGATCGATTTTGCCTGGGGACCCTATGGGGCATTCAAGGCGGCGCTCATTCATTACGCCAAGGGGCTTGCCTGTGAGCTTGCCGGCAAGAACATTCGCGTCAATTCGGTCTCGCCGGGCAATACATATTTTGAAGGCGGCGTCTGGGAGATGATCGAAAATAATGTTCCCGATCTTTTTAGCAAAGCGCTTAGCCTCAACAAGACCGGTCGAATGGCCACGGCAGAGGAAGTGGCGAATGCAAGCGTGTTCCTTGCTGCACCCATCGCGACCTTTATTACTGGCACGAATATCGTCGTCGACGGCGCTCTGACAAATCGCGTTCAGTACTGACAGGTTTTTTGGCGAGAACAAAGGGAAGGCGCTCGTCCGCCTTCCTGTTTTCGCGCGTAGTAAACTATTTGACTTGGTCGGGAGCTTTTTAATGACGTGAATTGCACTTAGCACATCCACCGCGCCGATGCGGTCGAATGTGATGCTGTCGCGGATACCGCGCTTTTGCTGCCTTATTTTAAACTGAGCCCCAGACGAATACAAAATGCTACTCTGACGCGTCTTGTCGTCATTGACGAGGGTCAGTTGTGTTGCCGATCAGGAGAGTGGCCCCACGCGTTCTTCCAGCTGTGCCGTGCCGCTGTTCATGATCAGATCTAGCGGTATTTCGTTTATTGTTATTTTTCCATTTGTGGGTAGTAGGACGTCGAACACATAAACTAATTTGTTGTCCGACGCGATTTCTGGTCGTCCAAACCCTTTGGCAATGGCGAGGAAGGCTAGTGTACTTCGCGTCGATTCATTTTGCAGCGCTTCACGGGCAGCGATTGCCATGAGCTTGTCGAGCCCGGCTACCTCCACTCGTGCTTCGCCGATGGCGCCCGTGGCGGATTGTGCCTCAGCGGTCAATTTGCCAGCGACGCGGATTGAAGCGGCGGAGCTTTCAAGAATTAATTCTTCGATATTTATCGTAGTCCTATTGGCATGGAACAGGGGCGGAACGAAGAGTTGTAACGCCTGATTGCTATCTAGCACTGCAGTGTTATCTGAATCCCCCGCTAGATCGATCATTGCGAGAGAAATTTGACGGGCGGGAAAGCGTTCCAGGTCGAGTTTTAGAGAGCCGGTGTGAGGGAAGAATTCGCTCGGGCCCATGGCAAGATTGGCGATGTCTAGCTCGTGCCAGGCAACTGTAACGCTATATCCTCCAGGTCGACGGTTATTGTCATATTCGAAGCCGAGCGCCAGTTCGTTCACATTGAAAAGCCGATCGCTCTCTTGGGCAGAATGCATGTCGTAAATAGTCAGGGAACTGTCACCCGCGCCAATATTAAGTTTCTCAAAAATATGTATCGCCTCGCTAATATCCAGGGGTGGCGCGAATTCGTCGGCCTTGACCATCGGAGCAATCGAATTCACCCATTCTGATAGGGCTAGCCAGGATATTAGATCTAAGCCGTTGACCGTACTTTGCATCGAGAACTCTTTTAGAAAGACGCTTATCTCATCTTTAGGTGGCGCGAGATTCAGGTTTTTCATAACTAAGGACATTGACCCTTTCCAAAGACCGTTCGCGGCTTCGTTCAGGTCCTGGTCCACTTTTAAGGAGTCGAGGCGGAGGACTGCTGGCTCTGATATTTGCTCGAGATCGGTAACGCGAAAGTCATAAAGAATGCCATTTAGGACAGTTGGGGTTTCAAGATCGGCGCGCCATATGCCACTCAGGTTGCTATCAGTCCAGGTGAGTTCAGCTTCCGGCTCACCGCCGGCGCCAAGACCTTCTGCGCCATAGGGTAGACTAATCGAGAAGGCGAATTCGTTGTTGTTTTCTGGAACTACCGTTGCGGTTATATCGTTCATCCGTAGGCCATTGCCGGCCGTTCCCAGGATAGCCGGGTTGGGAAACAACATCTGCACCTTGTATCCCCTGGGCTGTACGCTGGCCTCGCTGGCGAGTTCTAGTCTTGAACCGGCTCCCATCGTCTGGTTCACCCACTCGGTGACATAGTCCAGCACGTCTTTTAACAAGGCATTAGCTGAGGCCTCATTCTGTTCCGTATTAGCGCTGGTCGGAGTGATAAGGCCGACGGTACAAATAATGGCAAGCGACCACGCTAAACCTGTGATAATGGGACGTAGCAGCATTCGGGTCATAAGATAGTTTCAGCCTAATTAACGGAAGGGATATCTTCAGTGGTGGCACAAATCGGTGTGTAAAGATCCGGCCGTCGGTCGCGGAACATTGGCATGGCGCGCCTTGTCTCAAATACTAAATCGCGCTCGAGTGATGCGGTGATGGTTTCATCATTCTCATTGCCGGCTTCGACGAGCACTTCTGAAGTCGGCGACACGATCATGCTGCGTCCCTCGAAATACCAGTCGCCTTCCAGACCAACCTTGTTACAGGGCGCGAGGTAGACGCCATTCTCAAAGGCTCGGGTCATCATCATTTCGCGCCAGCATTCTTTCTTCGGCGTGGCAAAGGGGATGACAATCAATTCTGCGCCGTTCAAAGCAGCGCAGCGGGCAGATTCCGGGAAAAACGTATCATAGCAAATATTAATTCCAACTCGCCAATCGCCCACCTTGAAGACTGGAAAATAGGACCCATAGCGAAAATAAATTTTTTCCAGGCTGGCCACGGCAGCAGGTTGTACTTTGCGGTATTTGCCGATGATTTCGCCCGTCGGGTTAATCACCATAGCGGAATCGTAATAATTACCGGCGGAATGCTCTTCAAAAATCGTCGCGACAATATGTATGCCGTGCTCCTTGGCCTTTTCCCTCATCCGACTAATTGTGACGCCGTTATCGCGTTCTGCGCAGTCAATATATTTGTAGTCGCGATATTGAAAGACATAGATGTGATTGAAAAATTCTGGGATGACCACCAGGTTCGGCTTATCACGCGCTACGGCCTCGTCGATATATCGCGCGGCGCGTTCGACATTTTCGTCTCGGTCTGGTGAGCTGTTCATCTGTATGAGCGAGAGTTTCACGGCGGCACCTCCCCGTTTATTTTGTTCTGCTGGACAGCCTAGCCTGATCCTTAACGCGCTGCTAGCCTTGCCACGGATCTTGACTTCACCAAATGATTAAAGCCGCTATCATGGCCTATGACGGCCAACAAAAAAGGATAGGGTAAATGGCCATTATCGCGAATTCCGATAAACTCTTGACTCTTGTCAGTCGGAACGCCGAGGTCGAGAAAGTTGCCACCGGCTTTGCTTTCACCGAGGGACCGATTTGGAACCCTAGGGAGAACTGCCTTTATTTTAGCGATATACCGAACGATGTGCGGCGGCGCTGGAGCGCTAAGGACGGCGACAGTACGGTGCGCGAGGTCTCCACTAATCCCGCTTTTAAATGCAATGGCATGACGCTGGATGGCGATCTGAATCTCTACATTTGCGAGCACTCCACTTCCTATCTGGTGCGCGAGACGGCGGCGGGTGAGCGTCAGGTGTTGGCTTCTCATTTTGAGGGCAAGGAGCTAAACAGTCCGAATGACGTAGTCGTCAAATCCGATGGCGCTATCTATTTCTCCGACCCGACCTATGGCCGTATTCCGGTATTCGGCGAAGAGCGCGAATGCCAACTCAGCTTTCAGGGAGTATACCGAATTTCGCCGGATGGCGAGTTAAGCTGCGTGGCGGATGATTACGGCCAGCCCAACGGGCTCTGCTTTTCGCCGGATGAGAGCCTACTGTACATCAATGATACTCCGCGCGCTCATATTCGAGTCTATAACGTTAATAGTGATGGTTCGCTCTCCAACGGTCGCATCTTTGCCGAGAATATCGGTGATGGCGGTCTCAAGAGTGGTGTTGTCGATGGTATGAAGTGCGACGCCGAAGGCAACATTATCGTCACCGGCCCGCAAGGCTTCTGGATATTTGATCCGGAGGGTGCGCATCTTGGCATCATCGAAATGCCTGAGCATTCCGCTAATTTGAATTGGGGCGGCGCGAATTGGGACGAGCTCTATTGCACCTGCTCGACCTCGGTCTATCGTTTGAAAATGAAGGTCTCGGGTAACCCTCTGAGTTACATGACTTAGGAGACGAGGTAATGGCTATTGAACTTGATCCTAGGTCCAGTGTGTTCAAGATCAGGACCTGTGGAGCAATGACACCATAGTGGGCGGTGTGTTTTCGAATTCTGGCGCGTTGGCTCATGCCATCTCCCCGACACTACGATGAGCGCGCTCGGAGGCGATGCCTTCCCGATCAAGTCGGGCAGTTTTTTTATGTCAGAGCCATTCAGGATACGAAGTTGCCAGAATGCGAGCCGGTCGGCACGACTGCTGACACTGCCTGCTATCGTAAATGCGATGATTTCCGGCTACCGTCCGCGCATTCACGCTTCGTGCAATTAGGCGAGTTTGACCCAGACCGACGTGTCGTGGAAGACCGCGCCACCGACCGGACCGGCTTGGTCGGCGGAGGTGAGAGTGTTGACGCCGAGGCCGTTCTCGAAAGCGTGGTTCGGCCAAATGGATTCGATCACCACCACGCCAGATGATTGGCCGTTTTCGGTGATGCGCGCCGGAACGGTGATTTCGCCGAGGTCGTTGCCTACGCGGAGCCACGTGCCATCTTCGACGCCCATTGATTTCGCGTCGCCCGGTGTTAGTAAGATGTTGGGGCGGTTCTCCCGTTTAATCGAGGTTTCGGTCTCGGTGAAGCTCGAATTGAGATAGTTGTGTGCCGGTGCGGTGACGAGGCGGAAGGGGTGAATGTCGTCGCTCTCGTCGATTGTCTCCGGCAAATGATTGGGCAAGGCCGGCAGCTCAGCGCCCATTTCGCCAAAGGCTTTCCAGTCCGCCCTAAAATGGAACTTACCGTCTACGGTCCTAAAACCGTTGAGAAAATGGCCCTCCTCAAAGCTAGGTGCGCAATCGTGCCAACGCATGGCATGGACTTCGTTGGCGCTCGGCCAGCCGGCGGAGTGGAAGCATTCGTCGATGATTTGCCACACCGACGTGTCGAAGCCCCGATGCTCGGCGCCCAGGCGTTTGGCAAGGGCGCAGATCACATCATGATTGTCGCGTGCTTCACCGAAGGGCGTTACCACCTTCGCGCCGACCATCACATGACTGTGTCCGCCAGCGAGGTAAAAATCGTCATGTTCAAGAAAGGTTGTCGCGGGTAACACGATATCGGCAAGCTTCGCCGTATCGGTCATGAATTGTTCATGCACTGCGAGAAAAAAATCATCTCGCCGAAGGCCCTTATTGACCTTAGCGCTTTCCGGCGCAACCACGGCAGGATTGGTGTTCTGCATGATTGTCGCGGTAACCGGCGGGCCGTCGCCTAAATCTTTCCTGTCGCCCGTTAGCACGGGGCCGATGCGCGACATGTCGAGCACGCGGACGCTGGGGTCAAGAGCGTCCAGGCCCTGAAGGAGCGTATGATCATAGTTATAGAGGCTGCCGTAGCTAAAAAAAGCGCCGCCGCCCCGATGTTGCCAAGCCCCGGTTACTGCCGGAAGGCAACTTGCGGCGTGCATATTGGCTGCGCCGTTACGAGAACGGGTGAACCCATAGCCGAGGCGAAGGAAGGTGCGCTCCGTGCGGCCATAGAGACGGGCGAACTCGGTTATATTTTCTGCGGCAAGACCGGTGATTGGTGCAGCCCAGTTCGGACCACGCGACGCAAGATGCTGCTCAAGGTTTTCGGGCTCGTCGGTGTATTGGGCGAGATAGTCTCGATCTGCAAAGCCTTCGCGGAACAGCACGTGCATCACAGCGCAGGCGAGCGCGCCATCGGTCCCTGGGCGCAAGGGAAGGTGCAAATCCGCGACTTGGGCAGTGCGTGTGCGGTAGGGATCCACGACAACCAGCCTGGCTTTACGCTCTTTTCGCGCCCGGCTGACATGAGTCATGACATTTACTTGCGTTGAGGCCGGGTTGACGCCCCAGCAGACGATTAGGTCGGATTCCGCCATTTCACGCGGGTCGGTGCCAATGCACGCGCCGGTGCCGGCGGAAAAGCCCGCTCGGGCGGCGGAGGAGCAGATCGTCTCCAACTGGCCAGAATAGCGCTTTACATGGCGCAGGCGGTTGAGTCCGAAGCGCTGCACGTGCCCCATGGTACCTGCGTAGAAATATGGCCAGACGGCCTCGCTACCGTGGGTTTGCTCAGCATGCAGGAAGGCATTTGCGACTTCGTCGAGGGCGTCGTCCCATGAAATTTTGCGGAACTCGCCACTTGCCTTCTCGCCGACGCGCTGCAGCGGCGTGTCAAGACGTCCGGGGTGATGCTCCCGTTCTTGGTAACGTGCGACCTTGGCGCAGATCACTCCAGCAGTATAGTTGTTGTCACGTGCGCCGCGCACCTTTCCAATGCGCCGGGCGTCGAGCCGCTCGACCTCGAGCGCGCATGTGCTTGGGCAATCATGCGGACAGACCGTGCTGACATATTCACTATCACTGGATGTCACGTCTTTTTCCTTGCGCCAAATTAGTCTTTGGTGGTGAGTATTGATTGTTTTGCGTATCCTTGTCACTAACCCTTTCAGGTAATTATGTTGAAGCGTATCAACGCCATGGAAACAGCGTACTACTCATGGTTTTTTAAATTATTTCAGGATTTGTTGTAAGCTGCGGCGGGACCCCACATTAGCAATAATGCTAATACCGCACAGGTGACTACCGATCTCATGATGAAATTGGAAGGCGACAAACGGCGTTTGCAACAGACCGTGGGCGCGCTTCGCGATTAGCTCGAACGCATGCGGCTGGAAAAAGATGCGGCGGTACAAAAATCTGTCGCGACGATGAGCGGCGAGTTGGAGCAACTCAAAGCAGCCGCCAATGCGCTCCGCGATCGGCTAGAGCGCTTTACACGAGCTTGAGCATCAGCTTGCCTAGATTATCACCGCGGAAGAGACGTAGCAGCGTGTCGGGGAAGACTTCGAGACCGCCTTCAACTATGTCGTCGGGACAGGTCAATTTGCCGTCGTTAAGCCAGCGGGCAAGCTCTTTGATCATCTCCGGCCATTCGTCGCGCCAGTCGAAATAGATATAGCCTTCCATGCGCGCGCTGCGGATCAGGATGTTGAGGTAGTTACTCGGTCCCCCAATCGCTTGCTTGTTGTTGTAAACCGAGATCGCGCCGCAGATCACTACCCGCGCATGGAAGTTAATACGCGCCAGCGCGGCGTCAAGAACTGCGCCGCCGACATTGTCAAAGAAAATGTCAATGCCGTCGGGGCAGGTGCGGTCCAGTGCTTGGCCGAGATCATCGTTCTTGTAGTCGATGGCTTCGTCGAAACCTAGTTGGTCAGTGAGAAAGGCACACTTCTTGGCCCCACCAGCAACACCGACAGCGCGGCAACCCAATATCTTTGCGATCTGGCCGACATGAGCGCCGACAGATCCGGCAGCGCCAGAAACGACGATTGTCTGCCCCGCTTTTGGTTTGCCCACCTTGATCAACCCGCAATAGGCGGTCAGACCGGCTATGCCGAGGGCATTGAGATAGGCTTCGGGTGGCGCAAGGTTCAAATCCGCCCGTGTCAGCATTTTGCCGTTGAACACAGAATATTCTTGCATGCCACCGGCTCCGGCAACAAATTCTCCGGTGGCGAAAACTGCGTTTCTGCTATCAATCACTTCGCCCACGGTCAGCGCGCGCATCACATCGCCCAGCTGAAGCCGGGGGACATAGGTATCCGCGTCGTTCATCCAGCCGCGCATGGCTGGATCGATCGAGACATAGTGATTCTTGACCAGCAGCTCGCCGTCCTTGAGGGCGGGCACCTCTTCTTCCGCAAACTCCCAGTCACTTTCTTTGGGCAGTCCTTCCGGCCGGGCGGCCAATCTGACCTGATGATTGATGTTGGATGACATGGATGTGCGCCCTCCCTGGTCCTTGAATTTGTTGCCCCACTAAAATCACCAATCGGCGCGATAGGCAAGGATGAGGACCCAGTAATCGCCTTCAGGCGCAATGGCATGGCCGGTGCCGGCATCACTGAAGGTGGCTTCCAGAGCATATGTTGCCTATGTACGGGCCTGTTCAGCGATAGAGCAACAGACGGCGCCGTATCAGACAGATCGGAAGCACAATCTCCCACGGTGATGGCATAGACATTGCCGGTGGCGCCCACCGGCGTCGTGTACGTGGTGCCGTTCGGCCCGAGATAGCTGAGTTGCGGACCACCTCGGTGATATGGCGACCTGGGTGCTGTTGAGACGATCGTCGGCTCGAAATTGTGTGGATTCCGGGCCTGGTTAAAACGCCGAACCTCAACGATAAGTTTTTTATGACAATGTCACAGGCCGATATGCGAAATGGGCTTCGTGGCCGGCGGTTCAATTCTCTGATTTTTCGCGCCGGAGACCAACGCGCTTCGCACCTAGGCCAATCTCCTTGGCCAACTTGCTGCGTTTTTCCGCATAGTTCGGCGCTACCATGGGATAGTCATGAGGCAAACCCCATTTTTCCCGATATTGCTGCGGAGTGAGACCGTAATGGGTGCGAAGATGGCGCTTCAGCATTTTTAGCTTGATCCCGTCTTCCATGCAGATCAGATAATCAGGTGTGATAGATTTCTTGATGGAAACGGTAGGCCGGATGTTACTCTCCTGAGGCTCAGGAGTGCAGCTTTGCGCGGCGCGTGCAAAGCTTTCATGAACGTTGCAGATAAGGTTCGATAGTTCCGTTACAGAGATTTTATTGTTCGAGACATAGGCGGCCACAATGGAACCGGTAAGGGCTACAAGTGATTCCGATGTTCTATTTTCTATCATTATTGAAAAACCCAGAAATATTGCAATAGATATATAGATAGAATTTGTAATTTAGTTCCTAAAGTCAAGAATTTTAGTATGTTGTAATTAATCAATCGTGGTTGATTATTTTGGTATTATGGGCATCTAGTTTTAAAAGGTTTAATTGGTGACCTGTAGCTCCATCTCTGCTGTTTAGATCTCCAGAAGCACTAAAAGCTCTTCGAAAATCAGCGAGCCTAATAATTACCTGGTAACTTGCGAATAACCTTAGACTTCGCCCGAAAGCTCGATAAATTTGGCGTTGAAATTACTGCTTCGGTTCTCATCGTGATAGGAGGCAGCTGCATAAATCCTCGACTCTGGGTTGGCAAATGTGAACTGTACGTCATCTTTCCGTGCTGAGCTGGGTTGGGTCGCAGTCATCTGCTCATCAACAAGGAAATTATCCATAGAATTATGGATCAAGACATGAAATTAGCCCTCGCTGTTGCAGATGCCCTGTAGTGTAACGATCAGTTTTGTTGCGTGAGAAGGCAATATCACAGATGGTGAGAAACAACACTGTCGCGCATGCGAATTTGAAGGCAAAAATGAGATGGTGGGTAGGATTACCGTGCTCCATTGGGTGGTTAAAAAAATACGGTGTTAATTTATCGAGAAGATTTTTCTTACCATAATTTAACATCACGTTTGCGAACAAAAAATTATGGTTTTCTAAGGAAGTAGTAGACATGATAAAATTATCAGCCTGAAACAGGAAAGCAATACGAATCGAAAATGTCAGATTCCAGTAAATCATCAGGAAAAAATAATAAAGCGTCCAAGAAAGGTTCTTATCACCACGGTAACTGGCGCCGTGCATTGATAAATTCGGCGCTTACGATGATTGAGAAGGAGGGGCGAGGGGTATCTCACTCCGTGCAGTAGCGCGCTTAACCGGCGTATCGCCGGCAGTACCCTACCGCCATTTATTCGGCAAAGAAGATCTTCTCGCGGAGTTTGCAGAAGAAGGCTTCCGAGCCCTGGAAGAAAAGATGCGGGCAGCGAGCGAAAAGAATCTCGGGCTGGCTCTGGCCAAGTTTCGTGCCATCGGTTCTGCCTACGTTCATTTCGCAGCACACAATCCCTCACATTTTCGTGTAACGTCCAGCTTGGAAATAGCGTGACCGATGTTATCTATCGCGGCCTTTCCTAAAGTAGTCTATAGCCTAATTTGTCCGTTTGTCTGCGCGTGCCATGCGGAAGAGCGCTGGTGCAATGATCACAAGCAGTATTATCCGAACGATGTGATGCGTTGAGACGAAAGCTGCGGCGGTACCAAACGAAAGGGCGATAATGCTCATTTCAGCCAGGCCGCCCGGCGCGAGCGCAAGAAAAAGTGCTGTATGTGACGCGTTGGATAGTTCGCTGAGAATGGCAGCGAATGTTCCAGCGATTGCCACCATGATCAGCGCGGCGCCAACCGATAAAGCGATGACGCGCCAAATTTCACGGAACCCAACGCCGACAAAGCGTGCGCCAATTGTGGCGCCAAGCGCTACCTGGGCCGCGGTGATTAATTCTGTGGGCGGCATGGCGGTGACGATGCCGCTCAGATGCGCAGCCGCACTAAGCGCGAGCGGCCCGACAAGTTGCGCTGCCGGAATACGAAGCAGGCGGGCACCGGGCCATCCAAAGATCGCGCATGCCAAAAGGATCAAGCTGTCCCGCCATCCTGCGGTGGCGGTCTCCCCGCTAACCAACTCGCTGGGCTCATAGCCTTCAAATAGGCGAAAATAAAATGCGATGAGAAACACCGCGGTGAGAATGCGAATACCATGGGAGAGAGATATCTTGCGTGCATCGCCACCCATTGCTTCGCCCAGCACCATCATTTCGCTTAGTCCCCCCGGAATTGCGGAGAAGTAGGCGGAGGTACGATCATAGCCGCCGACTTTGCGGTAGTAGTGCGTGCACAGCACTACCATCAACCCGCCGGATGCTGCCACGCCGGCGATACCTACATACCAGTCAGCCATGTGCGCGAAAGTTTCAGCATTGAATTGGGAGCCCAGCATCACACCCAGGATGGCGACCATGGCATTGCGGAAGCTTGGCCAGGAAGCGAGCGGTGCGCCGGCCAGGGCGGCGATGGTCGCGAGTGACATGGCACCGAGCATCCATGGTAGGGGCAAGCTCAAAACATAGAAAACATAGCCGCCGACCGCACCAAGCACGAGGGTAAGGGAAAATTTTGCGACCGCTTTTCGTGACGGCATTCTTTTCGGTATCGCTGCGGTGGAAGGGACCGTAGTCGGCTGTGTCTCTTTGCTCAAACCACCTATCCTAATACGTACCGGCCTAGCCGGACAGCTGTCTGGTTCCGTACTGGCTGCCGCGTTGGCATGACAAGCACGCAATCATCATAGGGTGAGACAATGTCGAGTATGCCGTCCCGGGCGATCTGTGTGCCGGCCTGAGAGACCGTCTCGAAGCATTGAAAGTCACGGGCGAATGCGAAGCGGTCAGAGCGGACGGTGACAACATGGGTCACTTCAATGTGGTACTGGGCGTCGGAAGTTGGAAGGTCGGGAAACCCTTCTGGCGCCTTATCCAGCATGTCCGCGGCACGTAGGAAAGCGAAGATCGTGTTTAAGGCCACGGCTTGGCTGTTGCCATCAAAATGCTGGCCGCATTCGACGAGCATAGCAATTTTCGCGCTCGCTGAATCTCCGAACGCAGCGAAATCGCGCAGTCGCACGCCTGCTGAATGTCCCGAATCCGCAACGACATGGGCCGGGTATCCCATTATTTCGGCAAAGGCACGACCTTTCTCCTGTGTGCCACACAGCAGCATGGGAGGCGCGGGAAGGGAGGTCGAATGCAAGTCGAGGAGATAGTCGACAGATTCAGCATAAGGTCTGAGTTCGCGCGCACGGGCCATTTCGACACTTTGGTGCCGGCTCTCCAGTAGATCGACGGACCACACGCGATTCATATCCTCGTCGATAAAACGAGACGCATAGGGTTGCGAGGGATCAAACCGGAGGAACGCAATAGTATTGGCGAAGGCCAAGATTAATTTTCCCCGATCTACCTTAAATCTGCTGCACAAAAGTCGTTCGAGAGCGAAGGCACCGCAAATTTCATTGCCGTGAATGAGTGCGGTGATCATCGCGGTGGGTCCGGGTGCTGCACCATCAACTATGGTCAGATATGGCGTTTCGGAATTTCCGCGCTTATAGGGCGCGATGTTGGGTATTTGGATCAGGTCGCCAGGTTCCTCTTCAGGGTGTGAATTGTTCGTTCAAAATGCGCTCTTCCAAATTATGTTCCGGATCGAACAGCAAGTTGATCGTCACGCTATTGTCGACTGAGACGGTCACCGAGGCGACATCGCGAACCTCCGTGTAATCTGCAACTGCGCTGACGGGGCGCTTTTGTGCCTCGTGAACCTCTAAACTGACCCTTGCCTCGTTGGGGAGAAGCGCCCCGCGCCAGCGCCGCGGACGAAAAGCACTGATAGGCGTCAGCGCGAGAATGTTAGAGCCGAGCGGAATAATCGGGCCGTGGGCGGATAGATTGTACGCTGTGCTACCCGCTGGGGTGGAAACCAGCACGCCATCGCAGATTAATTCTGGCACCCGCTTGACGCCATCAACATTGATGCAGATTTTTGCTGCTTGGCGCGTTTGGCGCAGTAATGACACCTCGTTTATGGCAAGTGCTTCCTGGATTGCGCCGTAGCTGTTCACTGCTTTCATGCGTAACGGGTGCAATTCAGAGCGATGAGCCTTTTCGAGACGCTCAGTCAATCCATTGGTGCTGAATTCATTCATCAGAAAGCCAACGGTCCCTCGGTTCATGCCATAGATCGGTTTGCCGTGATTCAGAAACCTGTGCTGGGTTTCAAGCATGAAGCCGTCACCGCCGAGGGCGACGATGACGTCCGCTTCTTCCGGACCACAGGTATCGTAGCGAGTGATGATCTCTTCAAGGGCTTTCTGCGCTTCGGGCGAGCGAGAGGCCACTATGGTAAAGCGTTCGAATTTCATAAATCCCCCTCGTGCTCAGTATAGTCGAGGGATTAGCCGCAGCCACGTCACATTTGCGCTAGATCGAATCATGATTTAGCGGATCGATATCGAATGGGTAGACCAGATTCACAGCGCTCCTAGGACCGCAGCACGGCTCTGAAAGGCATGATTCGCGTGGGGTAAAAGACGTACAGATTTAGCAAATTTGCGGTCTCAGCCGCCCGTGACGCTCATGTGCCGTGCGACGGCAGGTGCGGGGCGCGAAGGGTCGATTGCGAAATCATGGCCCTTCGGCTTTCGCGCAATGGCTTCGCGAATCGCGGTGATGACGCCTGCATCGTCTTCGCCCGCCCTGAGGGGGGCTCGTAGATCGGCCGCATCTTCCTGGCCGAGGCACATATATAGTGTGCCGGTGCAAGTCAGCCTTACTCGGTTGCAGGATTCGCAAAAATTATGGCTAAGCGGTGTGATGAAACCGACCCGCTGGCCGGTCTCGCGCAAATTGACGTAACGCGCCGGACCGCCGCTAACGTGATCACTTTCTTCCAAAATCCATAGCTTTTCCAGCTGGGCGCGGACTTGGGAGAGCGGCAAATACTGATCGCTGCGGTTTCCATCGATTTCGCCCATGGGCATAGTTTCGATGAATGTCAGATCCATATCTTTCTCGCCGCACCAGCGCACAATATTTTCGATTTCGCCGTCATTTACACCTTTTAGGGCGACAGTGTTGATCTTGACGCGCAGACCTGCAGCACGCGCCGCCTCTATTCCGGCCATGACTTTATCGAACTTGCCCCAGCGGGTAATTGCGAGGAACTTTTCTGCATCCAGAGAATCAAGCGATACATTGATACGTTTGACGCCGCAATCGACTAACTCAACCGCGTATCTTTCCAACTGGCTGGCGTTGGTCGTGATGGTCAACTCGTCGAGCGCGCCGGTTTTGAGATGACGGCCAAGTCTGTGTATGAGAGTCATGATGCCACGGCGGACAAGCGGTTCGCCGCCGCTGATTCGAAGCTTGCGGACACCGAGCGAGACGAAGGCGCTGCACAGGCGGTCAAGTTCCTCCAGACTGAGAAGCTCTTTTTTGGGCAAAAACGACATGTGTTCCGACATGCAATAAACGCAACGAAAATCGCAGCGGTCGGTAACAGACACACGCAAATAGGTGACTTGACGTTGGAAGGGATCGACCAGCATGAAACTCTCAATTGCAGACTTTATTTAGCGACTTTATAGCTTGTTTGGGCATGGAATTCTCCCCAAAAAGCACGTTTATCCTTAAAATTTGTAGGTTTTACCGCTTTGCTCTCTAATTTCCTCTGATACAACCGCCATTCCTCCAACATGTCGGGAGCGAAATAGCATTTCCGGAAGAGGTTGGCGCAGCATTGACGGCAGAGAACCCAGGATCGGAATTCCGCAGTTAAGTTTCTGCCGGCCTTCAGTTAGTTTTGACCGACCGTGCGATCATGACGGCGAGTAGGCGTGCCTCGTGCGCGCCTAAACGCCGTAGCGCTATGGCAATATTTGGTCCGCGCCTATTCCCCTGGTCAATCGGCGTAAACGCGACAATGGCACTTCAAGGGTATTCTCGGTGTCGTCGGTAAAATACAACATTTCGTCAAGCGCTTCAGGTCTTCTTAACAATTCGAGAGGGGATAGAATTTGTCTTTCGTGGCTCGCCATGGAAGATTTGTCGAGCGTAACGATCGGGGGCGCAATGTCGAAGGATGACAGCATCACACTGGTAGGAACAGTTGGCGGCGCGCCGACGGCCTAGGGTGTTCGTTCTGGTGACCGCCGAGCTCTTGCGCGTGCCATCACATTGAGCGAATCACAGCGCACCGATCACAAGGCTGAAGCGCAGATGTTGCTTATAAGCCTATTGCCGGACACAGGGGATGCGATGCGTATAGGTGTTTCTGGGTCGCCGGGGGTGGGTAAATCAACCTTTATCGAGGCATTCGGTTTGTATTTGGCTGGCATCGGCAAGAGGTTAGCCGTTCTTACTGTGGATCCGTCGAGCGTGCTCTCGGGCGGCTCAATTCTTGGTGACAAGACGCGTATGGAGCGCCTGGCGCGCGAAAAAGACGTGTTCATCCGTCCGTCTCCGGCGGCGGGTGCACTCGGCGGCGTGGCCCACCGCACGCGCGAAGCAATGTTGTTGTGCGAGGCGGCCGGCTTCGATGTGATCCTGATCGAGACTGTTGGCGTCGGCCAATCTGAGTTCGCCGTGGCCGATTTGGTGGATGTGTTCACTCTTCTGGTGCAGCCTGGCGGCGGCGACGACCTGCAGGGCATCAAGCGCGGCGTGATAGAATTAGCGGACCTAATCATTGTCACCAAGGCAGATGGCGAATTGGCGGAGCTTGCACGGCACACGGTGGCAGATTACCGCTCGGCGCTTTCTCTCATTCGGGGGCACGGAAAAGGCTCACAGCCCGAGGTTCTCTCCTGCTCGGCGGCTGAGGAGCGTGGCATGGCGGAGGTCTGGCAGTCGGTTGAAACCTATTGCAGCAAGTTAGCGGAGTCCGGCGATTTAGCGCGCAAACGGGCGGCACAGGCGCGGAGCTGGATGTGGCGTGCGGTGGAAGAGAACGTGATGAGTGCCCTCAAAAACGAACCAGTGATGGCGGCGCTTCTCAACCGCCTAGATTCTGATGCTGCGGAGGGGCGGAAAACCCCAGCGGCGGCGGCATCCGAGATATTGGCG
>CAZUXZ010000169.1:0-10125 GCA_964624055.1 uncultured Rhizobiaceae bacterium | reverse complement strand
TTCCCGTTTTGTATGATTTTAAAGTGATTAATATTATGGGAACATGGAAAATTGATCAAGGTCCTAGCTTATAAGAAGGTATACGCTATATAATTTTATCCTAATTCCAGTTTTATATTTCAGTTTGGATATGTTTTTATAAAATCGTTCCATAGGAGATTGGTCAGGTTTGAAAAGCATGGCGCTTGATGAGCCGGTGATTGAACTCTTAGAATGCCTCAGAAGACCCTTAGAGGACTCAGGATTCGCAACTTAATGGCCCCGTGTAAAAATGGGACGCGAATGGGGCACAACTGGGCGCTACAAGGCGCTATAATACGCGACTCTTAATTTCCTAAGTGTTTGATTTATATAGAGTGTGAAAAGTAGGCCCCCGCCTTCGGGAGGCAGGGGCCGGTGGTGAATCCTCTAGGATTTTGTTTCTTTCTGCTCAGCGATCACTAGAAATCTCTCAGGGCCACCCGGCACCGTGTCATCAAACGGGTAACAGGTGGCCAAAATTAATACATGGCTTCGTTCGCTGATCATGATTTCTATGTCATTCTCATGACGAACAGCAATTTCTGACACCGAATAGGAAAATTGTTTTCTCTGAACATCTTCGACGGTCAGTTTGTCGCCAATCTTCATCTCACGGAGAATGGAGAAGTGAGTATCACGGTGACCTCCAATAACGACTACGCCTGCTTTGCCTGGCCGTGTACTGGAATTCATATGCCCCGGACCGAATGCCAGCGCTTCTCCGGAAGAATTATTAAGAACTACAAATGACCTGTTGTGCCCCGGCATAGAAAGACGAAAAGCGGGCAGAATGTCTGCCCAGGGCCAGGGCCGCGCTATTAGTTCACGTTTTTGCGAGCGATCCCATGCCAGGTTCAGAAGATATTGAGCCACGACCGCCTTGGTGGGTATCCATAGGCCCCAGGCAAGAACGCTGAGACCTACCGAAATGATTCCGATTGCGATCCATTTTTTGAGTAGTCGCGCTTTCACGCAATTAACCGTGTTTTATGGCTTAGAAACAGAACTATTGCACCTACGATGAAAATAATTAGTCCCAAGATAATTAATAATTGTGCCGGCGTCGCACCCTGCGGAACATTGAGTGAGACGGTTTGCTGCATTGATATCGGTGCGAGCCCTTGTTCGTCTGGACCAAACACGGATTCATAGTCCCACCCGTATGGCAAATTTGTGGGTATTTTCGTCTTAGTAAGCGCCTCTCCAATCGGACGCACCGGCGTGACGTCGACCGCGACCATGCTGGTGTGCCTGGTCAACAGGCCAAACTCTAGCGCAAGATCAGTCACACGCCTTTTGACATAGTCGGAATTTGAACCCTCAAATACGGCGTTATTCAAATCGTCTATCCGATCGCGTGCCCATAGCCTCGCAATCCCCTCTGAAGAGCGCGCATTAGTTACAGGGAGAGAAGTGCTCCAGCCGGTTCCGAACACCTGACCTGAAATAGAAATAGCATTCAGGTCCTTTGTCAGGCGAGCCGTGAATATTAGCGGCTCACCGGCGTAAAGGTCTGGTAACGGATTTGGATAAATGCTCATATTCTGTACATCAAGCCAGTTGAACGCCAAATCGGTTACCGTTGGGCGTTCCAATGTTGTGAGCAAACTCGACATCCGTTCCTCCACCTCGTGGATATCGTCAATCATCGTGAATCTGCCTCGTCCTACCTCCGTTAATTTACGCATAAAAAAGCCGTTCGGAGCCGAGCCTATACCAATGGCGAACAATCGTGATTTTCCAATACTGGATGCGACCGCCTTGAACAGTTCAGCTTCGTTTCCAACAGAACCATCGGTAATAAATATGATTTGCTTGAGGTGGCCCGAGCGCGGTTTTTTGTGAAAGGCAAGTTGAAGTGCCGGCATCATTTCCGTACCGCCTCCAGAATCCAACGATGATGTGTAGCCCAGCGCGTGGAGCACATGTTTTCTGTCTGCAGGCATAGCGCTATCAAAGAGTGCCGATACGTCATTCGAGAAGCGAATGATGTTAAAGTAGTCCTGAGACTGCAATCGCCGCAGGGCGAGTTTTAGAGCTTCTTTTGCCTGGGGCATGGAAGCTCCGGACATGGAACCGGATGTATCAATCACAAAGATGACCTCGCGAGGAACCCGTGGCATGTTGAGATTATTCTCGACAGACGGCGGTACCACCATTCCGAGGAGGTAGACTTCGCCTTTGATCTGTTCTTTGAATACAGTTACGTGCGGAACGGAGTTAAACTCCGATGTCCACGTCAGTTCAAAATCCTTGTCTGCGGGAACAACGCCTTCGGCGCTGGTGATCGTGTAATTGTCATTGTGGCCGGGGGCAATATCTAGTGCGTGGCTTGAACTGGTAATCGTGCCAAGAGGAAAGCCGGGAGCGAGTCTGATAACCAAATGCACCGGGTTTATAGGCCCCTCAGACGGTTTTTTTACCGGAGGAGTAATGCGATCAGCATCCTCGGTCGCTGGGGCCATAATAACACTGGGCTCATTGTTAATCAGGGCCGATACCGGCTTTAACGGCACATATCGTGGTCCAACAACCAGGGGGAGGCGAAGACTGTACTCACCATCGTAAACATCGACCTTGTGTTGGTATCCAATTTCTATGGATATCGATGCACCGGGCGCAATATCCGTGACGGAGGCAGTAAATATGTTTGGTCGCTCTTGATCTACGAGGGCTGCTTGTTGGCCAGCAGCCGAGGCTTCTTCGTACTCGATACGAGCTTGCTTTCGCTGTTTGATTTTTCCCTCGATTACCCTGTTGCCTACACGCATCAATAGGGTATCGACGGCGGCGGTTTCGGGTAGCGGGAACACATAGATACCTTCCAGCCACTCATCATAAGGGTTTGCAAAATGCTGGGTGATGCGAGCTCTGGCTAGGATTCCGTTAACCTGATAGTCAACTTCGGAGAGTAATGCAGGGGCAAGTTCAAGAGCTCCTTCCACAGTACGAAATGCGAAACCACCCCGGTCGAGATCATCATGTGTCACTAGGGTACGTTGACCTTTGCCAGATGCACCTGAAGCAAAGCCTGTTATAAAAAGCGCAAGGATGACGACCGGGAGTATCCAGTGGCGAGAATAGAGCAGCGACCAAGAGGACAGCTGATAACTTTCGCGTCGGGAAACTCGCAGGTCCCGACACTCGGCTGTCACACCGATCAAATGTACTCTAGTAATTTTATCCTGTTGGCCAGTCGATTTCATATTTACTACGCCCTACTAATTCCTCGTTGGTATCGCTGCTAATCAGATTCAAATTATCTCTGTCCCATCTTCAGGTATTCAGAAAAAACGGAAACTTAATGAACGCATTTGTCCGATACAAAAATGGTCAAGTTGTGGCGAGAGTTAGACTTTTTAGCATGCAAGATGGGTAGAGAGATTTTCGTCGACCAAAGATCTATCGCGCGAAAATCAACTGCGGCTCGGTGTGCTCGGTGAAGAGGAAATGCACGCGTGGGCGGAAGAGATTAAGTAGATGGATGAGGAGGTACGACAGCAGCGTGAGAAAGAAGACGTTGGGCAAGCCTAGACGCGAAAATCCCTACAAAACCTGAACTGCTTCAACTAAACGACCTGCCCGACCAAGAATTCTGTCCGAAATTTTCACTACAAGCATATTTGGTGTGCAGAGGGGGGCTACTTTAATTAACTCCTTCACGGCCTCGTCCTCTCGGCCTTCACCCAGCCAGTTGGCAAGGATCGCCAGTGCTATGGCGGGGGGCGACTTATCCCTTCACGGCAATGGATCAGCTAGGTCATCACGGTCGTAATCTAGGTGATCATAATAAAATATTGTCATGCCCAAAATTATTGCGGCAATCGACCATGCGACTGAATGAACATCAAAAGGAATCTATTTAACATAATTCCTAATCGCTCACCCGTGAGCCAGCGAGGCGCACAGCAATCATTTGGAAAATAATGGCGGTCAGGTTTTTCACATTAATAGCCTAAATCAATCTGATAAAAATGTTGAGTCCTGGCGCCTCTGTCCTAGTGACCTTGCTTGACCGGTTTCCCCGCTGGTGCGCCGATGCGGGATACATGGAAGGTGCCTGTCACAGAGCTCTATATTTCTTTTCTATGATTAAAGTCGGGCTATGGAACTAGAGTAGGAAAGGTGTCACAGCATCACATCCGTCCTTGCTTTCTCATAATTACAATTCTTCACACCCTTTGTAGTTCATAGCACGGAATTTACGAGTAGGTTTCCGAATCTCGCCCCAATAGAGAATATCTAACACCGCCACAAAATTACCTTATTTAGGCCAAATTGCTGCCAAATTGATCTGCAAGATTACGTCAACCAATGGCGTAGAGGTAGATGATGTTTAAACACAAAAAGGAACAATCAGCTGGTGATTTTGACTTCGATAGCTCAAGTCAAAGAACTATTGCGTCAAGCTCAGTCAAAAGAAATTTGGAAAATGATGAAAATAAGAGGGCGGTGAAGGAAATTATCAACAGTAGAGCTACGAATGCATATGCCATTGTTGATAATTTTGTTACTGCCAGTGCTGTCCAAACATCTCTCTCTGATGGGTCCGGAAATATGACAGTTGGCCCTGGTGTGCAAATGCAAGGGGCAATTCGTAACTTTGAGAAACTTGTAATCTTGGGTTCTTCAGAAGGAGAACTAGAAGGTGAAAACCTTACCATTGGCGAGGGTGGTTTCCTAAAGGGAACGGCGTCTATTCGGAATATGGAGGTCGTAGGCGAATTTCAGGGAACTGCAAGCGTTGCAGGGCATATTCACTTGCGCTCAACCGGTAGTATAGACGGTCAGGTCACTTATTCCTCGATCGAGATAGAGAACGGCGGACAAATAAAAGGAGAAATGTCCCCGGCGCAAAACGGTCACTCAAGTAAGAAAAGTTCTGTTTTATTGAATGAAAATTCATCGATAGATGATACCGCGGAATTTTCCTCTGCAACTTTGCGAGATGAGGGGGTGGTAGATGAGTAATTTAAACAATAAGGAGAGAATTAAACTCAAAATAAAAGCTCTTCTTGCAATTATTGTTCTCTCGATATCTGGCACTGCTTGCTCGTTCGACATAGAGAAAGCAAGGAACATTTCCGTAATCGGGGATGACTTTGGCCAATCTCTAGCACGAGAATATCAGGAGCTTGCAATTTATGAAGCGGACGAGATGTATGACTGGCCAGACGCAGCTCTATTCTCGAGGAAAGCTATTATGGCCTCGGGGGGCCAAAGCCCGGTTCCAGAACAAATCGACGATTGGAATCTTCCCGATGACACCTTAACCGAGTTTTCGGATGCCCGATTGTTGTTAACAGATTCATTGGATTCTGGCTTTCGGGAAGAAATTCCGGTGCAGGCCGCCAAGGCTCAAGCTTCATTCGATTGCTGGGTCGAGCAGCAAGAGGAGGGTTGGCAACTGGCTCATATAACGAAATGCAAACATGATTTTAACAATGCAATGGGGCATTGGGCAGCGGCAACCAGTCACGATGATACCTACCAATCCAACGCCTATTCTCCGGTGAATGTTTCGGAAATCGTCAGTAGCCTAAGCACTCATAAAAACGATACAGGACACTGCCACTCTAGTGACCCAGCCGATATATCGGCCTCCAAAGAATTTAAGATACAATTTCAGCACAACAGCGCGCAGTTAGGCCCGGCTGCGGACGATACCTTGATAGAAATCGCCCTTTATGCCCTAGAAGTAGAGGTTGCGGAGGTGTTTGCCGAAGGACACGCAGATCTGTCAGGAACAAACAAGTACAACCTTAATTTATCGTTGGATCGCACCCTCACAGTTTGGCAGAGATTGATCTCGTTGGGTATTCCTGTAGAAAAATTATGGCTGGGTCCAAGAGGCGAAACACAGCCTCTATCGAATGCCGAGAATGATGCTCCAAATGCCCTAGACCGACGCGTTTTAGTAAAAATTATTGACGAATCAACTAGCGAATTGGTGGGTGCAAGTGACTGCACAAACTCGCATGTGAAAGCGTCAGAAAATATTCGCGTATCTAGCTGGAATGGACAACCAACCAAATGAAATCAGGCGCAAAATCTTCACCAACTCCCCAAAGGGCGAGCCGGGCGTCCTCAAGTCGGCGGCGGGCTTGCCTCCCTCCCACTCCGACACCCCGGCCCGGATACGATTTCCATGGCGAAGGGGATTACGTCTGGAAAGGAAGTGCGGAAACAATAAATATGCACCAAGAAGTTATTAAGCTTGATGTGTACTGGCTACCTCAGACGGATCAGTATCTATACACTATAGAATTTTTGGGACGGTGTAGAAATAACGAAGACAATATAGAATCTTCCTCTTGGAGACCTAGTTCTTCATGTTGAGTCAAGATATATGGCGGCTGCTAGGAATTCTGGTTGTGGCGTTCGGGACGGTATCCGCATATAACCTCATTCATGATCCAAATGAGGGTCAGCGCCACGAAGAGAGCCCGGTTCCTGCTACTTCTTGGCCAGTTTCGCCTGGATCACCTGCTCTTCTGACCTACTGCCAACACGATGTATACGGTTACGTAGACGCTGTGGTTCCATGGCAAGGATGTGTAGGCGGTTGGCAACCCATCTCTCAGAAGCAATATCAAACCGCCGTAGCTGAAGAGGCGACCGATTCAAATGAAATGGCCGAGAAATTAGGTCTTGAGAATGCAGCAAAATTCGCGAGCACCTTGGATAACGAAGGTTATTCCATAGAAATTTTAAATCACGACGAAGAAGATGGGTCTGTCCTATTTGGCATTACATCGCGTGGGAAAAAAGCCATGGCCCATGTGTTTAAAAACGGTGTCTTACTATTTCGTTCTTATTGGGTAGATCAGGGTTATATCAAATTACAAAAAATTAATGAGTGGAATTACAATCATAAATTTTCACGGATGTACATTGATAAAGATAATGACATTGTCCTCCAAACTGACGTGATGATACCTGGTAATGAATTTCAATCCGAAGACATTTCATTTCATACGAATATGTTTTTTGAATTAAAGAGACTTGCTAGAGACTGGATTTTAAAATCTTCTAATACCAATGAAAATGATGTTCCTGAAAATACTAATTTTGAGAAAACTATTGATTTAAAGACATGAAATTAAATTATTAATGTTGAATAAAGGAAAAATAATAATACATAGAGTTGATTCTAAAATAAGCGCCGTTGCTGGCGTTCTATCAGGCGACCTGTCTGACACGGCGGGCGGTGCGACGCACTACCATACGATGGCTATAGCGCCGTCATGGGCGACTGGGCATTAGCCGTCGGTGCGAATAGGAAATCACGTTTTCTATAATTCGGTGAGGTAGGTCCGGGCTAGATTTTGTTACGTTTCTTCGCTTCGCGAGCCTTCTGCCTTTCTTCCTCAATCATTTCCATTAATTCTCTTTCGAGTGCTGCATTGTATTTTTTTACCCACGGTTTAAAAAAATTTTCTATTTCGGCGGGATTGAACAGCTCGCACTGCATCTCTTTATTGGCGTTCCCCAGGCTTATCGTTGCACCGCTAATTTTGAGCGTTGCACGATTCAAATTGTAGTCACCTCTCAAAGCATAAAACCAACTTATGTAATCATTATTATACTCGTACAAGGTAATTCGTCCCCCTACGACCGTCGGTTTATCCGGGGAGTCTGGCGGATTCAAACTCACGTTATACCTATAGGCTCGGTTGAAATTCTCTTCGCGGCGAAATTCAAATATTTCTAAATGCTCGCCTACAGATTTCCGTTCCTTCGTCCACCAATCATTCCCGCCCGTTGAATAATCACACAAAACGGCATTACCAGCAGGATTAGACGCCGCATAGGCGACGACGCTTGCAGACGTAAACACGCCACCGGCTATCAGCGCGACAACTAAAAACTTCATCAGTTTCATCATCATCCGTGGCCTTCCGCCATACCATCACGCACGAGGTGCAGAATATTAACTTGGATACTAGACCAAGCGAAAGAGCGCTCGACTTGGATGGGTCTGTTTTCGCTTTTCGTGCTGGAATGAGGGCGACCCGAACCGCGCCAAGATGGGCGTAGTCTCGACAATCGCGCCTTGGCGCGCTGTAAGCGTCGCTGCAGGCGTTCTATCGGGCTACCTGCCTGATGCAACGGGCGGCGCAACACACTACCACACGACGGCTATAGCGCCGTCATGGGCGACTGGGCATGAGTCGTCGGCGGGGATTGGTAATCACGTTTTTTTAACTCTGTAATTTAAAATATGAACCAGACGTTCGTTGTCTCGCGAGGGTGTAACTCCATTCGCTGGCCACCAGGCCCTTGTACACGTTCGCACCGTCCTATGACCGCATCGCTCTCTTCACTACGTTTTTTATCGTTCCACTCACCGGTCAGCCGGACAATAGATACATAATCACTGCCACTACGTTGCTTTAGCTGAATTATGAAAAGCCTGTCCGTAATGTCTATGTAGCTGTGGCCCTTTTCTCTTTCTCCTCCTTTTACGCCAATCTTCAAATTATGCGTCCACGACTTCACCGTCTCCCTCTCCAGATCAATCGTGAACCACATGGTGTGTGGACGCTTACCTAAAACCGGATTGTGATAATCCGGGGTACATTTAATGAGTAGCAATTTATTTTCTTCAGCTTGACTTGGCACCGGCGCGCACACGCCTCCGGCTAACAGCGCGACAACTAAAACCTTCATCAGTTTCATCATTCTCCTCCGTGGCCTCCTGCCACACCATCACGCACGAGGTGCAGAATGTTAACTTGGGTACTAGACCGAGCGAAAGAGGGCTCGACTTGGATGGGCCTAGTTTCGGTCGCCGGTGCTGTCGGCTTAGCCTTCATGCCGGAGCTTAAAGAACTCGGCATAATCGCCGCCGTAGCTGTTGTTGCGGCCATAGCGGCGATGACGCGCGATAAGGCACTGGCTGAGTGATAGGCGGTATATCTTCATTCCTGGGGGCGGCGCTTAAAGCGCTGCCCCTTGTCTTTTCATTCTGGGCGGGGCGCAATCATGCACGAGCTAGATCAATGGCGACTAAAGCACGGGCGAAGGCTAATCAGGCGGATATCGCCACTCGTGCTTCTCGCCACCCTAGCGATATTCTTAAGCGCATGCGGGAGCGCGACCTTTGAGGCCGGCACTTGTCCTACATGGCCCGAAGCCGAACCGTTAGTTGCAGAGGAGGTGGAGCGGGGCATGATGCCAACTGATCAATTTCCGGCGTTTTAGGAATGGATGGGGAGCGCGGACAAGCTGCATGATCAGCTTCTAGAATGTTGAGGCAATGGAGCGTTAAAACAGTACCAATAAATTAAGGACGGCCGACATGATGCCGACCGCCCTCATTTGAAAAAATGGATGTCAATCAATTTGGCAAGAGGACCGTATCCATTACGTGAATGACACCATTGGAAGTCTCAATGTCGGCCGAGACAACTTTTGCTGCATCAACCATCACGCCGTTAGTCCCGTTCACCGATACCTTGCTTCCCTGGACCGTCTGAACCATTGCGATTTTGCCTGCAATGTCCGCAGACATAATCTTGCCCAAAACTACATGATAGGTGAGGACCGAAATGAGCTGGTCCTTGTTTTCCGGCTTCAGCAAACTTTCCACTGTGCCAGCGGGAAGTTTTGCGAATGCCGCATCGGTTGGCGCAAAAACAGTAAACGGACCATCGGATTTCAAGGTCTCGACGAGGCCGGCAGCCTGTACTGCTGTAACCAGTGTGTTGAATTGACCCGCCGAAACTGCCGTGTCCACGATATCAGCAGCCTTTGCTGTGACTGCACCAAACAAAAAGGGAATGGCGGCGAGAGTAGCTATTAGGCATACGCGAAGTGACGTCAAACTAGATCTCCTTGATTTGCGAGTGTGTTGCTCTTGTGCTGACTTCTACGCCTCGGCTCTGACTTTGGATTACCTGAATGTCTTGCCCCCCCCCTCCAGTCTTCGATGGGGTACGAATGGGGCCCATTTGGGTCTTTTTTTGCGTTTTAGTGCTGGTCGATGACGGCCTCGACACGACGCCGAAAATCGTCGTTTACGCGGGCGTGTGGCGAGTTTTCTTTTGTGCTCTTTCACTTAATCAAAAAACCAGGCTAACATTCTGCACCTCGTGCGTA
>CAZUXZ010000168.1:0-26781 GCA_964624055.1 uncultured Rhizobiaceae bacterium | reverse complement strand
GATAGGTTTATTGTTGGGCTCTATATATGTCAGAGGTGTATGGATATCGCTTACAGATTTTTGGTTGGATCATTGGTGCCTTGCAACGGGACTAGGGTTTCCTCGCCTCTTGAACAATCATTTCCATCCGGTCTAGGAATTTGGACCGATCCGCTTTTCTAAAAGGGGGAGGACCGCCTGTCATCTCGCCAGTTGCGCGTATCCCTTCCATTATTTCCCGTGTAGCAAGTGCCATACCTATATTATCGTTGGTATAAATGTTGCTGTTAGGTTTGATGGCGAATGCACCCTCTTTAAGACAACATTCGGCAAGGGGAATATCGTTAGTCACGCATATGTCCGCCCGTCCGATATGGTCTGCAATCCAGTCATCGGCGGCGTCAGCACCCTGATTGACAACGACAAGTTGTATTAGTGGATTCAGCGGAGGGCGGATTCCCCCGTCACATACAAGAAAGGTTTCAATCCGGTGCCGTGTCGCAATCAGCTCTACCTCGTTCTTAACCGGACAGGCATCAGCATCAACATAGATTTTAACCATTATGGAAAAACGATTCCACGGATTTAAACTTCCCATAAAAAGTTTCTCTGAGTGGGGAGTTTCATAAATTAAGGGCCTTGCGACGGCAAGGCCGGTGGTGCGGAAAGGGCGGAAATTGGGGAAATTCTTCGACGCCAAACATTGACAGTACTGTATGCCGCGGTATAGTGCCGCGCTCGGCCTGCCAGAGCCGCAATTAATATCTTTTGAAAGCCGAATACCATGTTCGCTGTAATTAAGACCGGCGGGAAGCAATACCGTGTTGAACCGCAAGACGTAATAGAGGTTGAGCGATTGTTGACGCCTACTGGCGAGGTCATCGAATTGACAGACGTTCTAGCTATGGCCCGAGACGAGGGCGTGACCCTGGGCCAGCCTCTGGTCGAAGGCGCTCGCGTCGCGGCGACTGTGCTGGAGCATCGCCGCGCGGACAAAGTCATTGTTTTCCGTAAACTGCGGCGTAAAAACTATCGACGCACAAAAGGCCACCGGCAGAATCAGACGGTGCTACGGATTGAGGAAATACTTGCCGCCGGTGAAAGTTACACACCACCAAAGCCCGAGCCAAAGAAAAAGCCGGCTAAGGCTAAGAACCCGGCCAAGAAGCGGGCCGCCGCGAAGAAGCCCTCCAAATCCAGTAGCGCCAAGGCGAAGACCGGCGCAAAGCCCAAGGCGGCAGCCAAGCCAAAGGCCAAATCTGCTGTGGAGAAGAAGCTTGCGGCCGAGAAGAAGTCTTCGGTAAAAGATGAAAAGACCCCTTCCAAGGATGAGGAGACGTCGTAATGGCACATAAAAAGGCAGGCGGCAGCTCACGCAATGGCCGGGATACTGCTGGCCGGCGCCTCGGCATCAAGAAGTATGGCGGCGAATCTGTGCTCGCTGGTAATATCATCGCGCGTCAGCGCGGCACAAAATGGCATCCCGGCGTGAATGTTGGCATGGGCCGTGATCACACGCTGTTTGCCCTTACCCAGGGCCGGGTAAAGTTCATCAACAAGGCCGGCAGCAAGTCCGTGGTCAATGTGGAGCCGGCGGGGTAGGTACACCATTCCGGCGCAATGCTGATGAGGGAGCGGCGCGCCGCTCCCTTTTATTTTGTGATATTGTATAAGGCGCTCGGCAGAGAATTCTCATGCGATTTTTGGATCAAGCCAAAATCTATGTAGCGAGTGGCGCGGGCGGTGAAGGATGCGTTGGTTTTCGGCGCGAGCGCAACGAACCGCGCGGCGGGCCGGACGGCGGAAATGGTGGGCGTGGTGGCTCGGTGTTAGCGCTAGGCGTGGCCGAACTAAACACCCTGATCGATTTTCGCTACAAGAAGCATTTTCGTGCCAAGCGTGGCCGTCATGGCCAGGGCGCCCAGCGCACCGGCGCTGACGCGCCAGATCTTGTAATTGAGGTGCCGCTCGGGACGGAACTGTTTGAGGAGGATCGCGAAACTTTGATCGCTGACATTACCCAGCCTGGTCAGCGTGTCGTGCTCGCCCCCGGCGGCGAAGGCGGCTTCGGCAACAGTCACTATAAATCCTCCACCAATCGCGCGCCGCGTCGCGCCGATCTTGGCCAGGAGGGGCAAGAGCGCTATGTATGGTTGCGCCTGAAACTGCTTGCCGATGCTGGCATTATCGGCCTTCCTAATGCCGGCAAATCGACCTTCCTTGCCTCCGTCACCCGGGCTAAGCCAAAGATCGCCGATTATCCCTTCACAACTCTCAGCCCTGCGCTCGGTGTCGTGGTGGTTGACGAGCATGATTTCGTGCTCGCCGATATTCCCGGATTGATCAAGGGCGCTCATGAGGGCGCCGGGTTGGGGGACCGTTTTCTCGGCCATGTCGAGCGCTGCGCTGTGCTGCTTCATCTCATTGACGGCACGGTGGAAGACCCGGCAGCGGCCTATCGCACGGTACGCGAGGAGCTCTCGGCCTATGGAGAGGGTCTGGTAGACAAGCCAGAAATTGTCTGTCTCAGCAAAAGCGATGTTCTTGATGCTACGGCGAGGGGCGAGCGGTTGGAAGCCCTGGCCGCTGCTGTCAGTAAGCCAGTTGCTTCAATTTCTGGCGTCTCGGGAGAAGGCGTGGAAGATGCTTTGCGTAGTTTGTGGTGCACCATTACCGAAAACAAGCGTGTGTCGGTGGACGTTCTCGCTGATACAAAAAAGCGGGGATATCATCCGCTGGTCGGTATCTCGTGACTACAAGCATCCGGGCCTCGCGCCGTTTGGTAATCAAGATGGGCTCCGCTCTTTTGGTCAATGAGGCGGAGGGCTCGATCCATCAGACGCGCCTCGCCGGGCTTGCCACCGATGTCGCCGATCTGCGAGCCGGCGGCACCGAGGTGTTGATCGTGACATCGGGCGCCATCGCGGTCGGGCGCCGCCATCTCGGCTTCGCGCCCGGGTTGCTCAAGCTCGAAGAGAAACAGGCCGCCGCGGCTTGCGGTCAGATTCGCTTGGCCCACGCCTATCAGGAGGCGTTGGCATCACATGATATTACGGTAGCGCAAATACTCTTGACAATTGACGACACCGAAGAGCGCCGGCGCTATCTAAATGCCCGCAATACCATCACCACCCTGCTCGAGACTGGCGCGGTCCCGGTCATAAATGAGAACGATACAGTGGCCACGACGGAAATCCGCTTCGGCGACAATGACCGGCTGGCGGCCCGTGTTGCCGCGATGATGAGCGCTGATATGTTGCTACTTCTCTCGAATATCGACGGCATGTATGACGCCGACCCGACACAGAGTGCAGGCGCAACATGGATACCCCGCATCAAGACTATCACGCCGGAGATCGAGGCGGCGGCTGGTACAGCCGGTTCGGCAGATGCCTCCGGCGGCATGCAGACCAAACTTGCGGCGGCGCGTATTTGTATGGCGGCAGGCTGCAAAATGATCATCGCCCGCGGCAATGTCGATCGCCCGGTGGTGGAAATTGAAAACGGCGCCCGTTGCACCTGGTTCATTACGGACGCTACGCCGCGGGCTGCACGCAAGCAGTGGATTGCCGGTAGTTTGCAGCCGCGGGGGAAGCTCATCATTGATAGTGGGGCAGAGAAAGCGCTTGTTGCTGGCCGTAGCTTACTTCCCGCCGGTATCAGCGCGGTCAAAGGCGATTTTCAGCGCGGCGAAGCCGTAACTGTCAACGGTGCAACCGGCGCCCTTATCGGATGCGGTCTTTCCGCTTATTCGGCGGAAGATGTGCGCCGTATCATGGGACATAAAACGGGTGAAATAGAACGCATACTCGGATACCGTGGCCGAGACGCAATCATTCACCGGGGCGATCTGGTGCTTGAAGAGGGTGTGTGACATGAGTGCCGCAAAATCCATCGATATCAGTGGGATCGAAGCGGAAATGGCTATGCTCGGTTTCAGTGCGCGCGCCGCCGCTCAAGCACTGGCGACCACCACCGTCGACGCTCGCCGCGCCGCAATCGAAGCGGTGGCGGATGCCTTAGCGGCGGGATATGACGAAATTCTCGTGGCTAATGCCGAGGACATGGCTGATGCTCGCGCGGCGAAACTGAACGCGGCCATGCTTGATCGTTTAGCTCTCGATAACGGGCGAGTCGGAGCCATGATTTCCGGTATGCGCGAGGTCGTGAAGCTGGACGATCCGCTCGGCCGTGTGCTCGGCGAATGGACGCGACCCAACGGTCTTCGCATCGAACGTGTCACGATCCCGATCGGAGTGATCGGCATCATCTATGAATCGCGGCCTAATGTGACCGCCGATGCCGGTGTGCTCTGCCTGATGTCAGGTAATGCCGCTATTCTGCGTTGCGGTTCGGAAAGCTTCCGCACCTCGGGCGCTATCGCCGAATGCCTCCGGCGCGGTCTGCAGGCCGCCGAGTTGCCTGAGGATTGTATTCAGCTTGTGCCGACCAGGGAGCGCGCGGCGGTCGGCATCCTGCTCACCATGGATGAGGATGTTGACATCATCGTGCCGCGCGGTGGGCGCTCGCTGATTGAGCGGGTGAAGGAGGACAGTCGGATCCCGGTGCTCGCGCATCTCGACGGTATTTGCCATGTCTATGTTCATGCAGCGGCAGATGCAGGTAAGGCCCGCGACGTGACCTTAAACGCGAAAATGCGCCGCACTGGCATTTGCGGTGCCGTGGAGACACTGCTAGTCGACCGTGCTGCCCTCGACATGCTGCCCAAAATTCTTTCCCCCCTACACGAAGCGGGCTGTGAGGTGCGTGGCGATGCGGAGGTGTGCGGTGTCGACGACCGAGTTGTCGAGGCGAGTGAAGTGGTTTGGGATACCGAATATCTTGACGCCATAATCTCCGTCGGTGTCGTTGACGGGCTGGAGGCGGCCATTGTCCATATCAATCGCCATGGATCGCATCACACTGACGCCATTATCACCGAGAATAGTGCCGCCGCTGAACGCTTTCTGAACGAGATTGACAGCGCCATCGTTGTACACAACACCTCGACGCAATTTGCCGATGGTGGCGAGTTCGGGATGGGTGCGGAAATTGGCATTTCCAACGGCAAGCTGCATGCCCGCGGACCGGTCGGCGTCGAGCAGCTGACGACTTATAAGTACAAGGTCCGCGGCGACGGTCAGGTGCGCCCCTGAAAACACTGAAACCCCTCAAGCGCCCGCCCACGCGCGCTCTTTACATTCGGACAATTGCCGCTATAGCGCCCCAAGGCCGGAAGATAGGATTGTTTGGCGGCTCTTTCAATCCGGCCCATGAGGGCCATTTTCATGTCAGTCGTCAGTCCATCAACCGGCTTGTCTTTGATGAATTGTGGTGGCTGGTTTCGCCGCAGAATCCCCTGAAACCCGTGGCAGGCATGGCTCCATTTGAGGAGCGGTATGCAGCCGCCAAGCGCCTAGCGCGCCACCCAGCGATCCGTGTCAGCGATTGCGAGCGACGCTATGGCAGCCGCTATACCGTCGATACCATTCGCCGCATCAGGCGCGACCATCCGCGTGACCGGTTCGTTTGGATCATGGGCGCCGACAATTTAGCCGATTTCGAGCGCTGGCGGTGCTGGCAGGAGATCTTCCAAGCGCTTCCCATTGCGATCTTCGACCGCCGGTCCTATGCTCAACTGGCTTCGGCGAGCAAGCCACTTCGGCGGTATTGGCACCGGCGATTGTCCGAGCAGACGTCGCGCTCGCTCTCTTCATGTCGCCCGCCGGTTTGGATATTTTTTCACAGTCGGCTGCATCCGGCATCTGCAAGTGCCATACGCGCCGGTATTTCGCACCAACGCATTGAAGGGGGAGACAATCCATAACAAAGCCTAATGATCCAGACACGCCCTACGGTGCTGCGGAAAAAGCACGCCAAGCGGTCATCAAGGAACTCGAAGATGTCAAGGCTGAGGATATTGTGGTCATCGGCTTGGCCGGAAAATCCGACATCGCAGACTACATGATCATTGCTTCTGGCCGATCGCAACGCCAGGTCGGCGCGGCGGCGGAACGCGTGCACAAGGCGGTAAAGAGCCTGTCCGGACAGCCGCCTGCCATCGAGGGGTTGCCGACCGGCGAATGGGTGCTGATAGATTCGGGCGATGTGATTGTCCATATCTTCCGGCCCGAAGTGCGTGAGTTTTATAATTTGGAGAAAATGTGGTCGGCGGATTTGCCCCTGGATAGAGGAAAAGATACTTCGGAAGGTGCGTTATAAAGTGCCGACCGGATAGTACGATGCCGGGCGAATGAGGATTGCAGTTCTCGCGATCGGCAAAGGGCGGGACGATCCGGCGATGCGTCTCTTCAACGACTATATGCGGCGTCTGCCGTGGCCCTACGAACTTAGGGAATTGCAGGAGAAGCGTCCCCTAAAGGCGACGCAATTGAAGGCACGTGAAGCTGAGCTGTTACTAGGTGCCGTCCCCGAGCAGGCTATGACCGTGGCGCTGGACAGCGGCGGAAAAATGTTGTCGAGCGAAAATTTTGCCTACTGGCTCGGCGACTGGCGTGACGAAGGGGCAGTCTCCGTGGCCTTCTTGATCGGCGGTGCCGAGGGCCATGGCGACAAAGTGTTGAAGCGGGCCGATCTCCGGCTTTCCCTGGGCGTCATGACTTGGCCGCATATGTTGGTGCGCGCCATGTTGGCGGAGCAGCTATGGCGCGCCGCTTCCATTCTTTCTGGCCACCCCTATCATCGAGCCTAATACGGTTCTCCGCTAGGGCTTTCATGCGTCAAATTCAAGAAAGAGAGGGGTGCGGCGCTCCTTGAGCGTCAGGTTCGTTCTCGCAACGAAAACTCTGATTCGATATGTGCTTTTCGACAATCTTGGCCGTAAGTTAAGTATATTAATTTAAGTATATATTGTGACTGTATGGGATAAATCCGTCATATTTGTTCATAGAAAGTGGCTCCGACGTGGACTCGTCTGACGTTTGAATCAGCCGTAATTGATTTTGGAGTGGGATCTTTCGGCAGGTCGGGGCTTAAATTCGTCTGCTGGGCATAGGAATGTTGTGTGATCCAAAAACGGAAGAGTTCAGGCGATGGCCAAATGGGTAAGAGCGGATAGAAATGAGTAGCATACCCCGCCCCGTGGTCCTCTGCGTGCTCGACGGTTGGGGTGTACGTGCGGATAGTGCTGACAATGCCATAGCTGCAGCGCAAACGCCGATCTGGGACGGATTGGTGCGAAACTATCCGCACAGTCTGCTGCAGTGTTCGGGCCTTGATGTAGGACTACCGCAGGGGCAGATGGGCAATTCCGAGGTTGGACATATGAATCTCGGCGCCGGGCGTGCGGTGCTACAGGATTTGCCGCGTATTGATGCCGCCATCGCCGACGGCACGCTGGCGACCTTACCGGCACTCGTCGATTTTATCGCCGAGTTACGCCAGAGCGGCGGGCGCTGTCATCTCATGGGCCTTTTATCACCGGGTGGCGTCCATTCGCATCAGGACCATATGGTTGCTCTAATCAAGACCATCGCCCACGCTGGCGTCCCCGTGGTACTGCACGCCTTTCTAGATGGGCGGGATACGCCACCGTCTTCGGCCGGTGATTATGTTCGCCGCTTCGAGGAGGATCTCGCCGAATTACAGAATTTTGCCGTAGCCACGGTTTGCGGGCGCTATTGGGCAATGGACCGCGACCGGCGCGGGGACCGGGTGGAGCGAGCCTATCTCGCCATAACCGATGGGGAGGGGGCAAAGGTACCGAGCCTTTCTGCCGCCCTAGAGGCAGCCTATGCGACTGGTGAAAGCGATGAGTTCGTGGCGCCGACGGTTGTCACCGGCTATAGCGGCATGGTGGCGGGTGATGGCCTATTTATGACCAATTTCCGCGCCGATCGGGTGCGCCAATTGCTGCAGTCGTTGCTGGATCCGGAGTTTGGCGAGTTCGTCCGCCCGCGCGAGGTTGGCATTGCTGCGGCGTTGGGTGTGGCCGAATATTCGAATAAACTCAACGAGCTTATGGATTGCCTCTTTCTCCATGCCGTGCCTCAACACGTTCTGGGCGAGGTGGTATCTGCAGCAGGACGCACCCAGCTTCGGCTCGCGGAAACCGAGAAATATGCCCATGTCACCTTTTTTTTGAATGGCGGTGAGGAACGTATATTCGCCGGCGAGGAGCGCATTTTAGTGCCCTCGCCGAAAGTCACGACCTATGATCTACAGCCAGAAATGTCGGCCGTCGAAGTGACCAATCAGTTGGTCGAAGCCATCGTATCTGACAAATTCGATTTAATCGTGGTGAATTACGCTAACGCTGACATGGTCGGTCATACCGGCGACATGGCGGCTGCCGTCAGGGCGGTGGAGACCATTGATAAGTGCCTTGGCCGTATGGCTGCGGCGCTGCAGGAGGCCGGTGGTGTGGCATTGATTACCGCCGATCACGGTAATGTGGAAATGATGCGCGACGCAAACACGGATATTGCCCATACCGCCCATACCACCAATCTTGTTCCCGCTGTTTTAATCGGCCATGTCGCTGTTGGCGTCAAGTTGCGTGACGGTTTTTTGGCCGATATCGCACCGACCCTATTGCAACTGATGGACCTGGATGTTCCACCGCAAATGACCGGAACTCCACTTTTTGCCACCTATCGTAGCATTGTGCCTCGGCGTCATGCTGTTCCGGGATAGATTCATCTCGGCACTATACCGCTCCTTTGGGATCGCTGTTCTGTTAGCGGCGATCTCCTGGGTATCATCCGTGCCGGGCATAGCGCAGCAATCCGTTAGGGTAAGCATTGAAAAAACCGGCGAGGAGCTTAGTCAGACCGAAGTGGCGCTGGACGCGAGCCGGCGGATCAAAGCCAAACTCGATGCTGAGGTGTCCGAGTCCAAGTGGGAGGTGCTTCATGTTCAGCGCAAACTGGTCCACGCCGCTGCCGAGGCTCAAGACATCGAAGCACGCATCAGCGCTCTCGAATCAGATTTGGCGTGGCTAGAGGACGAGCAGCGGGAAAAGATGGCCGCGCTCGAACACCGCCGAGGCGAGCTCTCATGGACCCTCGGTGCGCTGCAGCGGATCGGCCACATGCCACCGGATTTGCTCATCTTTCTGCCAGCTTCACTGCAAGAGATTTCACATGCTCGTCTGCTACTCAGAAATGTTGTTGGGGCACTCGACGCACAAGTCGAGATTCTTGGTGAGGAACTCCTTGATATGACCAGTCTCGGTGAAAGAATTTCTGCCCAACGCGATTTGATCGATTTGGAAGCCGAGCGGCTCGAATCACAACGGGCGCAACTGGACGCTTTGCTAGCCAGGAAGACACAGGTCTATAACCGCGCGGAAGCGCAGCACATCAGGGCGGAGGCCATGGTGGCCTCTCTCGCCGCCGAGGCGAAGAACCTACACGAATTCCTCGAGAACCTGGTTGCTGAGCATGAGCGAAATGAGCGCGCGTTGCGAGCTGCGAAAGCCTCGGCAAAGGCCGAGGACATCGCCGTAGCGATGGCGGAACAGGAGCGGAGTGCGGTAGATGAACTCGAAAAACCGCGGGTTCCGTCAGATAGGCAGCAAATCGCATCCATTTCTGTGACAGTCCAACCTGACAATATGGGATTTCAAGGGATTGAATCCGTTGTCGCTCAAAAGGTTGATGGCAGGGCGCCGAATAAGGGCGGGAAAATAGAAATTGTCGAAGGGGATTTGTCTGTTTTAACATTGGTGGCCCCGCGTCCGCCGGTCATTTCCGCGCGTGGCACCTTTACTATGCCGGCGCGCGGCGTATTGGTTAGTGGTTTTGATGAATCGACTGACCTCGGCCTTTCCACCAAGGGAATCGTCATCGAAACTCGCTCGGAGGCGCAAATTATTGCACCCTATGATGGGCGAATAGCCTTTGCTGGGCGGTTTCGCAAATATGACCTACTCTTGATCATAGACCATGGCGAAGGATATCATACTCTGCTAGCCGGTATGGGACGGATTGATGTTATGGCCGGTCAAGGTGTGTTGGCGGGCGAACCGGTTGGGGTAATGCGATCCGTCGCAGACGGCGCGTTGCGTCTTTATGTGGAATTGCGCAGCGACGGCCAACCAATTAATCCGCTGCCTTGGCTGGCAGCAGAAACGACCAAAGTAAGTGGATAACATGCGAATTCGATTGATGGCCGGTTTGGCCGGCTTGGCTCTTTTTGCATTGCCGCTCTCGCTGCATGCGGCGAACAATGAGACATACCGTCAGCTCAATCTGTTCGGAGACGTGTTTGAGCGCGTGCGCGCTGATTATGTCGAAGAAGTGAGCGACAGCGAACTAATCGAAGCGGCTATCAATGGCATGCTAAGTTCGCTTGATCCCCATTCACGCTATCTGAACGCCAAGAATTTTCAAGATATGCAGTCCCAGACGCGTGGCGAATTCGGTGGCCTGGGAATTGAAGTGACCATGGACGATAACGGCTTTGTCAAGGTTATCACGCCAATCGACGATACCCCCGCGCAACGCGCCGGGTTAAAACCTGGCGATTACGTTACCCATTTGGATGGCGAGCCTATCCTCGGCCTTTCTCTTGCTGAGGCTGTCGATAAGATGCGCGGGCCGGTCGATTCAGGAATTTCGCTTACCATTCAGCGCCCGGGGACTGAAGCGCCGTTCAATGTCGAAATCATTCGTGCCATTATCACCATCCGCTCTGTCCGTGTGCATATGGAAGACGATGACGTTGCCTATGTACGAATTTCTTCCTTTTCGGAAAAAACCACCCGTGACCTGGAAAAAGCGATTGAGAAGGTGCTCGGTGAAAACAGCGAAACCCTGAAGGGTTTGGTATTAGATTTGCGCAATAATCCGGGCGGATTGCTTGATCAGGCGGTATCTGTGTCCGATTCTTTCCTCGTTCAGGGTGAGATTGTTTCCACGCGTGGGCGCCGGTCTGATTCCATTGCGCGCTTCAATGCCAAATCTGGCGATTTGATTGATGGTATGCCAATGATCGTCTTGATCAACGGTGGTTCTGCCTCGGCCTCGGAAATTGTCGCAGGCGCCTTGCAGGACCACCGTCGCGCCATTGTTCTCGGAACACCATCCTTTGGGAAGGCGTCGGTGCAAACTGTCATCCCGCTCGGCCGACACGGTGCCATTCGTCTGACTACCGCGCGCTATTACACGCCGTCCGGCACGTCCATTCAGGCGCGTGGTATTCATCCGGATATCGTTGTCGAGCAGGCAATGATAGAACATCTGAACCGTGGTCCCCGGCGGAGCGAAGCTGATTTGCGCGGCAGTCTAAGCAACGAGCAAGACAATGGCGCTGGCGAAGAGAGCGAGGCATTGAAGACTGAAGAAAATGGTGCCGGCGAATCGCGAGCGCAAAACGATTATCAATTGGCACGTGCGCTCGACTTGTTGCGCGGACTGCAACTGCTATCTAGCACGATTGTCAATTAAGCGCTTAACCCGCCAAGAAGGGTGGTCTCTCCGTTTTGAGCGATCCGTCTGAACAGCCCCGCAAGGAAAGCGCGGAAGACAGCGCAATGTCCCGGCGTTCGAAGGAACCAACCGTTAGCCCGCCGGTATTTGCCGCAATATTGTTTGTTTTGGTGATCGCCGGCGTATTTGCGTGGCTTGCTCTTAGCGCTGAGAAGCCTTCGCCGGAACCTTCGGACAATCTGGGCGTGACAGTCACCGTCAAATTGCCAGACGAAATCTTCGACGCGACCGAAATATCGCCGGCTAGGCCTGAAGAAACGGTGGGAGATAAGGCCGACAAAGAATATGAAGAATCGTATGAAACGACTGATGACGAAGAGGCCGAGCCGGTTGCTCTTGATAAGACGAAAAAGTCCGAGGAAGCAGGTGCAGAGGGCGAATCTTGGAATACGGAAGGTGCAACGACCAGTATTGCTCTTGTGGCGCCGCGTGCTCAGGTGAACGAGATAATATCTCTAGCATTGCCGGATCCCGCGCTGCTGCATGAGACCCGCCAGGGTGCCCTGCCGATTATTGGGCCTGACGGGCGTGAACCTTGGAAAGTCTATGGCCGGAAAGTGCCGTCTTTGGGCAATATGCCTCGTCTTGCAGTAATCGTCTCCGGGCTTGGGCTTTCCGCCGATGCTACCAAACGCGCGATCGACTTGCCCAAGGAGGTTAGTCTCTCATTCACGCCTTATGGGCCCAGATTGGAGACCGATGTGGTAGCAGCTCGCCAAGCCGGTCATGAAGTATTCCTCGATTTACCCATGGAGCCGATCTCCTATCCAGCGGATGATCCGGGCCCACACACGCTCCTTACCTCGCTTAATCCGAGCGACAATATTGCGCGTCTGGATTGGCTGCTTGGCCGTTTTAAGGCTTATGTCGGTGTCATTAGTCACATGGGCTCCCTCTTCACCGCTTCACCCGACCCGCTGAAGCCGATCTTGCACGAATTAAAGGATCGAGGACTAATGTTTGTCGACAGTCGTTCGACCAGCAAGAGTGTGGCTGCGACCTTGGCGCGGAAAATGAATTTACCGCATGCCTCCAATGACCGTTTCATCGATCACGATCCAACCGGCCGCGCTATTGACCAATCACTGGCTGCGGCGGAGGGCCAGGCGCGCGCGCGCGGCGTCGCTCTTGTGGTCGCACGACCCTTTCCGGTCACTCTTGAGCGTATGGCCGAATGGCTGCCGATGCTCGAATCACGTGGAATTGAGATCGTTCCTGTCACCGCAATCGCCAATAAACAGGGTAAACGATGAACGGAGCGGCCGAAGATAGGCGGCAATACCGCCCTGGTGTTGGCATTATTCTTCTGAATTCGGAGCACCACGTTTGGGTCGGGCGGCGCTATGGTATTACATCCGAGGCCTGGCAGATGCCCCAGGGAGGAATAGACGAAGGAGAAATGCCGGAAACGGCCGCCTTCCGGGAGCTTGAGGAGGAGACCGGCGTCACCCCCGGTCTTGCCGAGATCCTCGCTGTCTCACGCAGCTGGCATCAGTATGAATTGCCATCGAATCTGATCAAAACGGTTTGGGGTGGGCGCTATCGGGGGCAGCGACAAAAATGGTACGTCATGCGTTTCCTAGGCAGCAATAGTGATATCAATATTCAAACCGCGCACCCAGAATTCTCCGAGTGGCGATGGAGCGAACCTGCAGATCTGGAGCGTTACATCATCGACTTCAAACGTGAGCTTTATGCTGCACTCACAAAGGAATTCGTGGCGTTTCTATAATGTTGTTTTGGCGGAATTAGTGGATCGGGCTGCCTTGCGCCGCAACTTGAAAGAGACTAGCGGCTTGTCAAAGGCGGGCTCAAGCGATGCCGGCGGCGCGCTGCAAGTGCCAGGCATAGATCCGTAAGGCGATCCAACTCACCCAAGTAATGGTCTTACCCAGGAAGCCTTGTGGCTTGATGCCAGCTGATTTCAGCGACATGCTGATGCCGCGGCGAACAATATCGAAAGTGTAAAGCGGCAAAGTGCGCCCCATGCATGCTGTATTGGCTTTCTTACGAGCATAAGGCTCGGTGTCGCCCGAACCGCAATAGTAGGCGTAGCTCAACTCGTCGTCGCCTGTCTCAAAGAACCGACCAATCACAATTTTGAACCTGGCCCAGCGGCCGAGTCCCTCGATCTTTTGGAACTTCTTGGCGTAGCTGTAAAACAGTTTGTAATGGCGGAACTCGTCTGCTGCGATATTACGGCAAATCTCACGCAGCACCGGTTCCTCAATCGAATCGCGTAACGCACTATAATAGGACGACGTGCCGACTTCGACCGCGCAACGTGCCACCATTTCGCCGCAGAGCGAACCACGGATTGATTGCTGGGCGTTGGTGTCGATCGGATGGCCCTCAACGAAGCGAGAAAAAGCTTCGTCAAAATTAAAATTTGGATCGGCCATTTCGGCGTAACGGCGAAGTGCCTGACCGTGTTGAATTTCTTCCTTGGACCAGGCGAGTGCATCTTCGCAGACGCCCGGCTCTTCGCTAAAGACCGCGCAAAGATATTGGCCGTAAGCGCTACTGTGATACTCGACCATAGAGGCGGCCTTAATCAATTTGAGTAGCTCCGGATCAAGTTTATCCGGCTCAAACTTGTCCCAAGGAATATCGTCGAGTGTCCAGTATCCCATAGTCTCTCGCCAGCTGCCCAGTTATGTTTGTCCTGGTTTTCCAGCAGATTACATTGAGGTCGGCAAGTCGGGCAACCCCGCTAACGGCAAGGTTTGCTCAGGAGCAGGCGGCAACTAGGGCCTGGGCAACTTCAAGCGCCTTTTGGCACTTTTCGCGTTCAGCGTCGGTTGAAGCGTCGTTAAGGCTGCGTTCAGCGATATTGAGCCGCTCACGTGCGGTACTTTCGTCGATCTCGTCTAATTTTATCGATTCTGTCGAGAGCACGGTGCAACGCTCTGGCGTAACTTCAGCAAAGCCGCCAGCCACAAAGAAACGGTCCTTCAGCTTGTCGTTCTCGTGAATCTCGATAATTCCAGCTCGAACCGTCGAGAGTAACAGCGCGTGGCCCGGCAGGACGCCAAAATCGCCTTCCGCTCCAGGCACTACGACGAATTCGGTATCGTCCGAATAGATCAGCTTTTCTGGAGCGACGAGCTCGAACTGGAAGGTATCTGCCACAGTTTCTGCCTATCCTCTTTAGCGCCTGTTCGCTTAAGCCGCTTCGGCAGCCATCTGTTTAGCCTTCTCGACAGCTTCCTCAATGGAGCCAACCATGTAAAAAGCGGCTTCCGGCAGATCGTCATACTCGCCAGCGCAGATCGCCTTGAAGCTTGAGATCGTGTCCTTGAGATCAACAAGCTTGCCTGGGGTTCCGGTGAACACTTCGGCGACAAAAAACGGCTGCGACAGGAAGCGCTGAATCTTGCGAGCTCTAGCAACTGTGAGTTTGTCCTCTTCCGACAATTCGTCCATGCCGAGAATAGCGATGATGTCCTGCTGTGATTTATAGGTTTGCTGCACGCGTTGCACTTCGCGCGCTACTCCATAATGCTCATCGCCAACGATGCGTGGATCTAGCATGCGCGAGGTCGAATCCAGTGGATCCACGGCCGGGTAAATGCCTAGCTCGGCAATCTGCCGCGACAATACCGTCGTCGCATCCAAATGCGCGAATGAGGTCGCGGGTGCGGGGTCAGTGAGGTCGTCTGCTGGGACGTAGATTGCCTGCACCGAGGTGATCGAACCCTTCTGCGTGGTGGTAATCCGCTCCTGCAGGTTACCCATCTCGGTTGCTAGCGTCGGCTGATAACCCACGGCTGAAGGCATGCGGCCCAGGAGTGCTGACACTTCCGAGCCTGCCTGTGTGAAGCGAAAGATATTGTCGATGAAGAGGAGCACGTCCTGGCCTTCTTCGTCTCGGAAATATTCAGCCTGTGCCAGGCCCGACAGGCCGACCCGCGCACGCGCGCCGGGTGGCTCATTCATCTGGCCGTAAACCAGCGCTACTTTCGATTCTTCTCCTTCGAGGTCGATAACGCCGGATTCGATCATCTCATGATAGAGGTCGTTGCCCTCGCGGGTGCGTTCGCCGACACCTGCGAACACCGAATAACCGCCATGCGCTTTGGCGATATTGTTGATGAGCTCCATGATGATCACGGTCTTGCCCACACCCGCACCACCGAACAGGCCTATCTTGCCGCCCTTGGCGTAAGGCGCTAGTAGATCGACTACCTTGATGCCGGTCTCGAGGATTTCCGCCTCTGTAGACTGGTCGACAAATTCGGGGGCTGGCGCATGAATTGGCATGCTCTTCTTCGTGTTCACGGCACCGCGCTCGTCGATTGGCTCGCCCACCACATTGATGATACGCCCTAGCATTTCTTTGCCCGCGGGCACCATAATGCCAGCGCCGGTGTCAGCGACCTCCTGGCCGCGCACCAGACCTTCCGTAGTGTCCATGGCGATGCAGCGCACCGTGCTTTCGCCCAAGTGCTGGGCAACCTCCAACACCAGTCGGTTGCCGTGGTTGTCGGTTTCTAATGCGTTTAAAATCGCCGGCAGCTCGCCGTCGAAACTGACGTCGACAACCGCGCCCATGATTTGGGAAATGCTTCCGTTTGTATTTGTCGTGGCCATTGCCAGGCTCCCGTCACGCTTGAATTCGGTGTTTCGTGTTTCGCTATATAGTGTTGGCCGTCACCGTGCCTAGAGGGCGTCCGCACCGGAGATGATTTCGATCAATTCTCCGGTAATCTTGGCTTGGCGGGTGCGGTTGTAGTTGAGGGTCAGCTTATCAATCATTTCACCGGCATTGCGCGTGGCGCTGTCCATTGCGGTCATGCGTGCGCCCTGCTCGCTCGCGGCGCTTTCCAATAGCGAGCGGAAAACCTGAATGGAAAGATTGTAAGGCAGTAAGTCTTCCAGAATTTCCGCCTCTTCCGGCTCGAATTCGTAGATCGCGCCGCCGCGATCGACAGACTCTCCGGCCTCGTCATCACCGATTGGTTGCGCTGAATCGGCGAATGGAATGACTTGCTGGAAGGTAACTAACTGGCTCATTACCGATTTGAAGTGGTTATAGACGATGGTGCAGACGTCAAATTTGTCGGCCTCGAACAATTCGGTGATCCTCGTTCCGATCGCGTCCGCTTCGTCATAGCCCGGACCACGTTTGCCGAGTTCTTCCGTGCTGTCAATGATCAGCGAGCCAAATTCGCGCTGCAATTGCTCCTTGCCCTTGCGTCCGACGCAATAGAGTTTCACCTCTTTGCCCGAATTTCTCAGCTCGAGAATGCGTAGCCGCACGGCGCGCGAGATCGAGGAGTTGAAGCCGCCGCAGAGGCCTCGGTCCGAAGTGCAGACAACGATGAGATGGATGTTTTCGTTGCCCGAGCCGCGCAGCATCGCCGGTGCGTCCTCGCGCTCGCGCATCAGCTCGGCCAGGCTGCCAACCATTCTTTCCATGCGCTCGGCATAGGGTCGCGCCGCTTCCGCCGCTTCCTGGGCGCGCCGCAGTTTACTTGCCGCGACTAGCTTCATCGCCGAGGTGATCTTCTGCGTCTGCGTGACGCTGTTGATGCGTACGCGCAGGTCCTTGAGGGTGGCCATGGGGCGCTATGCTCCGTTCTGCCGTCTGGCTCAGGCGAATTTCTTGGCGAAGTCGTCGAGTAGGGCTGTGAGCTTTTTTTCGTTGTCCTCGCTCAGCTCGCCGGTCGATCGGATAGCGCTTAGAATATCGGTGCCGTTGGTCCGCACCTCGCTGAGGAATTCCTGCTCGAAGCGGCCAATCTGCGCTACTTCGATGCCGTCGAGATAGCCGCGAACGCCGGCAAAGATGGCGACCACCTGCTCATCGGCGGGCAGTGGCGCGTATTGGTCCTGCTTGAGAAGCTCAGTCAACCGTGCGCCGCGCGCTAGCAGACGCTGGGTCGCGGCATCAAGGTCTGAGCCGAACTGGGCGAACGCTGCCATTTCGCGATATTGCGCTAACTCGAGCTTGATGCGACCGGCGACCTGCCGCATCGCCTTGATTTGCGCCGCCGAGCCCACGCGGCTCACCGAGAGTCCGACGTTAATCGCGGGGCGAATGCCCTGATAGAAGAGGTCGGTTTCGAGGAAAATTTGGCCGTCGGTAATAGAGATCACATTAGTCGGAATATAGGCCGAGACGTCGCCGGCCTGGGTTTCGATCACCGGCAGGGCAGTCAGTGAGCCGCTGCCATGGTCCTCATTCATCTTTGCCGCGCGTTCGAGTAGGCGGGAATGGAGATAGAACACGTCGCCCGGGTAAGCTTCGCGGCCCGGTGGGCGGCGGAGGAGCAGCGACATTTGGCGATAAGCGACTGCCTGCTTGGAGAGGTCGTCGTAGATGATCACCGCATGCATGCCGTTGTCGCGAAAATATTCGCCCATGGTGCAGCCGGAATAGGGCGCAAGAAACTGAAGTGGCGCCGCCTCCGAAGCGGTGGCGGAGACGATGATGGTGTACTCAAGCGCGCCATTCTCTTCAAGGGTGCGCATCACCTGAGCCACTGTGGAGCGCTTTTGTCCGATCGCAACATAGATGCAGTAGAGCTTCTTCGATTCGTCCGTGCCGGCGTTCACTTCCTTCTGATTGATAATCGTGTCAATCGCTACGGCGGTTTTGCCGGTCTGCCGGTCGCCGATGATCAGCTCGCGCTGGCCACGGCCGATTGGTACCAGGGCGTCAAGTGCCTTGAGGCCAGTCTGCACTGGCTCGCTCACCGAGCGCCGCGGAATGATGCCGGGTGCCTTGACCTCAATACGGCCCATGGCGGCCGATTCAATGGGGCCCTTACCGTCGATCGGATTGCCGAGCGGGTCGACAGCCCGGCCCAGCAGACCCTTGCCGACGGGCACTTCGACGATCGCGCCGGTCCGCTTGACCGTATCGCCTTCTTTGATCTCCTTATCTTCTCCGAAGATCACGACGCCAACATTATCGGTTTCGAGATTAAGCGCCATGCCGCGGATATTTCCAGGGAATTCGACCATCTCGCCGGCCTGCACATTGTCCAGACCGTAGACACGGGCGACGCCGTCGCCCACGGAGAGCACTTGTCCAACCTCGGCGACATCCGCCTCGGTGCCAAAATTGGCGATTTGCTCCTTGAGGATTGCCGATACTTCGGCGGCGCCAATGTCCATTATCAAATCCCTTTCATGGCGAGCTCAAGATTTTGCAGCTTCGTCCGTAGTGAACTGTCGACCATGCGCGAACCGACCTTGACGATCAGCCCGCCGATCAAACTCGGATCGACCGTGGTTTCCAATGCGACGTCACGCCCGACGATCTCCCGAAGCGCCTGTTTCACGGCGTCAAGATGGGCGGGCTTCAATTCGGTGGCCGAGGTCACTTCAGCGGAGACTTCCCCGCGGTGCTCTGCAACCACGGTCTGGAACGCGGCGAGGGTACTTTCCAATGCGAACAGACGGCGGTTCTGCGCCATCAGGCCGACAAGATTCTGCACCAAGCCTGACATGCCGGCGCGTTTGACCACCGCCGCCATGGCAGAGCCTTGCTCGGTGCGTGAGAGAATCGGGCTTTTAACGAGGCGGGTGAGATCAGCGCTATCAGCCATCAGGCTGCGCAGATCAGCCAATTCGCTGGCTAATTGGTCGAGCTGGCCGTGCTCAAGCGCGAGGTCAAACATGGCCGTCGCGTAACGCAGGGCGAGGTCGCTCTGGCCTGTGGATTGGGCTGCCACCGAATTTCGTCCCCTCGGGTCTGCCGCGCCGCGATCGGCGACGGTTCTTGGTATTTTTGCTTGCTAAAGTAGCAGGAATTTAGACGTCCGGGACGGCCAGCCGGCCCGAAAAGCAGGCGATTAAGTAACATACTGTATATGGTCGTGCAACTGACTCGGAAAATCTATATTTTATCAATAAAATCAATGTTTTATTGCTAGTTAAAGCTGTAGGGATCGACATCGACGCGAAGGCTTACCCCGGACGGTGCGTCTAGCGCGGCGAGCCAGCGGCGGAGCCAGGGTTGCGGCAGGTGGGCGCGACTGCATTTGACCAGTACGCGATAGCGATATTGGCCGCTTAAGAGTGCGAGCGGCGCCGGCGCTGGGCCGAGCACCTCCATGCCATCCCTTGCCGGAAGGTTGCCACGCGCGATCCGCGCCAGCGTGCGTGCCGTATTCGCCACCGACGCCTCGTTCCGCCCTGAGAGGATCACCGCCGCGAGGCGCCCGGTCGGCGGCTGACCGTGAAGCTCGCGCGCCTCCGCCTCGCGTGCGAGGAAGGAATCCCGCTCGCCAGAGGAAAGCGCCGCCATCACCGGATGATCCGGCATATAGGTTTGAAGCAGCACGCGTCCCGCGTGATGCGCCCGCCCAGCGCGCCCGGCGACTTGGTGGAGTAGTTGATAGGTGCGCTCTGCGGCCCGCAGATCACCGCCTGCCAGCCCGAGATCCGCATCGACCACCCCGACTAGGGTGAGCTGTGGAAAATGATGCCCCTTGGCGATGATCTGGGTGCCGATGATGAGATCGATCTCGCACTTTTCAATTCGAGAAATGAAATCTGCTGCTTCGCCGGGTCCAGCCACCGTGTCGCTGGTAACAATCTCGCTGGTGATATTAGGAAATAGCGCTGCCGCCTCCTCGGCGACCCGCTCTACCCCTGGCCCGCAGGCCGCCATTCGGCCCTTCGCTTCGCACTCCGGGCATGCGTCAGGCGGACGCTGGAAATAGCCGCAATGATGACAATTGAGTGTCTCGGTAAAGCGGTGCGCCACCAGCCAGGCGCTGCAATTGGGGCAATCGAGGCGATGGCCGCATGCTTGGCAGAGGGTGAGCGGTGCATAGCCACGACGGTTGAGGAACAGCACCGCCTGTTGCCCGGCAGCGAAACATTCCGTTAGCGCTTTGCGCAGCGGCGTCGATATCCACATGCCGCGCGGCGGCGGATCACCACGCATATCGACGGTTTCGATATCCGGTAACTGGGCTTCGCCATGCCTGTCCCTCAGATGTAGGCTCCCATAGCGACCGGCGTGCACATTGGCGAGGCTTTCGAGGGACGGTGTAGCGGAGCTGAGGATCAGCGGGCATGATGTGAAGCGCGCGCGCATCACCGCCATGTCGCGGGCATGATAAATAACGCCGTCCTCCTGCTTGAAGGCGCCGTCATGCTCCTCGTCAACGACAATCAGGCCAAGCTCAGCGAAGGGCAGCCAGAGCGCCGAGCGCGCACCGACGACTATGCGCGCCTCGCCCATAGCCACAGCGCGCCAGGTCTCGCGCCGCGCGCGTTGGCCGAGCTCCGAATGCCACACCAGGGGTGCCGTACCAAAGCGCGCGCGGAAGCGCTCCAGCCATTGTGAGCTCAGCGCGATCTCCGGCAGCATCACCAGAATCTCGCGACCCATTTCTAGGGCCTTCGCAACTGCCTCAAAATAGACCTCCGTCTTACCCGACCCGGTAACACCGTCCAAAAGCGTGACGGAGAATTCTGTTGCCGTGACCCGGGCTACCAGGTGGTGTGCTACGGCCTTCTGGTCGGCCGAGAGATTGGTGCGTGGCAAGCGCCAATTTGGTCGCTCCGGCGGCAACCAGGCGGGCAGCGAAAGCATGTGCAGCGCGCCGGCCTTCGCCAGCGCACGCACTACCCCGGCGCTAACCGCAGCTTCCCGCACGAGTTGTGCCGTGCTGCGAGGTAGGCCGTCGGCCAGCACCTTAAATATCCGTTTGCGCGCCGGCGTCAGGCGCTCCGGTACCTCCATGCTGGCGACATAAGCCGTGCGCATCTTCGTCGGCTCAAGCGCTGCCGGCACGCTCATCGCCATGCGCAGCACTGCACCGCGCTTGGCCATCGTATATTCTGCCACCCAGTCGACCAATTTACGTAGGTTTTCCGACATCAGCGGCACGGGTAGGACTGCGTCGATATATTTCAACTTGTTGCGTGCGAGCTCGGTTTCTTCCTCATCGCCAACATGGCGCCACACTACGCCAATTAATACGCGACTGCCGAGCGGCACACGCACAAAAGCTCCCTCCGGCGCGTTTATGGCGTCAGCGGCGAGATAGTCATAGACGGTATCGATCCCGAGCGGCAGCAACACGGCAACACGGGCCGCGCCTTCGGCGCGCTCGGGTGGGGAGGAAGTGGCGTCACTCGGTGCCATCCGATAAAATGTGCCAACGACTCGCCGCCGCCTCAAGTCTGGAATTTTTACGGGTGCGCGGAAGGAAAAACTATACGGGGTGAGTAGGCCATGAAATTCTTCATCGACACGGCGGAACTCGCTGAAATCGAGGATTTGGCGGCCACCGGCCTACTCGACGGGGTTACCACTAATCCGTCGCTGATCCACAAGGCCGGCGGCGAACTCTTCGAGACGATCGATCGCATTTGTCAGATCGTGACCGGCCCAGTGAGCGCCGAAGTGACCGCGACTGAAGCCGACTCGATGATCGAGGAAGGCAAGCGCCTCGCCGGCATCGCGCCCAATATTGCCGTCAAGGTGCCGCTCACCTGGGACGGCCTTAAGGCCTGCCGCAAGCTTAGCCAGGCTGGCACTATGGTCAATGTGACGCTCTGTTTTTCCTCCGCCCAGGCACTGCTCGCGGCCAAGGCCGGGGCGACCTTCATCTCGCCCTTTGTTGGCCGACTCGACGATATCGGCCAGGACGGCATGGGGTTGATTGAGGAGATTGTCACCATCTACGCCAATTATCCCAGTACGCTGGAGACCGAGATTCTCGTTGCCTCGATTCGCGATCCGATCCATCTCATCGAAGCGGCTAAGCTCGGTGCTGACGTTGCAACTTTACCACCGGGCGTGTTGCGCAAGCTGGCGCAGCATCCGCTGACCGACAAGGGCCTTGCCGCCTTCCTCGCTGATTGGGAAAAGACCGGGCAGTCGATCCTCTCTTAAATTCGTGATATGGAGAGCCGTCATCGCCGCTGGAGCCACCGAGGAGCAGATACCAAGCGTGAAGATTGGTGGAGTCGCCTTCGTCGCCGACGTGGCGGTGCTCAATGCGGTCGAGAGCTGGCGCCGCTGGCTCGCCGACGAACGGCGTGCCTCGTCCCATACGGTGAAAGCTTACTTACGCGATCTTTCCGGCTTCTTTGCCTTTCTCATGGAGCATATGAGTGGGTCGGTAACCCTAGACGGGCTGGAAAACTTGAAGGCTACCGATTTCCGAAGCTATCTCGCGCGTCGCGCCTCTGAGAACCGTGCCAAGACCTCGACCGCCCGCGCTGTCTCCGTGCTGCGCGGTTTCTTTCGTTATCTTGAGCGAGAGGAATTGGCGTCGAACGGCGCCGCTCGCTCGCTCCGTAGCCCACGCGTACCGCGTGCCGTGCCGCGGCCGCTGACGCCGGCGCAAGCTCGCGCGGCGATGAAGGCGGCGGCTGGTGGTTCTGCGAGTACGAGCCAGGCGCTCTGGGCCGCCAGACGCGACACGGCGGTGCTGCTGCTCTTATATGGTTGTGGGCTTCGCATCAGCGAGGCACTCGGCCTTGATGGGCGCGATGCCACCGGTAGAGATGTGCTACTGGTGCGCGGCAAGGGCGGTAAGGAGCGCGGCGTGCCTGTGTTGCCGCTAGTCAACCAGGCGATTGACGATTACCGTGCCGCCTGCCCGCATAAATTGGCCCCGGGCGCTCCACTCTTCGTCGGTGTTCGCGGCGGACGCCTCAGCGCCCGCGCGGTGCAGGCCGGCATGGCGCGTCTCAGATCCGCCCTTGGCCTACCGCCAAGCGCCACTCCCCACGCGCTCCGCCATAGTTTCGCCACCCACTTACTGGCTGACGGTGGCGATCTTCGCTCCATCCAGGAACTCCTCGGGCATGCCAGCCTGACGACGACACAACGCTATACTGAAGTGGACGAAGAAGGATTGATGGCGGCCTATAATGCGGCCCACCCGAGAGCACGCGGATAAAGGAACGAGTCCTTTCTCCCCTGAAAGAAGGAAAGTCTCGTTCTTTTAAACGTGAATGGCTCTCTCATCCACGTCGAGTGCCGCTTCCTTCATGGCTTCGCTCAGGGTCGGGTGGGCATGGCAGGTGCGGGCGAGGTCTTCCGCTGAGGCGCCGAGCTCAATGGCAAGTACCGCCTCGCTGATCAGATGGCCCGCGTCGGGGCCCATGATGTGCACGCCTAGGATGCGATTGTTCTCGGCGTCTGCAAGAATTTTCACAAAGCCGTCAGTCGCTGACATGGCGCGCGCCCGGCCATTAGCGATGAAAGGGAAACTACCAGTATTATACGCGATGCCAGATTCTTGGAGTTGCTCTTCCGTCTGGCCGACGGATGCCAGTTCCGGCTGCGTGTAGACCACGCCGGGGATAGCGTTGTAATTTACGTGGCTCTTTTGGCCAGCGATGATCTCTGCGACGACGACGCCCTCATCCTCCGCTTTGTGCGCTAGCATCGGCCCGCGGATGACGTCGCCAATGGCGTAGATGCCCGGGACATTGGTCTGTAGCTGATCATTCACCTTGATGCACCCGGCATTGTCCTGGATGACGCCGGCAGCTTCTAGGCCGAGACCGTTGGTATAAGGACGGCGGCCAACCGCGACGAGGACGGCATCAGCGTCGAGGGTTTCTGATTCGCCGCCATCGACCGATTCCATAGTGAGAGTAACGCCGCTATCGCCCAGTTGGGCGCCGGTGACCTTGATGGCGAGCTTGAATTTCATTTTCTGTCGCCTGAGCGTTTTTTGGAATCCAGCGGCAAGCTCGTCATCCATGCCGGGGACGATGCGGTCGAGAAACTCGATGACCGTGATCTTGGCTCCCAAACGGCCCCAGACAGAGGCCATTTCGAGACCGATATAACCCGCCCCTATCACCGCGAGGTGATCTGGTACTTTGTCGAGTGTCAGCGCACCGGTGGAGCTTAAGATGCGCCTTTCGTCGATCTCGATACCGGGAAGGCTGGCGGATGCGCTGCCGGTGGCGATGATGGTCGCCTTGGCGTTCAGCACGGTTTCCGAGCCGTCGCCATCGCGCACCGTGACCTCACCCGGCTTGCCAAGCGATCCAGTGCCTTTGATTCGGGTCACGTCGTTTTTCTTAAACAGATGATCGATTCCCTTGGTGAGATCGCCCACCACCTTATCCTTATGGCCCATCATTGTGTTTAGATCGAGGCCGAGTCCGTCGATCATCACGCCGTGGCGCTTAAGTACCTTGCTTGCATGGGCGTATTCTTCCGAAGCCTGCAGGAGCGCCTTGGAGGGGATGCAACCGACATTAAGGCAGGTGCCACCGAGTGCTGTTTCCTTTTCCACACATGCCGTCTTGAGACCAAGCTGCGCCGCGCGGATCGCCGCGACATAGCCGCCGGGACCCGAGCCTATGACCACGACATCGAAACTATTATCAGACATACTGAACGATCCTTTAAGGTGAATTCGCTGATTAACGGCCTAGCAATACCTTTTCATGCGCTTCGGTGCACTCCTTGATCCACATCAAGAGGGGGACCATCCCACGCCCGCATATAATGGGCTGATCGTGACCGGGCGAATCGCTAATTCGTCATTCTAGATAGTGAGGGTGCCCCGGTTGTTTCAGCAGAAGGGGTGCGCCAGGTCGGCTCAACCGAGGTGGAACCGCAGCAATAATCCTCAATCAGCGTCTCGATAAAGATAATCTTCGCTCTATGTCGGAACGATGGTTTGTTCTTGTTAGAGATGTATATTGATGCCCTCTCGGGTATCTGACATGTTCACCACATCCGCAGCCTGTGGGATCAGCCTTTCAAAAGCTCCACCATGGTGGAGCCGATGGCAGCCGGAGAGGTGGAAACCACAATTCCGGCACTCTTCATCGCCTCGATCTTATCCTCAGCGCCGCCCTTGCCGCCGGAAATGATCGCGCCGGCATGGCCCATACGCCGGCCCGGCGGCGCGGTCAGCCCGGCGATGAATCCAACCACGGGTTTCTTAATATTTTCTGAACTAAGAAACGCCGCCGCGTCTTCCTCCGCCGTGCCGCCGATCTCGCCGATCATAACGATCGAGTCCGTTGCTTCGTCCGCCAAGAACATTTCCAGGCAGTCAATAAAATTTGTGCCGTTCACTGGATCGCCGCCGATTCCGATGCAGGTCGATTGGCCGAGTCCGGCGGCGGTAGTTTGCGCCACTGCTTCATAGGTAAGCGTGCCGGAGCGGGAAACAATACCTACCGAGCCCGGGCGATGTATGTGACCAGGCATGATTCCGATCTTGCATGCGTCAGGCGTAATAATTCCCGGACAGTTTGGCCCGATCAACCGGCTCGCTGAATCGTTTAGAGCGCGTTTGACGCGCACCATGTCGAGCACCGGGATGCCCTCGGTGATACAGACGATGAGCAGTACCCCTGCGTCGATCGCCTCCAGGATCGCATCTGCCGCGAAGCGGGCGGGGACATAGATGACAGAAGCGTCTGCTTGCGTTGCTGACATCGCGTCGGCCACGGTGTTGAACACCGGGAGGCCGAGATGTTCCGCTCCGCCCTTGCTCGGCGTAACACCGCCTACCATTTGGGTGCCATAGGCGATCGCTTGCTCGGAATGGAAGGTGCCCTGGGCGCCAGTGAAGCCCTGGCAAATCACCTTGGTCCCTTGGTCGACGAGAACGGCCATCAGGAAGGCCCCTCCACGGCGGCGACGACCTTTCCGGCCGCGTCGTCGAGATCATCGGCGGAGATTATGTCGAAGCCGCTCTCGGCAAGAATCGCCTTGCCCTCATTCACATTAGTGCCTTCGAGGCGCACCACCAGTGGTACAGATATACCGATCTCCCTGGCGGCGGCGGTGATGCCCTCTGCGATCACGTTGCAGCGCATGATGCCGCCGAAGATATTGACCAGCACGCCCTTCACATTGCTATCAGCGAGAATTATCTTGAACGCCTCCGTCACCCGCTCGCGCGTTGCCCCACCGCCGACATCTAGGAAGTTGGCTGGCGCTCCTCCATGGAGCTTGATGATGTCCATGGTTGCCATGGCGAGGCCGGCGCCGTTCACCATGCAGCCGATCGAGCCGTCGAGTTTTATATAGTTGAGCTCATGCTTCGCCGCGCGGCGCTCCGCCGGGTCCTCCTCGCTCTCGTCGCGAAGCTCGGCGATCTCGGGGTGGCGGTAGAGTGCGTTATCGTCGAAATTCATTTTGGCGTCGAGGGCCAGGAGACTGTCGTCGCCCGTCACCACCAGGGGGTTGATCTCAAGCATCGAGGCGTCGGTGCCGAGCATCGTGTCATAGAGCGCCGGGAACAGCTTGAGCGCATCTTTCACCGCCTGGCCATTGAGGCCCAACCCGAAGGCGAGCTTGCGCGCCTGGAAGGGTTGGCAACCGACTACGGGATCGATGATGACGGTGATGATCTTCTCTGGCGTCTCGGCGGCGACCTGCTCG
>CAZUXZ010000167.1:0-17927 GCA_964624055.1 uncultured Rhizobiaceae bacterium | reverse complement strand
GGTCGTAATTCGTTCATCTCGGATGCCGAGTGGCTTTCGCTACTCTCACGGCGCTAACGTTTGACAAGAATAATGTCGACCCGGTCTTTAGCCCTGCTTTCGGATTTGTTGCCGAGGGCGCGGACGTCGATCCGGGTGCTGCGCACTCCCTGCTCGATCAATTCTGACCGCACCGAGAGGGCGCGGGAAAGCGAGAGACGACGGGAATGCGATGCGGCGTCAGCCCCGCCGCCGGCATAGGCCCTCAGCTGCAGGCGGAGCGTCTCGTCCTGGCCAAGAAGCGTCGCGATGGCGGCGAGCGAAGCTTGCGCACCTTGCGGCAGTAGTGATTCGTCGGCGGGAAAGAGAATTTGTATCGCATCGCCAGGTGCTTTTGGCGCCTCCGTCGGATCGAGAGCGGCGATCCTGGTATTCTTTGCTTTCGCCTCCGTCAAAGGCTCGGCTGCCTTCTTTCCCGCTTTCGGTTTGGCTGTGGGCTTAGATTGGCTGGTGTCTGTCAAAGTGGTCTTCTCGGCAGTCTTTTTATTCAGCGGCTTATCTGCCGCCACGGTAGGCATCGGCTCCGGCATGGGGCCGGGTTCCGGTGCTTTCAGCTTTACTGCCGGCAGGTCGCTCGCATCGTTTGCCTCGGTCTTTACCTTCATTTTGGTCGACGTGTTGCCTGACGCGGCAGGGGTAGGGGTTTCCGGCGGTGGGCGGAGGGTCACTGGCGGCAAGCCGCCTCGGACAACACCGGGATGTTGTAGGATAGTGCTGACACGGCGCGGCGCGGGGCGGTTATCAAGAATGCCAATATTGATTTCTACGCTCAATTGCCCGCTGCCGCCGATATAAACGGTCTCCTGCGCTGGCGCGGAATTGGCAAATGTGAGCAGGGCGGCCCCGGGCAGGACAAAAATTGCACGCCTGATGGCAAGCCGGGTGGCTCCGACAAAGTTTATGCTCGGGTGCAGGATGGTTAGCCTCCCATTTTTATACACGCTTACAATAATATAGCGGCTCTTCGTCGACAACAGCCTCGTCGAGTGTGAAAAAAACTCTATTTTGCCGACTCTTTGGCTGCTTCCGCCAGGAGGCAGCGTAGATTTTTATGTAGGCGACCATTCGTAGCGAGAATATCACCAGTTTCCATCCTACAATCGTTACCTTCAACATCGCTGACCACGGCGCCTGCCTCGCGCAGGATCACTAACCCTGCAGCAATATCCCACGGCGAGAGAGCGAATTCCCAGAACCCGTCATAGCGCCCCGCCGCGACGTAGCAGAGATCGAGCGCGGCTGACCCAAAGCGCCTGACGCCGGCGGCGGAACCGGTGACCGCTTCGAGCATGGCGGGATATTCCGGATGGCTTGCCCGACCCTTGAACGGCATGCCAGTGGCGATAAGTGCTTCGTTCATCTGATCGCGCGCCGAGACACGCAGACGCTTCGAATTTAGATAGGCGCCAGTGCCGGTCTCTGCGGTGAATATTTCATCGCGCAAAGGGTCATAGATCACGCCGGCGAACATTTTTCCGTCTCGCTCGAGGCCGATGGAAATGGCGAAATGCGGCACGCCGTGAAGGAAGTTGGTGGTGCCGTCCAGCGGGTCGATAATCCACCGGTTCGAGTTGTCAGAGCCTTTGACCGTGCCGCCTTCCTCAAGTAGAAACCCGAAATTTGGGCGGGCGCGGTGCAGCTCCTCAACCAGGGTCTCTTCTGCCTTGTGGTCCGAAGAGGAGACAAAATCCGCCGGCCCCTTGCGCGATACTTGTAGTTGTTCGACCTCTCCGAAATCTCGCAATAAACCGCGCGCCGCCTTATAGGCGGCGTTAGCCATGACGGTGACGAGCGGGGACCTACGGGACAAGAAAGGTGCGATCCCGGGCGTCAGTCACGTGCCCGTTCGACATAGCTGCCGTCGTCGGTATTGACTACCACACTGTCACCGGGGTGGATGTGTGCTGGAACCATGGTCCGCACGCCATTGTCAAGAAGCGCCGGCTTATAGGAGGCAGCCGCGGTCTGGCCCTTGACTACGGGCTCAGTTTCCTCCACTGCCTGAACCGCCGTTTCGGGCAGCTCGACACCGATGACCGTACCTTCATGGGATTCGACTGTCACTTCCATGCCATCCTGAAGAAAGACTACTGGCTCGCCTACCAGTTCCTTTGGCAGAGAAATCTGCTCATAACTCTCCATATCCATGAAGGTCAGCATGTCGTCATCGGCGAAGAGGAACTGATGCTGCTTCTGATCTAACCGCACGCGCTCGACATTTTCTGCGGCGCGAAAGCGCTCGTTCAGCTTGGTGCCAGTCTGTAAATCCTTGAGTTCGACCTGGAGATAAGCGCCCCCCTTGCCGGGCTGGGTATGTTGAATTTTGGTCGCGACCCAGAGACGGTTCTGATGCTCGATTACCATCCCCGGTCGGACTGCGTTGCCGTTAATTCTCATGTTTCTATCTCAAATTGATTTGTTGTTCGGCGGCGCTGCTATATCAAGTGCCGCCGGCTTCGACAATGGCGTTATTAATCGCTTTAACGCCAGCCGCCGGGCCATTCGGATGATCCCATACGGCAGCAATAACAGCCAAGAAATCCGCGCCGGCTTGGACCAATGGCGCGCAATTTTCTGCCGTGACGCCGCCGATGGCGACGCTTTGCATGATGGTCATTTGCCGCCACCATTTTAGCAAATAGGGCTCGGCGCGCGCCCGCGGTGTCTTGCTCTGGGTTGGGAAGAATGCACCGAACGCGACATAATCGGCACCTGCTTCGCCAGCCTGCATGGCGAGGTGGCGCGAATCGTAGCAGCTCACGCCGAGAATGGCGTCGTCTCCTAAGAGTGCGCGGGCTTCCGCTGTACTGCCATCCTCGGCGCCGATATGCGCGCCGTCGGCGCCGATCAATTTGGCAAGATCCGGCCGGTCATTGACTAGGAACGCCACATCGCGCGCATGGCAGACCGGCATCAGGCGCTCGCTGGCGAAGCACACAGCGTCGTCATCCGCACCTTTGAGGCGGAGCTGTACGCATCCCACGTCGCCGCTGTCGAGCGCCGCGGCGAGGCAGTCGACAAAGGAATCTGTCGTCAGTTGCTGCGGCGTGATGAGGTATAGGCGGCATTTTCCCGCTGTGGATTGGTCTCCCTCGGGGCGTGTTTTTGCTAGCACGTTTTGGGTCCGTGAGGTTTTCAATGGTCGGGCGCGACAACATATCGCTTTTAAGAAACATGGCAACTCTTGTGAAGGAGAGTCGTCGCGGCGCGGAGGAAGAGCAATAAACGTCTGAAAACGCTAATACGGAGCGCTGAGTGGTGGGATCGCTCAAACGGATGATCGGCGATGGCGAATCGGTGCGACTCTTCAACGTGGAGAATTTGCCCGATCAGCAGTCAGGCTTTGTTTTGATAAATTTTGATAATGTTATTCAGCATCACCAGTGCGTCCTCGCGCGGACGTTGGAAGGTGTTTCGGCCAATGATTGAGCCGAAGCCACCGCCGTCGCGGATTGCGCGGATTTCGTCATAGAGACCGTCCAGCCCTTTCGCAGCGCCGCCAGAGAATATAACGATGCGCTTACCGGCGAATGAGGACTGAACGATATGGGCGATGCGTGCCGATAAAGTGGTGGCGGGGATGTTCTCCAATCCATAGACCTTGGCTGCTTCCGCCTGTTCGAGATGCGCGGTCGGTGGTTTGACCTTGATGATATGGGCGCCCAATAGCGCCGCCTTGTGCGCCGCATAGGCGGTGACATCAAGTGCCGTCTCGCCCTCCTTGGAGAGATTTCCGCCGCGCGGATAGGACCATACCACCACCGCAAGGCCATGCGATTTGGCTTCAAGCGCTAGTTCGCGCAGCTCCTCGATCATTTCGAACTGATGATCGGAGCCAGGATAGATGGTGAAGCCGATGGCAGCACAACCGAGTCGTAGCGCATCTTTCACCGTCGCCGTCACGGCCTGATCCTTGGTCATTGCGTGCGAGCTCGAGCTGTTAACCTTGAGGATGGTCGGAATCGCGCCGGCGAAGCTATCGGCTCCGGCCTCAATCATGCCGAGCGGGCTGGCGAAGGCGCTGAGACCAGCATCGATAGCGAGTTGCCAATGGTAATGTGGATCGTAGGCGTCAGGGTTGATTGCGAAGCTTCGCGCTGGGCCATGCTCGAAACCTTGATCCACCGGCAGGATCACCAGCTTGCCTGAACCGCCGAGACGGCCCTGCATCAGTATGCGGGCTAGGTTAGTCTTGGTGCCGGGACTATCACTCTCATAGTATGAGAGCATTTTGCGCACGCGCTGGGTTATTTTCATGTTTGACAAGCTCGGTTGTGGTCCCTTTGAAGAGTGATTAGCGGAAGGGGAGAGCCATTTCAATTCTTGTTCCGTAACGCCCTGTTATAGCCGCTTTTCGCTGCACCCTGGCGTTCCAAAAATGCTGCGGCAGTGCCCGCCGGGTCAGGCGAATCGAGTAAGTCTAGGGCGTCGCGCGGTGGCCGAGCGGGTGCCAGGCGTGCACCCGATTTGGCAGCAACCTTGGCGAGCTTGTCACGCATCGGCTTGGCACCCGAAAAGGCGATGCGATGGAAGCCCATCACTATTCCCCGGTGGGCGAGCGCCGCATCAGTTCCGCAATCCAGAATTACAGAATATTCCGCTTCCGAGTAGGCCTTGGCCGCACCGTCGAACAACGCCTTGAGGAAAGCGAGACCGCCATAATGCCCAGCGCCCGGGGCTGAGCGCAAGGTAACGGCTCGGCCACACGATTGCGCCGCCCCTAGCGCCGCCTCTGCCTGGGCGCGGGAATGAACGAGAATAACGTGCCTGTCGACCCTATTGCTGATCTTTCAACGCTTCGACGCCGGGTAGCGTCTTGCCCTCTAGCCATTCGAGAAATGCACCACCGGCCATCGAGACATAGCTGAAATCCGTCGTCACGCCAGCATTGCGGAGTGCTGCCACCGTATCGCCACCGCCGGCGACCGACAAGAGGTTGCCGGCGCGGGTACATTCGGCAGCGGTCCGGGCGGCGGCGTTAGTTGCCGAGTCGAACGGCAGGATTTCGAAGGCGCCGAGGGGACCGTTCCACACTAGTGTCCTGGCTTCGCGGATAGCCGCTTCAATGGCGGCGACCGAATTCGGTCCAAGATCGAGGATCATGCCGTCAACTGGTATTGCATCGGCGACGCAGACCTCGTTCGGCGCACCGGAGACAAATTCGCGTGTCACCACCCCGTCGCCGGGCAGAATCAGGCGACAGCCGCATTCCTTGGCTTTGCGGCGGATGTTCCGCGCGGTTTCTAGGTGGTCCGTTTCCGTCAGCGAGGCGCCGACGGCCAAACCGACGGCGTCGAGGAATGTGTTGGCCATGGCGCCACCGATGGCAAGCAAATCTACACGTTGGACGAGATTGGTCAGCAGGTCAATCTTGGTTGAGACTTTGGCGCCGCCGACCACCGCCATCAACGGGCGCTCTGGCGTGGTCAGCACGTTTTCGAGCGCCGCTAGCTCGCGCGCCATCAACCGCCCAGCTGCGGAAGGGAGTAGCGTTGCGACGCCGGCGGTCGAGGCATGGGCGCGGTGCGCAGCAGAAAATGCGTCGTTGACGTAGAGATCAGCCAGCCCGGCCAGGGAGGCTATAAATTCGTTGTTGTTCGTTTCCTCGCCGGCATGGAAGCGTGTGTTTTCCAATAACGCCACGTCGCCGTCGCACAAACCGTCCACTACCCGACGGGCCTCCTCGCCGATGCAGTCGGCGACGAAAGCGATCTCACGCCCGTTCAGGGCGGCGCTCAGATGGGGCGCGATGGGTGCAAGCGACATGGCCGGTAAAACGCGACCCTTTGGTCGGCCGAAATGGCTGAGAACGATGACCCGGGCGCCTTTTCGGGAAAGCTCCGTAAGGGTGGGGGCGACGCTCTCGATACGACTCGCATCGCTCACCGCGCCATCCTGGAGCGGCACGTTTAGATCAATGCGGACGAGCACCTTCTTGCCACTAACATCGAGATCGTCGAGCGTTCTGAGAGCGTTCATGTCGACGCGGCGCGTCTAGAGGCCGCCGAGGAGGGCCGCGACGTCGGCCATGCGGTTGGAGAAGCCCCATTCGTTATCGTACCAGGAGAGAACGCGGCAGAAGGTGCCGTCGATCACCGTGGTGCCGCTCGCATCGAAGGTCGAGGATGCCGGATTGTGGTTGAAATCGATCGACACCAGCGGCTCCTTGGTATAGCCGAGTACGCTGGCAAGCGGGCCGTCGGCGGCGCTTTGCATGGCGCTATTGATTTCCTCCGTCGTGGTCGCCTTCTTGGTGACGACGGTAAGATCGATCATCGACACATTGGCAGTGGGAACGCGTACGGCGGTGCCGTCAAGCTTGCCTCGAAGCTCGGGCAGGACCAACCCCACTGCTCGTGCGGCGCCGGTCGAGGTCGGGATCATTGAGATTCCGGCGCCGCGTGCGCGGCGAAGATCCTTGTGCAGCGTATCGAGGATCGACTGGTCGAGCGTATAGGCATGGACGGTGGTCATGAAACCGTGTTCGATTCCAAATGTCTCGTTGAGGACGTTCGCCACAGGTGCTAGGCAGTTGGTGGTGCAGGAGGCGTTGGAGACTACCTCATGCGCGGACGTCAGCTTGTCATGATTGACGCCGTAGACGACGGTCAAATCCGCACCCTGCCCGGGAGCTGAAATTAGTACCTTGCGCGCGCCAGCGGTCAGATGCTTGGCAGCGTCCTCACGCTTAGAGAAAATTCCGGTGCATTCGAGGGCCACGTCAACGCCGAGATCGCCCCAGGGTAGCTTGGCAGGGTCGCGTTCTGAAAGCATTTGGATTGGTCCCGAGCCGATATCGAGAATGTTGCCCTGAACCGAAATATCTCCGGGGAAGGGGCCATGCACCGAGTCGTATTTCAGTAGATGGGCATTGGTCTCGACCGGCCCGAGATCGTTAAGCGCTACGACACTGATATTGTCCCGTCCAGATTCGTGAATCGCCCTGAGGATATTGCGGCCTATCCGGCCAAACCCGTTTATGCCAACCCGAATACTCATGCCACCCTCCGTTAAAAACCGGTTCGATACGTACCGAATGGGTTAACGCGAGAGGGCGGAATTCGCAATGACGAAGTAGGAAATACAGCGGCCTGTGACGGCGACTCGGCCGAGGGGTCGCCAGAAAGGACAGACGTCACGTATTTTGTAGAAATATATATTGATTTCCTCGTGCAGCAGATTTAATCGGCAGGCATATACTCATCATAGCCACTTTCGTGGCTGACGGCGGTTAATCAGGCTGTTCAGGTGAAACAAATCCCGTCAGGCCAGCTCAGCTGGACCAGCATGCCGGTCTTCTATCTACTCATGCCCGGGCCAAGCTTACAGATCCTTATTGCTATCTCATGGCTTGGCATTCGCAGATAGTCATTATTGACATACACACCTTCCTGGAAAAAGACATTGCACTCGCAAACGCCGCAAACTTTGATCTTTACACGCATCTCGCGGGCGCCTGGCTTCAGTCCGTCGCACTTAGCCAGTTCGAATTATGTCCTCGGGGCGCTGATTTTTTGCTTTTATTTCCGCTATGGCGCTTTCGACCTCATGTAAATTGGGTATTCTTTAGCCAGTTTAGCCTGCGCTCCTGCTTAGCGCGTGTTCGGGCATTACCTATGAAAATCTCAATATGAAGCTGCGTGGATTCGTATTTTCTGCTTTACTCGCGACGCTTTTCACCCTGCCGGTTGCGGCGTCCTTTGGGGACGAAAAACACTCGGATTTCAGTCGCCCCATTTCTGGTTTAAGCTCCGAGATGGAAGCACTATTTCTGCACGGAGCAGCCATTTTCCGACAGCGGTGGTCGGCGGAGAGAGAAATTGTAGAAGGTGAAGGCGACCCGGCATTTGCTGGATTGGGGCCGGTCTTCAACGCTCGAGCCTGCGCCGCCTGCCATGTTCGTGCGTGGCGCGGCAGACCACCGTTGCACGAGGGGGAGCAGCTGAGTTCGCTGCTAATTCGCCTCAGCGTTCCAGGAAAAAGTGCGCAAGGCGGCCCGCGCGCCCATCCCGCCTATGGAAATCAATTACAAAACCGGGCTATCGACGGCGTGCCGCCCGAGGCGCGCCTCTTCGTCGAGTACAGCCCTGTGTATGGCAATTATGGTGACGGTACGGCCTATCAGTTGCGCCGCCCGGTCTACGTTTTCTATCGCATGGCGCATTTGCAATTGGGTGCCTCGGCTATGTATTCGCCGCGCGTGGCACCGGCACTGTCTGGGAGCGGCCTTGTTGAGGCGATTCCCGAAGCCGCCATTCTCGCGGGAGCGGACGCACAAGACAAAGATGGCGATGGCATTTCCGGTCGACCCAATTATGTGTGGGACCCAGAGAGTGCATCCATGCGTCTCGGTCGTTTCGGCTGGAAGGCCAACCAGGTAGGGCTTCACCAACAGGCTGCTGCTGCCGCCTTCGGCGATATGGGGCTGACTTCTGAATTGTATCCCGGGCCAAGCTGCGCGAAACTTCAGCAAGTTTGTCGCGCCGTGGAAACGGAGGTGGGCGCGGAGGAGCTGAGCACGGAAAGATTGAGGGCTCTTACTGCCTATCTCCGCTATCTTGAGCCGCCGGCACGGCGGGGACAGGGCAGCACGGCTGTGGTGCGCGGTGAGGTTCTGTTCCATGCCGCTGGCTGCGCTACCTGCCATAAGCCGCAATACCTGACTGGCAGGCATACTGAGCCGGCTCTGAGCGGCCGCTATATCCAGCCTTATAGTGATTTTCTGCTGCACGATATGGGTGAAGGACTTGCCGACAGTCGGCCCGAATTCGCCGCTAACGGTCGCGAATGGCGTACCCCGCCGCTTTGGGGTCTGGGTTCCCTCGAAGCGGTCAATGGCCATGAATTTTTGCTGCATGACGGCCGCGCGCGCGGGCCGGCCGAGGCGATTCTGTGGCATGGCGGCGAGGCGGCTCTTGCTCGGGAGGTGTTCAGAAACTTGTCCGGATCTGAGCGCGGTGATTTCCTCGCCTTCTTGCGCTCGCTCTAGCCCGCGGCCGCCTCGGCGCGTGCGGCCCGTTTGCGGGCGTGTTCGTCCAGCAAACGTTTGCGCAGACGGGTGGATTTCGGCGTCACCTCTACGAGTTCGTCATTCTCGATATAGGCGATGGCCTGCTCCAGGGAGAGTCGCAGGGGCGGCGTCAGGCGCACCGCTTCGTCCGAGCCGGCCGCGCGAATATTGGTCAGTTGTTTGGTTTTGAGAGGGTTAACGATGAGATCGCTACCGCGAGCGTGTTCGCCGATCACCATGCCGGCATAGACCGGCTCGCCCGAGCCGATGAACATTGGCCCACGTTCCTCCAGGTTCCAAAGCGCGAAGGGAACGGATTTGCCCTGGGCATTGGAGATCAGCACGCCGTTGCGGCGCCCAGCGATGTCGCCGCGGTGCGGCGCATAGGCATAAAACAGGCGGTTCATCACCGCGCTGCCCCGAGTTGCAGTTAGTAGCTCTCCGTTATAGCCGATGAGCCCGCGCGAAGGTGCGTGGAACACGAGGCGTGTGCGCCCGCCACCCGAGGGACGCATATCCATAAGCTCCCCGCGCCGGGTCGAGAGGCCTTCGACCACGGTTCCAGTAAACTCCTCGTCGACGTCGATCTGCACTTCCTCGATCGGCTCGAGTACCTCTCCCGTGTCCGGGTCGGTGCGCTGCAACACGCGGGGTCGGCCGATGCATAGCTCGAAGCCCTCGCGCCGCATGGTCTCGATGAGGATGCCTAATTGCAGCTCGCCCCGCCCGGCGACTTCAAAGCTATCCTTGCCCTCTCCCTCTCCCTCGCTCACGCGGATGGCGATATTGCTCTCGGCCTCGCGCATCAGGCGGGTGCGGATTTCGCGCGAGGTCAGGCGGCTTCCCTCGGTGCCGGAGAGTGGCGAATCGTTGGGCAGAAAACTTACCGTGAGGGTCGGTGGATCGACGGGCTGTGCCGCCATGGCTTCCGTGATCGCCGGGTCGGCCAGGGTATCTGCGACACTCGCTTTGTCGAAGCCGGCCAGGGCGACGATATCGCCGGCGATGGCTTCCTTGATGGCACTCCGCTTGAGGCCACGAAAGGCCAGGAGCTTGGTGACTCGGGTCTCTTCAATTACCGTGCCGTCGCGGCTGAGTGCGCGTACGGTCATATTTGGCCGGATCGCGCCCGAATGGATGCGTCCGGTGAGGATGCGCCCGAGGAACGGATCGGCTTCCAGCGTTGTCACCAGCATGGCGAAGGGCGCATCGGGCTCAGCCTTGGGCGTTGGCACATGGCTTGCGATAAGTTCAAACAAGGGCGTTAGATCCTTGCGCGGACCATCAGGCTCCGGATCGGCCCAGCCCTCCTTAGCTGAGGCGAAAAGCATAGGAAAATCGAGTTGTTCTTCGTCGGCGTCGAGCGCCGAGAACAGGTCGAAGACCTCCTCATGCACCTCGAAGGGCCTCGCGTCGTGCCGGTCAGCCTTATTAACGACGACGATTGGGTGAAGACCTAGGCCGAGCGCCTTGGAGACAACAAATTTTGTTTGGGGCATGGGACCCTCAGCAGCATCCACCAGTACCAGCACGCCGTCCACCATTGAGAGGATCCGCTCGACCTCGGCGCCAAAATCGGCATGGCCCGGTGTATCGACGATATTGATGCGCAGATCGCCCCAAGCGACGGAGGTACATTTCGAAAGAATGGTGATGCCACGTTCGCGCTCAAGATCGTTCGAATCGAGGGCGCGCTCGGCGACACGTTGATTGGCCCTGAGCGTACCGCTCTGGAACAGGAGCGAGTCTACCAGGGTAGTCTTGCCATGGTCTACATGGGCAATGATGGCGATATTTCGCAAATTCATGGGGCGCATATGGCAGCCCACGCCCCGCGTTGCAACGGCCAAACGTTCCGGTTACAGTATTTTTTGTTCTGCACGCGTGTTTGACGGCACGCGAGGCTGGCCGGACGGCGGATCGGACCGAGCCTAAAATGCGGATTTGACAATTGGAGCCGGGATGCGGCGGTAGTCCCTAGAGCTTTGAATCCCCAACGTTTGGTCGGGTAGGGCGGGGTGTAGGCGTCGCCCCCTGAGAAAGTCTCTGATCGTGAGTTTTGCGCGCATCGTCAGAATAGTTTCGGTTGTAACAATTTTGGCCGCTGTGTTCTCTGCCGTCCTGACGGCGCGCGCCGGTGAGGTGCTGGTCTTTGCCGCCGCCAGCACTACCGAAGCGCTGAACGAAGCAGCGGAGATGTTCGCCCGCACGGGGGAGGACCGGGTGCGGGGCGTCTTTGCCGGCTCTTCCATCCTCGCTAAGCAAATCGAGAACGGTGCACCGGCCGATCTCTATCTCTCCGCTTATCCCGCTTGGATGGATTACCTAGAAGCGAGTGGGCATATTGTTGCCGCAACGCGGCGCGATCTATTCGCCAACCGGCTGGTGGTGATAACCCGAGAAGATAGCGAACCCAAAACGCTCGATTTGAAAGCCGATTTGATTGCGGCCCTCGGTGAGGGGCGCCTTGCGATGGGCGATCCCGACCATGTGCCAGCCGGCATATATGCGCGCCAGGCGCTGGAGGCGATGGGTTGGTGGCCGGCGCTGGAGGCCAGGCTGGTGCGCACCGCCGACGTTCGCATTGCGCTTCAACACGTGGCACGAGGCGAGGCTCCGCTCGGTATCGTCTATGCGAGCGACGCAACAAGCATTGACGGCGTGCGCGTAGCAGGAGAGATCGCGCCTAGACTTCACGCGCCGATTCGCTACACCATCGCACTCGTCGCGGGACGCGACAATGAATCTGCGCGGCGCTTCATCGAATTTCTCGTAACGCCGGAGATGGCGGAACTATTTCGCCGCCGCGGCTTCGGGCTGCCTTGATGTTTGCGCTCACTCCCCTCGAAAGCGAGGCGATTTTCCTCAGCCTTCGGGTGGCGTTCTGGTCGATGTTGGTCAGTTTGCCGGTGGCCATTGCCGTGGCTTGGCTCTTGGCGCGCACGCGCTTTCCCGGCCATGCGCTGTTGAACGGGCTGGTGCATCTACCACTCGTCGTACCGCCGGTGGTAATCGGTTATCTCCTCCTCCTCCTATTAGGGCGAAATGGTCCCATGGGGGCATGGCTCTATGACTGGTTCGGTGTCACCGTCGCCTTCACATGGCGCGGCGCAGCGGTGGCTTCGGCGGTGATGGCCTTTCCCCTCATGGTGCGCGCCATTCGCCTCTCTCTGGAGAGTGTCGATGTAAGGCTGGAGGCCGCGGCAAGAACGCTCGGCGCGCCGCCGGTGTGGGTTTTTGCTACTGTCAGTCTGCCGCTAATGCTGCCGGGTATTTTGACCGGCGCCATGCTCGCCTTCGCGCGTGGCTTTGGTGAGTTCGGTGCGACTATCACCTTTGTCTCCAACATTCCCGGCGAGACGCGCACGCTGCCAATCGCTCTTTACAGTATGACCCAAGTGCCGGGCGGGGAGGGCGGCGCGTTGCGCCTGATGATCCTCTCCATCATCATCGCCATGCTAGCGCTATGCGCGTCAGAATTGTTGGCGCGCCGGGTGCGCGCGCGGCTTGCGGGGTAGGGCGATGCTTGAGGTCGATATCCGCAAGCGTCTCGACAATTTTGTCCTCGATGTTGCCTTTAAGACCGAAACCGGTGGTGTCACGGCCCTGTTCGGGCGCTCCGGTGCAGGTAAGACGATGTTGGTCAATATGCTGGCCGGGCTGCTCAAGCCCGATGACGGTCGCATCCAAATCGGCGACCAAACACTGTTCGATTCCGGGGCGCGGGTGAATCTCTGCCCAGAGAGACGTCGGGTGGGATACGTCTTTCAAGAAAGTCGTCTCTTTCCCCATCTCAGCGTGCGCTCGAACTTGTACTATGGCCGGCGCTTCGCGCCCAAGGGCGAACGCTTTCACAATCCGACGCGGATCATTGATCTTCTTGGCCTGGAAACGCTCCTTAAACGCCGACCGGTGACACTCTCTGGCGGCGAGAAACAGCGGGTCGCGATCGGACGGGCGCTCCTCGCAGAACCGCGGCTCATCTTGATGGACGAGCCGCTTGCCGCCCTTGATGGCTCGCGCAAGAGCGAGATCATAGGCTATATTGAGCGCCTTCGCGATACCCTCAACGTGCCCATCGTCTATGTCAGTCATGCCCTCGAAGAGGTAACGCGCCTTGCCGATCAGGTCGTGCTGCTGGCCGATGGCAAGCTCGTCGCAGCCGGTCCAGCGGTCGATATCATGGGTCGGCCAGATTTGAGCCCCTATAACGGGCGGAACGAGGCTGGCGCGCTGATCGAAACCCAGGTCGTTGGCCATGATGATTTTGGCCTGACCGACCTCGCCTTTGAGGGCGGGACGCTTTGCGTCTCGGGCCTTGACCTTGCCGACGGCACTAAAGTGCGGGCACACATCCGGGCGCGCGACGTTGCCATCGCTACGACGCGGCCCACCGACCTTAGCATTTTGAACGTGTTTCATGGGCGTGTGGTGGGTATACATGGGACAAACTCGGCGGCGATGGACCTTGAGCTAGATATAGGCGTCCGGCTGTGGGCGCGCATCACACGGCGCTCGGCCACCGATCTCGGCATTGAGCCAGGCCGCGAGGTATATGCCCTGGTCAAGAGCGTCGCTATCGACCGCCACAGTCTCGGCCTCGCACAGCCTCCCAAACGCAATTGACCACTTGCCGGGAAATTGAGACCCTTTGTGCAATAATCCCATCCCTGCGAGGAGAACGAGCCATGGACGATGCGATCCCGACCCAATTGATTGACAATGACCGAGTGCGCGTGACCGAGTGGAAATTTCCGCCGGGATCGCATACTGGCTGGCATCGCCACGAAATGGACTATGTCGTCGTGCCCGTTACTAACGGCCAACTTAATCTCAAGGAGCCGAACGGTGAACGCGAGATTGAACTCGTCCTGGGCTCACCCTATTTTCGTGAGGAGGGGGTCGAACATGACGTCATCAATCCGAGTGAAACCAGCGAAGTCATTTTTATCGAAGTGGAGATGAAGTAAAAACTCACGTAATCGCTTCGTCGAAACACTCGAAAGAACTGGTCCAACCTCCTTTGTGCGACGTGACACCGCTCTCGGATGGCAGTTTACTATGGGAGTCAGTTTGACTTCCTTTGCTGGAACGACTGTGGTGAAGCTTTTGGGCGACTGCCAATGCTTCAACGCCGCCTGGTTGATCCAGGCGCGAAATACATCCTTCTACGTTTGGTCGAGATATTCAGTTATGGGGTCGAACTTGTCTTCCCAGAAACCCTGGTAGGTTTCGATCCAATTCAAGGTGTCGCGGAGCGACCCAGCAACAAGAGCGCAACGGCTCACCCGCCCGTCCTTCTCGTGTGAAATCAGGCCAGCATTCTTGAGTATCAGAAAATAGCGCGATCCCGCCGGCAATGAAATGTCGAATGTGGTAGCCAGATTGATGACAGACGACTCACCCTCAACGAGTCGCTCCAAAATGTCACGTTAGATCGGATCCGCGGGCATGAAAACTACATCGTCGAGTGATTGAGATTTATATTTAGCTATTTAGTTAAATAAAAGAGTGTACGCGGCTTTGTCCAGAAACGTGGTGGCCGGGGGGTGTCATGAAACCGTCATAAAACTGTATCCTTCTTGTCGCATGGCTATTCTATTTTCAGGGCAAAACTGGAAACCGGAGATTAAGAGACATGACCATCAAACCAAATCTTGCTGCCGTTTTGATCGGAACATTAATGGTTGTGACGCTCTGGATGGCGCCTACCGACTTCGCTAAAGCACGAGAGGAAATTCGCATCGTTGGCTCTTCCACAGTATTTCCCTTCTCGACAGCAGTGGCAGAGGAATTCGGCCAGGTTACCGATTACCCCACCCCGGTGGTCGAAAGTACCGGCTCCGGTGGCGGATTGAAGTTGTTTTGCTCTGGCATCGGCGTCGACCATCCGGATATCGCTAATTCCTCGCGCCGCATCAAATCCTCAGAAGTGAAGAACTGTGCGGAGAATGGCGTGCTGGAGATTGTTGAGGTCAAGATCGGTTTTGACGGCATCGTCATCGCTAATTCTAAGGCCGCGCCGATGGCCCGGCTAACCCTCAGGCAATTATGGCTCGCTCTGGCAAAGCAGGTACCCGTCGACGGCGTCCTGGCCGATAATCCCAACCACCTCTGGGCGGACGTCGACGGCTCTCTTCCGGCTGAGCCGATTGAGGTCCTTGGGCCGCCGCCGACGTCCGGCACGCGCGACGCCTTCGTCGAGTTGGCGATGGAGAGCGGATGCAAGACCTTCAAGGAGATGCTTATGCTCGAAAATAACGACAAATCCGTCTTCAAATCGTTATGTCACGCGATTCGTGAGGATGGCGCTTATGTTGAGGCGGGTGAGAACGACAACCTCATTGTCCAAAAGCTGCAAGCCAATCCTCAGGCGCTCGGTATTTTCGGGTTCAGTTTTCTGGAGCAGAACCGCGACATTATCCAGGGCAGTTCGATCAACGGTGTGGTGCCGGAATTCGACAGCATCACCAACGGTAGCTACCCGGTTTCTCGTTCGATGTATTTCTACATTAAATCTGCTCATGTCAGTGTCATTCCCGGAATTGAAGAGTTCATCAATGCCTTCATGCATGAAGACGCCAGCGGTGAATATGGCTATTTGACCGATAAAGGGTTAATCCCATTGGATGAAAAGGAGCGTGAAGAAGTCCGCGCTGCGGCCCTCGAGCTGACCCCACTGGAATTGCCCTGACAATTAGCCAGGAACTGCATTCCACCAGGTGTGACGCGTAAACATCCTGTATAGGTTAGTTCTGCTATACTTCCCCGCTCATTCGCAGGGGGTGCGGCATGAAAATCCGATTTGGGTTTTTGAAGCGGTTTCTCAAACATTACAGTTGGGCGCATATGATCGCCCTTGGCGTGCTTGTGGCATTCATCGCTCTCCGAGCGACAGATTCCCAGCCGATTCAGCTCTTGAGATTCAAGGTATTCGACAGTTTTCAGCAGATCTCCCCACGCGAGGACAGTAGGCAGCCGGTGATTATAATTGATCTCGACGACGACAGCCTGAACGAAATAGGGCAATGGCCCTGGCCGCGGACGACCATCGCGAAGCTGATGCTGCGACTAAAAAAATACGGCGTCGTGGCGGTGGCTAACGATATCGTGTTTGCAGAGCCGGACCGCACCTCGCCCGGCGTTTTGGCCGATAGCGTGCGCGGCCTCGATAAGGACACCAAAGCTAAACTCAGGAAGATGCCGAGCAATGATGAGACTTTGGCGCGCATCTATAAAGGGTACAATGTCGTTCTCGGACAGTCGACCCAGCAGCGTAGGCTTGCCGAAGAAATCGGGCGAAAATCACTCAAGACTCAATGGGCCAAACGGAACCGCAGCCGAGTCAAAGGCTTGCAGCCGGAAGACTTTCTCTGGTCCTTCCCCAGTATCGTGCGCAATATCGAGGTGCTAGAGGACACGGCCAAGGGCATCGGCGTATTTACTTTCAGACCATCAGTCGATGGCATCGTCCGCCAGGTGCCACTGGTGGTGCGAGTCGGCGACGTCATGTATCCGACGCTCGCCCTTGAGCTCTACCGCGTGGCAACCCAACAAACCACCATGGCCATAGATTATGGTCCGGGTGGTATCAACGGTGTCAAGCTCAAGGGGCTCGAAGTGCCCACCGACCGCTTCGGCCAGATTTGGATGAAGTTTGGCAAGCATGATCGTAACCTTTACGTTCCGGCCAAGGATATTCTGAACGGCACCGCTGATCCGAAAAAACTCGTCGGTAAGCTGGCCTTTTTCGGTACTTCGGCCATCGGCCTTCTCGACATCAAGGCGACGCCACTTGACGCCGCAATACCGGGGGTCGAGGTTCATGCCCAGCTTTTACAGAACATTCTCGACAAGAATTATCTCGCCCGCCCGGCTTGGGCGCTTGGAGCCGAACTCTTAGCGATGATCCTTGTCGGTGTGCTAATGGTGCTGTTGGTGCCCTTCCTCGGGGCCATTTGGACCCTGGTCGCCGCCCTGGTGACTGTCGCAATCCTACTTGCGGTTTCCTGGTGGGTCTTTGACGCACACGGCCTACTGCTCGACATGGTATTCCCGGCGATCGGCATCTTTATCGTCACTGTGGTACTAACCTATCTCAACTATGTGCGTGAGGAACGCGAGCGACGGCAGGTGAGGGGCGCTTTCAGCCGCTATATGTCACCTGATCTGGTGGCGCGACTAGCCGAGGATCCGAGCCGCCTCACTCTCGGTGGCGAAATGCGCGAGATGTCGGTGTTGTTTGCCGATATTCGCGGCTTTACCACCATATCGGAGCAATTCGACGCGGTCGGTCTGACCAAATTCATTAACCGTTATCTCACGCCGATGACCAATGTGATTCTTGAGCGTAAGGGTACCATCGACAAATATATGGGCGACTGCATCATGGCATTTTGGAACGCGCCGCTTGATGATCCCGAACATGCGGTGAACGGCGTTCGCTCGGCGCTGGCCATGTTCGAGGAATCCGACAAGATGAATGTGGAGCTTAGGCGCGAGGCGGAGGAGAATGGCAGACCTTATATTCCGCTCCGAATTGGCGCTGGTGTCAACACGGGTGTGATCTGCGTCGGCAATATGGGCTCGGATATGCGCTTCGACTATTCGGTCCTCGGTGACGATGTCAATCTCGGCGCCCGGCTCGAAGGCCAGTCCAAAAATTACGGCGTGGATATCGTCATTGGCGAAAACACCTATGCGTATGTCGAGAATTTTGCCGTTCTTCAGCTCGACCGCATCCAGGTCAAGGGCAAGACCGTACCGGTAGACATCTATTGCGTGCTCGGCGAGGAGACGGAGAAAGAAAAGCCAAAATTCATAGCTTTGCGCGAGCGGCACGAGGAAATGTTGAACGCGTACAAGACGCAGGATTGGG
>CAZUXZ010000166.1:0-24144 GCA_964624055.1 uncultured Rhizobiaceae bacterium | reverse complement strand
CGGTTGCACGCAGGCAACCTGCAATTTGCTTTCACTCATGACAATCCCAGCATGACGTTCAATGTTCCGGAGTACTCAAGATCAACCAACTCGTCCGAGCCGCCGATCGGCGTTTCGCCTATAAAAATTTGCGGCACTGTATAACCGCCGGAGCGCTCCTCCATCTCGCGCCGCAATTCCGGCTTTCCCACCACACTGATTTCGACATAGGGAACACCCTTTTTGTCTAGGAGGCGCTTCGCGCGGTGGCAAAATGGACAGAAAGGCGTGGTATAGAGAGTGACGTCAAGCAAGGTCTTACTCCGCGACGTGAGAATTGAATGACATCATGTAGAACGATCTAGGGTTCGCGCAAGGGTCAAGACGTCGACGACCGCGACGCTGGTGCGCTTCAGGGCTTGCGTATACGCCTCTGCCGTCGCGCCGGTTGTCAGCACATCGTTTAACAGCAGAATAGTCCTATGCAGCGGCAGGCCGGCACCGGCCAAGCGAGCTCCTTTCTACTTTTATCTCACAAAGCAGACCGCAACACATGCGATAGGGTGGAACGATAAAATTCTCTTCACTCCAACGGTCGGCACAGAGCCGTTCGGGAAAATCGACCAGAGCGTCGCAGGAGCCGCGATATGGCGACAGGACCGTGCGGAGACTTTCTTCGACAATTTTGCGGAAAGCCCAGATGAGAAAAATACAGCAACTAAGGCGCCGGCAGGTGAACAGGTCAACCACCGCGACGCTTGGCCGAGTGCGGCTTAACATGTCATATAGCCGTCATGACCGGTGAACACGAAGACAGGATGGGGCTATTCGACCGGAGGCAATTGCGCCAGCGGCGCGATCGCGCGGCAGCCAATTTTGGTGCCCATGATTTTCTCGCCCGCCATGCCGCCGAGGGCCTGGTGGAGCGACTCGGTGACATCAAGAGGCGCTTTCCTCTGGCTGTTGCGCTCGGCGGTGGTGGCTGCCTTGCAGATGCGCTGGAAGGCAGCTTTGGTATAGAACGCTTAGTTCATTGCGATCTTTCACGCACCATGTTGGATCGCCAGACCGGAGCTGACCAGGTGGTAGCGGATGAAGAATGGCTGCCTTTTGCCGATGCCCGGCTCGATCTTGTCGTCAGCGCACTCGCTCTGCATTGGGTCAACGACTTGCCTGGCGCGCTGATCCAGATTCGCCGCGCCCTCAAGCCCGATGGCCTATTTCTCGCTGCGCTTCCCGGCGGCGAGAGTTTGACTGAGCTTCGCCAGGCCCTGATGCACGCAGAAGCCAAAGTCGAAGGCGGCGCGAGCCCGCGCGTCGCCCCATTCACCGATATCCGCGACGCCGGCGCCCTCCTGCAACGCGCCAGCTTTGCTCTGCCGGTTGTCGATACGGACACGCTCACCGCCACCTATCCCGACGCACTCGCCTTGATGCGCGAGTTGCGCGGTATGGGCGAAAGCAATGTGATGATGCACCGCCGTAAAGGATTGACCCGGCGGACTACCTTAATGTCGGCGGCCGAAAATTATTTAGAGATGTTTAGTGGCACGGACGGGCGTGTGCCCGCGACGTTTCAGCTTCTATATTTGACCGGTTGGGCGCCGCATAAAAGCCAACAGCAGGCGCTGAAACCCGGCCAAGGTGAAGTCAGCTTAACGGCGGCGCTGGGTTCTGGCTCGGATTGAGAAGAATAAACCCACTCCCGGCAATGAACACAAATCCCTTGCGGGCGGTAAAATCCAACCATCAGTAATCCAGAAATTCACGACCATCAGATTAAACACCATGCAGCTCATGGCCAGCCAGCCTTGTTCAAAATCACCCGGCGCTAACACCGGGACGGCAACGGCGGGCCAAACATCAGATGGCCGCAAGGCCAAGACTCGAAGCGGGGCGAGTCGTGTGAAAGCGCCCATAGCGCGAAATCAAAGAACATCGTCGAGAGCATGGTCGGCCAAGAAGTAGCTGATACAAATTATTGCGGTGGTCCAACCAAGCCCGGGATAGTTTCAGTTCGCGGCCACTCTAGCGCAACTACTCTCCGACGCTAATATCTTCGCGAACAACCAAAAAGAGGCATATTGGCGGGTATTCTGGTAACATGAGGTCAAAGCGCAGCCTACAACAAATCCCGTAGCGCCGCGACGAGGGGTCCGTCTGCCGGGGGCATCGGCCAGTCGCCAAGTTTGGCCGGTCGCACCCATTTTAACGCCTGACCCTCACACGCGCTGACGGTACCGTTCCAAATACGGCAGACATAGAGTGGCATAAGCAGATGAAAATCGTCATAGGTGTGAGACGCAAAGCTGATCGGCGCCAGACAGCTTTCCTCAATGTCAATACCAAGTTCCTCTCGCGCCTCGCGAATAAGCGCTGCTTCCGGCGACTCACCCTCGCCGAGCTTGCCGCCAGGAAACTCCCACAATCCCGACAGACTCTTGCCCTCAGGACGCTGTGCGATGAGCACTCGACCATCGGCATCAACCAGGGCGATGGCCGCGACGAGAAGAATTGGCTTGGGGTCAGGAGCGGTAGTCAGCATTGATGTCGATATAGCGGCGGGTTAGGTCGCAACTCCAAACTGTCGCCTTTCCCTTGCCCACGGCAAGATCGACGGCAAGTTCTATCTCTCGCCCCCGCATATGTCGCGCTGCCATGGTCTCGCGATAGCCTGGTGCCAACTTGCCATTGCGCGCGACGGTCTGCCCGCCGATGGCGATCGCCATCCTATCCGGGTTGATCTTTTCACCTGAACGGCCGACCACCATAACAAGTCGGCCCCAATTAGGATCGGAGCCGGCCACCGCCGTTTTGACCAGGGGCGAGTTTGCAATGAGCACCGCCAAGCGCCGAGCCGCCGCTTCCGAGGTCGCGCCTGTCACGCGGACGGTAATGAATTTTTCCGCCCCCTCACCATCGCGCGCGATCTGTTGCGCCAGATTGGTCATCACCTCTTCTAGCGCCAAGCAAAATGCGGCGAGATGCTTGTCACCGGCACTTGCGACAGATGGATGCCACGCTCCCGCGCCAGTCGCAAAGAGGAGACATGAATCGCTCGTCGAGGTATCGCCATCGACAGTAATCGAATTGAAGGAACGTTCATTGGCTCTGCGCAGCAGGGTATTCATCACCCTCACGGGCAAGTGTGCATCAGTGAAGAGGAATGCCAGCATAGTCGCCATATTCGGTGCGATCATCCCGGAGCCTTTGGCAATCCCCGCTATAGTCACCTGTTCACTTCCAATTTTGACGCACCGCGACGCGCCCTTGGGAAAGGTATCGGTGGTCATAATCGCGCTGGCGCCGGCGCGCCAAGCAATGGGACTGAGGTTTTCGTGGAGGCCGGGCAGCGCACCGATGATCCGCTCCGTCTGGAGTGCTTCGCCGATCACGCCGGTGGAGGCGATAAAGATCTCTTCCGCGGGCGCTCCAATCAGCTTGGCCGCAGCCTTTGCGGTGCGCAGAGTTGCCGCGTCGCCCTTACGACCGACATAAACGTTTGCGTTACCGGCATTGACAACTAACCCCCGCGCGCGGCCCGCGGGCAACAGCTTACGACACCATTTAACCGGCGCGCCAGGCGTCTGCGTCTGGGTCAGCACACCAGCGACGCGGGTTCCTGGTTCAAATTCGGCGAGCAGCAGGTCGTGGCGCCCACTGTAGCGTTCACCGCAAGCCGTCGCGCCAAGGCGCACCCCGGCAACTTGGGGCATAGCGGGAAAATTTTTAGGCGCTAAAGGCGAAATTTTACTCACCTTTCTTGCTCGCGGCTTTTCACGGCACCAGTTCAGCACCTTCGAAAAAACCTTCGTCCATATCAAAGAGTTCGATTTCGGCCTCGCGCCGCTCTTCCTTGGCAGCATTGGCAACGAGGCGTTCGGCGATTTCCGCCCGCAGCTTCTGCTCGACTTGGGCGAATTCTGGCTGTTTAGGGATGCGCCGTTCCGTCACCAAAATCACATGCCAGCCGAATTGGGATTTGACCGGGTCGGAAACTTCACCTTCATTGAGGTTGAATGCGGCATCGGCGAATTCCGGCACGACTTGAACACGTCGGATATAGCCTAGGTCGCCGCCCTTCGGCGCCGACGGCCCAACCGAATATTGTCGCGCCACCTCGACGAAATTAGCACCACCCTCCAGCTCTTTAATAACTTCCTCAGCCTCTTCCTCAGTCGCCACGAGGATATGACTCACCTTTAATTCCTCATCCTGGGGAAAATTATCGAGAAATTTTTGATAGCCTTCATCGATCAATTCTTGGCTGAGATTATTTTCGACGATCTCGCGGGCATAATAGTCGTGTTGAAGGCGCATTTCATAAAATTTTACTCGCGCTGTGATGCGCGAATTGTCCCGCAGGCCCAAAGTGGCTCCTTTTGCCGCCAATAGCTTAATATCAATCAACTGTTCGCGTATGATCGGGAAAAGCTGTGCCGGTGGCAACTGATGGAATTGCTGCGGCAAAAGTTCCATCGCTAGCAAAATTTCTGTACGCGTGATTCTCTCGCCATTTACCATCGCCGCTACAGGATCGTTATCCTCGGCGACGGCTGATAGCCCACCCGCCATAATGATGGAGACGGTTAGGGCAATCGGCGCGAACCACGGCGCCCAAGGCAAGTGATACCCAAACAAAGTCATTTAACTTCCTTATGCTGCTGTTGGAACTGTCGCCCTCATGGCCTCCGTACGGCTTAAACCATATCGGTCGATTTCGCACAACCTGCCGCCCCCTGACCTCCGGCCAGCCGTTGACACTCCCAACAAGCGCGCTTATCTCTCAACGGCAGATTCATCGCAGCCGCGCGCATTTCTATAGCGAAATCGAGGTCATCATATGATGCGGGGGTTGACGCGCCGAATATTCGGCACGGCAAACGAACGTGTAGTCAAGGCCTACGCCAAGCGCGTGGACGCTATCAATGGTTTCGAAGCCACGTTGGAAAAGCTCTCGGACGCAGAGTTGCGCGGCCTCACCGATCAGCTTCGCGAGCGACTGGATAAAAATTCAAATCTGGACGCCATTCTTCATGAAGCCTTTGCCACTGTCCGCGAGGCGGCCAAACGCACCCTGGGTCAGCGCCATTACGATGTACAGCTTATCGGCGGCATGGAGCTGCATGAAGGCAAGATCGCGGAAATGGCGACCGGCGAGGGCAAAACCCTGGTCTCCACTCTTCCCGTCTATCTCAATGCGCTCCGTGGCCAAGGCGTACATGTCGTTACGGTTAATGACTATCTCGCCATGCGAGATGCCGCGTGGATGGGCGAAATCTACGAATTTTTGGGCATGAAGGTTGGTTGCATCGTCCATGGATTGGTCGACGAAGAACGCCGAGCGCAGTATGAGTGCGACGTGACCTACGGCACCAATTACGAGTTCGGCTTCGATTATCTGCGTGACAATATGAAGTTCACTCTCGAAAGCATGGTGCAGCGGGAGTTCAATTTCGCTATCGTCGACGAGGTAGATAGCATCCTAATCGATGAATCTCGCACGCCGCTGATCATCTCTGGCCCAGCCGAGGACCATTCCGAACTTTATCAAAATGCAAATGCGCTTATTCCTGGTCTCGGCCAGGATGATTATGAAATTGACGAGAAAATTCGCACTGCCACCCTGACCGATGTCGGCACTGAACATGCGGAAAAATTGCTAGAGGAGAACAATCTTCTAAAAAGCGAAAATCTTTACGATATTGAGAATGTTTCCGTCGTACATCATATCAATCAAGCGCTCCGCGCACATTTGATGTTTGAGCGCGACAAGGACTACATCGTTAAGGACGGCCAAGTAATCATTATTGACGAGTTCACCGGCCGCATGATGCCCGGTCGGCGTTTCTCGGATGGACTGCACCAGGCGCTCGAAGCTAAGGAGCAGGTACCTATTCAAAACGAGAACCAGACCCTCGCTTCAATCACCTTTCAGAATTACTTCCGTATGTATCCCAAGCTTGCTGGCATGACCGGTACGGCGGCAACTGAGGCCGCGGAATTCGCCGATATTTACAATCTCGAAGTAACCCAAATCCCGACAAATAAGCCCAATGTTAGGGACGACAATGACGACGAGGTCTATCGCACGGCTGATGAAAAATGGAGAGCGATCATATCGCGAATTGAGGTCAGTCGCGAATCTGACCAGCCGGTTTTAGTCGGCACAACAAGTATTGAAAAATCCGAGCTTCTCTCCAAACTGATGACGGAAAAAGGCATAGAGCACAACGTTTTGAATGCGCGCTATCATGAGCAGGAAGCTAGCATCATCGCCCAGGCTGGAGGCCTTGGCACGGTAACCATTGCGACCAATATGGCCGGCCGGGGCACCGATATTCAGCTTGGCGGCAATGCGGATTTTGGCATCCTCGCCGAGCTTGCGGAAATTGAAGACGACGCCAAAAGAAAAACCGAGACGGAGCGCATCCGAGCTGAAGTGGCAGCAGAAAAAGAAAAAGTTCTCGCCGCCGGCGGTCTCTTGATTATTGGCAGCGAACGCCATGAGGCACGGCGTATCGACAATCAGCTGCGCGGTCGCTCGGGACGCCAGGGCGACCCTGGCGCATCGGTCTTCTTTCTTTCACTCGAAGACGATCTAATGCGCATCTTTGGCTCTGAGCGGATGGATTCGATGCTCGCCAAACTTGGCCTCAAGGAAGATGAGGCGATCATTCATCCGTGGATTAACAAGGCGCTTGAAAAGGCCCAACAGAAGGTCGAGGCGAGAAACTACGAAATTCGCAAGAACCTGCTGAAGTTCGACGATGTCATGAACGACCAGCGCAAAGTGGTCTATGAGCAGCGCAAAGACTTGATGCGGGTAGAGGACGTCTCCGAAACGGTCGCCGATATGCGCCACGAGGTGATCGAGGATATCGTTGACGATAATATCCCGGAAAAAGCGTATGCCGAAGGATGGGACCTTGAAGGCCTCTCTAAGGACAGCCAGCGTCTGTTAGGCCTGGAATTGCCGATTCATGAATGGGCATCAGAGGAAGGCATTGCTGACGAGGAAATCATCGAGCGAATTACCGAGGCCTCGAATCGCCAGATGGCCGCAAAGGTTGCCAAGTTTGGGCCGGACATCTGGCACATGGCAGAAAAGAGTCTCCTTCTGCAAATTCTCGACCAGACCTGGAAAGATCACCTCCTCACCCTAGACCACCTACGACAAGGTATCGGGCTTCGCGCCTATGCCCAGCGCGACCCGCTCAACGAATATAAGCAGGAAGCCTTCGGCATGTTTGAAGACATGCTTTCCGGACTACGCGAGCAGGTCACACAATTGCTGACCCATGTTGAACTCAGACTAAACGAAGAAGAAGAGCAGACATTGCTAGAACGAGCGCCGCAGGAGACCCATGAAACCCGACAGGACCCAGCCTTCGCCGGATTGGCACCGGCCACGCACAAGCAGAAGGGCAATGCAGCGGAAGAATTCAAATCACCGCCGGGCATGACTGAGAACCAGATAACTAATTCTGAAGCTCAGCTTAGCACGGTGCGCCATGCGGAATTCGACGAAGACGACCCGGCCACCTGGGGCAAGGTCGGCCGCAACACCCCTTGTCCCTGTGGCTCGGGCAAGAAATATAAGCAGTGTCACGGTAAGTTATCATAGACATTTATTAAGCCTTGTTCCCGGTAGAGAGATGGGCTTGATCCATAAAGAGGATTAAATCCGCCTTAGCTTAAACTAGCGTTACCCATGTCCAAGAACTTCTCCCGACGCTTGGCCCGCAGCTCTGATCCACTATACGGCGTTTGTTCTTCCAGTGCCTTGCCCAGTGCGTTGCCGAGGGCGGCAATGGCAGCGTCCGGCGAGCGGTGAGCGCCACCGATGGGCTCGTCGACGATCTCGTCGACCACGTCCAGCTTATACAAATCCTGGGCAGTCATTCTTAGAGCTTCAGCCGCCTCCTGAGCGTGTTCGGCACTGCGCCACAGAATGGCCGCACAACCCTCCGGGGTGATTACGGAATAGGTAGCATGTTCGAGCATCAAGACGCGGTTAGCAACTGCGAGGGCGATGGCGCCGCCCGAGCCGCCCTCGCCGATAATGGCGCTGACGATCGGCGTGCGGAGATCAAGGCAGGTCTCGATAGTGCGCGCAATGGCCTCGGCCTGGCCGCGCTCTTCAGCTCCGACGCCCGGATAGGCGCCCGGCGTATCGATCAGTGTCACCACTGGCAACGAGAACCGCTCCGCCATCCGCATCAGTCGCATAGCCTTGCGATAACCTTCCGGATTAGCCATGCCGAAATTGTGTCTCAGTCGGCCGTCGGTATCAGCGCCCTTCTCATGACCAATAATCATCAGGGAACGGTCGCGAAAGCGCCCGAGGCCGCCAACAATGGCGCGGTCCTCAGCAAATGTTCGGTCGCCCGCAAGGGGCGTGAAGTCTTCGATAAGCGCATTCACATAATCTGAAAAATGCGGTCGCATTTGATGGCGTGCAACTTGGGCCTTCTGCCAAGGCGACAATTTGCAATAGGTCTGCCGCAAGATTTTATCCACCCGGCTCTGCAGTCTGGATACCTCTTCGATTATGTTCACTCCGCTGCCATCGCTCAGATGGCGCAATTCGTGAATCTTGCCCTCAATCTCTGCGATGGGCTTTTCGAAATCCAGATAACTTTTCATCGTAGGGTCGCTCGCGTCTTCCGACTCGTGTCCTTTGGCCATTAATCTACGCTATTTTGGCGATTTAGCGCCATTTCGCAGAATTCTAACGTCCGCCACCAGCCAGCGGGTGATGATCGCGTACCACCGCTTTCAGCCTATCGTCCAATATATGGGTATAAATTTGCGTTGTGGAAATATCTTCATGGCCAAGCATTTTCTGCACAGCCCGGAGATCTGCACCATTCGACAACAAATGGCTTGCATAAGCGTGCCGTAGCACATGGGGCGAGACGTCCTCGGGCGGCAATCCGGCCTCAATCGCCAAATGCTTTAAATTTTGCGCAAATCGGTGACGGGTAAGATGAGCACCTCGCGACGGAAACAGCCATTTCGAATTTGCAACCTTGCCGAGATGAAGGTCGCGAATCTTAAGATAGTCAGCAAGTGCTGCTTCAGCCGGTTCGCCAACAGGCACGATCCGCTCTTTATCTCCCTTACCACGCACAAGTAAGCATCTTCGCCCCTCGACTACATTTTCTAACGGCAATGCCACCAGTTCCGAAACTCTAAGCCCTGTCGCGTAGAGTAATTCCACTAACGCCAACAGACGGAAGGCATCCGCCTTTGCGCGTGGTCTTCCGTTCTGGTTGGAGACTCGCGCACGCGCCGCAGCAAGCAACAGGGCCACCTGATCCTCGCTAAGTATCTTCGGCAGTGGGCGGTCAAGGCGCGGACCCTCGACCGTAGCGCAAGGATCGTCCGGACGTAAATTCTCTGCCTGCAAAAATCGGTAGAACTGGCGCAAAGCGGAAAGCCGACGCGCCGCCGTACGCGGAGCGAAACCGCCCTGGGCGAGTTCACTCAAATAGGCGCGGATATCAGGTGTATTTGCATTGGCAAGACTGTTCCCCCGAATCCTTTGTACGCTCTGAAAGCGCTCAATATCGCGCTTGTAATTCTCCACCGTGTTGCCACTTGCACCACGTTCCGAGAGCATCATGTCAAGAAATAGCTCCAGCACACGGGCATCGTCGATCTTTTCTCCGCATCCGGCGAAGTGCTCCGCTGACATTACAAGCCACCTGCCAATGCCGCCTCCACCGCAATGGCTTGGGCGTCTCGCATGAGCCCGGCGTCACGCAGCGCGGAGATTGTTTCTCCCAGCGTAGCCAGACCAGAATTTTGCGGTCCACCGGCGCCGAGACCGAGGAGTGCAAGAAGCACCGATTCGCCAATCTGGCCGTTAACCGCGGCGGCGGAGAGGGCGTAACGAAGCGCCGGAGACGAGACAGCGCCCGGCTCAATCAAAGGTCCAGCAAGTAAGCCATCCCATTGCACCGGCGAAATCTCGCGACCGGTTGCGGTAAGTAGGGTGAGCAACAAAGCACCCCGTTGACGGGTGGTTGGATCCGACGGTCCACCCTGAAATTTCCACCAGGCATCCAGCATATCCGGGTTGATCGCCTTCTCCTCAACGCTCAAGGCAACCAGCGGCCACAATTGAACGGCCGCTTGCTGTGCTTCCAAATCGGTGCCGCTCTCGGCCAGCGCCACATCAAACCATCGCCCCGCCTCCTCCCAGCGGTTGGCAGCAAAATAGGCACGTCCTGCTTCAGCAGCAAACCAGGCAAATTCCCGTGTCGCTGGCAGCACCTGCATGGCGGGCAGCAACGCTCGCGCCATTGTCGCGAAGCGTCCTTCCTCCCGCGCACGCTCTAGAGTGATGCCGATCGCCTCGGCGCGCGCCGTTGGCACGTCCTCGGCAAGAATTGCCTGGTACAAAATGGCGCGTGCCATTGGTCCTGTCATGTCGGCGCTGTATTCAATGGGGTTAGCCAGTTCTTTAGGACTAAACACCACCTCCGAATAGAGCGCCCCGACGCTTTCCGCAGGCAAAGCGCCAACCGCTTCTGCTTCCTCGGCTGCAGCCAGACGGAGTGCTATATCGCTGTCCGAAGTGCCGGCGATAACACGAAGCAGTGCTGGATTCGCCACGTCAAGAGCATCCCCTGGCGCAGGAATATTGAGCACACGCAGCATGGAAACGAGCATCGGCGTTGGATTGGGCATTGAATCAAGTGCTGCCTCGCGATACCCGTTCATGGCGTCGATCAAAGTGACGAAAGCGGCGCCCGGCGCAGAACCGCTCTCGCGCAACAAGTCAAGACCGAGGCTAGCCGCCTCCACCTCCTGATCCCTACTTTGACAGAAAATTAGTGTGCGCTGCCAATAGGGATCTAGCGAGAGGTCGATGCGCCTACGGGCCTGGTCGCAGACACCGGCAAAGTTATGCTTGAGAAACATTCGGTCGCTGTCATAGCGCGCGATGGCCTCCTCGAAATCGCCACTCGGTGCGGCTCGCAACAGAGCGATGGCAACGTCATATTCACCCATACGGGCAAGAACTTCGGCGCGGAGGCGCAGCAATTCACCGTTTTCGGCCGCCTCGCCGCTGGGTGCTTCACCCGGCGATAGTAGCAGCTTGAGCGCCGCCGAACGCATCGCTGGCGAACGAGCCTCCACCGGCAGACGCGGAAGCAGCAGCGTTACCCTGTCACGTCGACTGCCGTGCCACAGACTGTTGGGATAGCCGCCAGATTGTTCGCTCAGCAGACCAACATCGTCGGCATCGATCTCACCCAGCGTGCCGATCTTGACCTGATCGTCATCTGCTTCAACCGATGTTTCCGGGTTGCCAAGACCCTCCACATCTAGCACCAACGGCTCGCCTTCTGGCTCAAGCGGCGGCGGTACATCAAATTGCTGTGGCTCGATCTCATTGAGTGGCACGAGGCGGATTGGCGCGTCGGAATCAGCCTCCTGCGCTATGATCTGCCCGGAAGCGAGCAACAAAAGCGCAGTAAATAGCGCGCCCGCGGCGCGCAGCCTACTTCTCGAACCGCTCATCAGGCAGTGCAATTTCGATGGGACCAGTGGGCGGCGGAATATTCCAAGTCAACAGGAACGCAAGACCCCCGCCAATCGCCAAAACCAGCATAATCAGTAATAATTTCGTCACGTTTCCCATATGGTACGGCGTTTATCCAGGCGAGTTCTGCCGGCGCTTCGCAAGTGCTCTAGTTTGTGCTAAAGCCAAAAACTAGCTATTTTGAGATCGTCGATATGTTTATGGCTATTTTAAGGCAGTCTAATGACCACCCCGGGACGCAGCAACAGTTGCGACCAAGATCGACAAGCGGGATCCTAACTTATTTGGGAAAGGCCAGGCTGACACGGATATGAACGCGGCTCTTGGCGACACGCCGTTTTTCCGCTCGATCGTGCTGGTCGGCCTGATGGGGTCTGGTAAGAGTGCCATTGGCCGGCGACTCGCGGCCCGACTAGGAATGGATTTCGTCGACGCCGACGCAGAAATTGAGACGGCTGCAGGCCTATCGATTAACGATATTTTCGAGGTCCATGGTGAGGCCGCTTTTCGCGACGGTGAACGGCGGGTCATTGCGCGCCTACTAAGCAAGCCGCCCCATATACTAGCAACCGGCGGCGGAGCGTTTATGGACTCAGAGACGCGCCGATTAATTAATGAGAAGGCCTATTCGGTTTGGCTGCGCGCAGATTTCGATGTGCTGCTTCGCCGTGTCTCGCGCCGCAACAACCGACCGTTGTTGAATGTCGATAACAAGGAAGAAGTGCTGCGTAATCTAATGGCGAAGCGCTATCCAATCTATGAACAGGCGGATGTAACTGTGCAAAGCCAAGACGGCCCTCATGAAGAGACTGTCAACCAAGTCGTGACGGCGTTGAAGCGCTTCACCGATGACGAAACGAACAAGACCGACACCGCCGCTTCCTCCCCAATGGCGAGTTAGAGAAACCCGTGAGCGCAAACGAACCGGAGCCCGATAGTCGGGCCGACGCCACTGAACTGGTATCTGTTGAGCTCGGTACGCGCAGCTATGATATCGCCGTAGGCGCAGAGCTGCTGGAACGAGCAGGCGATCATATCGTGCCGCTCTTAACTATACCCCGGACGGTGCTGATCAGCGATGAAACTGTCGCGCCACTTTATGCCGAACGCACGGTCAATTCCCTCGCTCACCACGGCGTGACATGTGAATCGATCGTGCTACCGTCCGGCGAAGCGAGTAAAAGTTTCTCCGCTTTGCAGAATCTGCTAGAATGCTTACTCGCGTTCGGTGCGGAGCGTGGCCTCACACTTCTTGCCCTCGGCGGCGGCGTGATCGGCGATCTTACCGGTTTCGCTGCGAGTGTGCTTCTGCGCGGCGTCGACTTCATTCAATTGCCGACCACCCTGCTCGCCCAGATCGACAGCTCCGTCGGCGGCAAGACCGGCATTAACTCGCGCCACGGCAAGAACCTAATCGGCAGCTTCCACCAGCCGCGCCTGGTACTGGCAGACACCACCACGCTTGACAGTCTGCCGCCGCGTGAACTTCGCGCAGGTTACGCTGAGGCGGTAAAATATGGCCTCATCGACGACGCACCTTTTTTTGCCTGGCTGGAAGAAAACGGCGCGACGATGCTGGCCGGAGACACGGCGGCGCGGCGTTACGCCATAACTCATTGTTGCCGCACCAAGGCGCGCATCGTCGCCGAGGACGAGCGTGAAGGTGGCCGCCGCGCGCTCCTTAATCTTGGCCATACCTTCGGCCACGCCTTTGAAGCCGAATGCGGCTATGGCGAGGCGCTGCGGCATGGCGAGGCGATCGCCCTAGGCATGGTGCTGGCCTTTCGCCTGTCGCAACGGCTCGGACTCGCGGCGGAAGCGGACGGCGCGCGCGTGGTGGCCCACCTAGCGGCCAATGGCTTGCCGGTCACGGCAGCGGCGTTGCCTACAAAAGCGCGACGGCGCGACGCCCTGATGGACCATATGCGCCACGATAAAAAGGTCCTAGACGGTCGTCTGCGCCTCATCCTTGCGCGTGGCATCGGCAAAGCCTTTATCACGTCGGAAATCGACGAAGCAGATATTGCCGACGTGTTCGACGCTTTTCTCTCCGAGGCTTAGTCAACAGCATGACTGCTGGACAAATCATCATGACCGTCGCTGTCAGCGTGCTCATTTTACTTTCGGGGTTTTTCTCAGGCTCGGAAACTGCCGTTACAGCGGCCTCCCGCGCACGCCTACACCATCTCGAAAAACAGGGCAACCGGCGCGCCCGAATGCTAGGCGAACTCCTCCGACAACGCGAGCGTTTTATCGGAACGATTCTCCTCGGCAACAATGCAGTCAACATTCTCGCCGCTTCGCTCTCCACCAGCCTACTGATCTCGGTCGCCGGCGAAGTCGGTGTTTTCTACGCCACGGTTGGTTTGACCATCATTATATTAATTTTTGCCGAGGTGCTGCCCAAGACCTACGCCATTCGTAACGCCGACCGATTTGCCCTGGCGATCGCCCCGATCCTTCTTGCACTCGTCTGGCTGTTGACACCAGTCGTTCTCGCGGTGCGCGGCATTGTTCATGTCACACTGATGCCGTTCGGCGCTCACAAGATCATTGAGAACAAGGAAGAAGAAGCAGAGGAAGAGTTGCGCGGCGCGATCAGCCTACAGGCTGAGGAAGGTGCAGTTATCAAGCATGAACACGACATGCTACACGGCATTCTCGATCTCGACGATGTTGCCGTTGGCGAGGTAATGACCCATCGCAACAATATGGCGGTGATCGACCTAAATTTGCCTGCGCGCACCATTCTCGATCAGTTGGTCGAAAGTCCGTTCACGCGTATCCCGCTATGGCGTGACGAGTCCGATAACATCGTCGGCGTGCTGCACACGAAAGATTTGCTGCGCGCGCTGCAAGGCTATTGGAGTGAGATCGAAAAACTCGACATCGAGAAGGTCCTTACGCCGCCCTGGTTCGTGCCAGAAACGACGACTCTGCGCGAGCAACTCAATGCGTTTCGCGACCGACGAGCTCATTTCGCCCTGGTAGTGGACGAATATGGTTCGCTCATGGGGCTTGTAACGTTGGAAGATATCCTTGAAGAGATCGTCGGCGATATCGTCGACGAGCATGACGTCGCATTGCGCCACACAGTCGCGCGTTCGGATGGCTCCGTCCTTGTTGCCGGTGACACCACGATTCGAGATCTCAACCGTACCTTCGAGTGGAGTCTGCCCGACGAAGAGGCGGCGACAATCGCCGGCTTGGCTCTTCAGGTCGCCCAACAAATTCCGCATATCGGCGACCGCTTCGAACTAGAAGGATTCATCCTCGATGTGTGCGGTCGGCAGAAGAACCGCATCACCTCGGTTCGAGTAATTCCGCTGGCGGGCGGCGCGGAGAGCAAAACGAACAATAATGACTAACCGCCTCGCCAAACCTAAAGCCTAGGCCACCCAACTTACGATGGTTTTAGACCTCTTCAACACAATATTTCCTGTCATTACCTGTGCCGGATTGGGTTATCTCTGGGCGCGTTTCGACCAGCCTTACAACACCCGCATCGTCACGCACTTGGTGAGCTATATTGGCGCGCCTTGCCTGATCTTCTCAACAATGGTCAGCATTCAGGGTCTCTCCTTGCAAATAGCCGAGATGGCGCTAAGCGCGGTAGTGGCGCTTCTCGCCTTTGCTGCACTTGGAACCCTCATCCTGCTCGCCGCCAGGTTGCCGCTCCGCACCTATCTCGCGCCAGTCACCTTTCCCAACGCAGGCAATATTGGTCTCCCACTTTGCCTATTCGCCTTTGGCGAGGATGGACTGGCGCTCGGTATCGGATTCTTCGCGATTTCAGCCTCAGCGCAACTAATCTTCGGTCAATGGCTGTTTTCCGGATTTCCGACGCCGTTGCCGCTGCTCAAGGCGCCGATCCCCTATGCTGTTGCCATCGGCGCGATTTTTCTCGCAACCGGCACCGAAGCCCCGGAATTCCTCTATAACACCACCGATCTCTTGGGCAGTCTCGCCATTCCGCTGATGATCTTCACCCTCGGCGTATCCTTGGGCAAACTTCGCATTATCCGCTTTAGCCGAACCCTGGCGCTGTCGCTGCTCCGCCTATGCATGGGCGCCGGTGGTGGCTTCGGTTTCGCAGAACTGTTCGACTATGAGGGCATGCAAAAGGGTATTTTGATCATTCAATGCTCCATGCCGATCGCCGTTTTCAATTACCTCTTCGCATCTTATTACGACCGGGAACCGGAAGAAGTTGCGAGTCTGGTAGTGCTGTCTTCTTTGCTCGCTTTCATTCTGATGCCACTATTGGTATATGCGGTGCTTTGAAAATTCGGGCTTTCTCTCGGCCCCGTCACCGCATCATGAGGCCGTTATGCCGCTCAGCGCACCAGCCATGCGAGAACATTTGCACACTCGCGACATCGATTGCCAGGGCTTCCACCGTGAAGACGGGCTTTGGGATATTGAGGCCCATATCACTGATGTCAAGGGGTACAAAATCGAGAACGATTGGCGCGGACCAATCGCACCCGGCGAGCCAATACACGACATGTGGGTCCGCCTCACCCTCGACGACAACCTTTTTATCCAAGCGGTCGAGACCGCCTTTGATGCCACGCCCTATGAGCTATGCCCAAGTGCCAGTAAGAGTTTTCAGAACCTGGTTGGTGTACAGATCGGTCCGGGGTGGATTCGCCAGGTCAAAGCGCGCGTCGGTGGCACCAAGGGCTGCACACATGTCCGTGAGCTGATGGGCGTCCTCGCTACTGTAGCATTTCAAACAATTTATTCCGTGCTTGAAGAAGAGCTCATGGCGGCGGGCGATCGCAAGCCGCCGATGCTCGATAGCTGCGTCTCCTGGGCTGCGACCAGCCCGGTGGTGAAGGATCAGTATCCGCGCTGGTACACCGGCGACGAGTGAGTTTCGTGACCATCGGAGACTGGCATATCAGCCCCTTGAATCTGTTCCTGCTAGTGAACGACGTGCAGATGGCCTTTGCGTAAATCGATACCAAGCCAAGGCTTATGCGATGCTCAATGCTGAAGTCACAGCATTTTCGTCTACATTGTTTCCGGTAATGCACCCTGAATAGAGCTAGCTGTCCTCACCCGGAGTCAGGGTGGTCAGTGAAAGCGCATGAATATCAGTTTTCATTTCGTCGGCAAGCAGTCGATAGATAACGCGCTGACGCGCGAGCTGGTTCATGCCCTCGAATTTTGCGCTGACAATGATGACGTGAAAATGGCTCTCGCCTTCTGGTCGCGCCCCGGCATGACCTTGATGACGCGCCGATTCGTCTTCGATTTTGAGTCTTACCGGCTGCAGCTCGGTGTTAATTTTTGTCTCGATTGCCTGGGCAACACGCATTATTCACCTCTTCATGACAGGATTTGTAGTAATGCATATTAGCAGTAGAACCCTGCCTTTACTCACCACTAGGCAATCGGCATAATTATTCGATGAAGGTTTTCGAAGGCAATCACCGCACGCGCCCGGAAAAATCTGAAGCGCCGGCGGAGCATACTTGCGAGCACCCAGAATGCGAAGCAAGAGCGCCGCACCGCGCACCGCGCGCACCGGACGATCTAAGAACCTATCGCTGGTTTTGCCTCAACCACGTGCGCGAATATAACCGCGCCTGGAATTTCTTCGCTGGCTGGACGCGTAGCGATATCGAGGATTTCCAGCGCGATGACGTAACCGGCCACCGCCCCACTTGGCCAGTCTACGGCAAGCGCACGCTGAACGAGGAAATGGACGATCTCGAATCCATGTTCCATAATTTTTCGAGTGAATGGTTAGGCGAGGAAAGGGTGAACAGAGGCGAGCGTAATGGCAGCGACAAGAAGCGCTCTAAGACCGCCATGGATATAGAGCGCGCCTGCACCACGCTCAATCTAGAACCAAGCTTCGATAAGGCGAAATTGCGCAGCAGATACATGGAATTGGCAAAAAAACACCACCCAGATATGAATGGCGGGTGCAAAAAGTCCGAAGAGTTGTTGAAATCAATTAATCAAGCCTATACCTATCTTTTAAATCAGGTTTCCTAGATCTCTCGAACCGCCGCAGCCGCGGCAGAGCCCCCCCCCTTGAAAGGGACACGAAATGGCCTCTCAAGCGCAGACAGGCGATGCGCCTAACCTTGGGGATCACCTCCCCGATATTACGGTTTCGGTACGCCAGACCTTCGGAATCAATAGCGATATGGAAGTCCCGGCTTTTTCGGAGCCGGAGGAGCACGTACCCAATATTGACCCGGCGTATCGCTTCGATCACGACACTACCCTCAGCCTACTCGCCGGTTTCGCGCATAATCGCCGGGTCATGGTGCAGGGCTACCATGGGACCGGCAAATCGACCCATGTCGAACAGGTTGCCGCGCGTCTCAACTGGCCGTGCATTCGCGTCAATCTCGATAGTCATATCAGCCGCATCGACCTCGTCGGCAAGGACGCCATCGTCATCAAGGACGGGAAGCAGGTGACCGAGTTCCGCGAAGGCATTTTGCCATGGGCGCTACAAAACCCTATCGCGATCTGTTTTGACGAATATGATGCTGGACGGCCGGATGTAATGTTTGTTATCCAGCGCGTTCTAGAAGTCGACGGCAAGTTGACGCTCTTGGACCAGAACAAAGTGATTCACCCACATCCGGCGTTTCGGATTTTTGCTACCACCAATACGGTAGGCCTCGGCGACACTACCGGCCTCTATCACGGCACGCAGCAGATTAATCAAGGCCAAATGGACCGCTGGAACCTGGTTACCACACTCAACTATTTGCCGCATGAAGAGGAAGTGGAAATCGTGCTCGCTCAGGTGCCGGACTACGACAATGACGAAGGGCGGAAGGTCGTCTCTGCCATGGTCGAGATCGCCGACCTCACCCGCTCCGGTTTCATGTCAGGCGACATCTCAACGGTCATGTCACCACGTACGGTCATTCACTGGGCCGAGAACGCCAATATCTTTAAGGATATCGGCTACGCGTTCCGCACCACCTTCGTAAACAAATGTGACGAGATGGAGCGACCAGCGGTGGCGGAATTCTATCAACGCTGCTTCGGTAAGGAGCTGCCCGAATCGGCAGCGCCCTCTCCTGCAGAGAACTGAGCAGAAGGATTGTCCTTGTCCGCCAAGGAAGAAAACCCGACAGAGCGTTTTCAACACGCCGTAAGCTGTGCTGTCCGTGCTATCGCCGGTAAGAAGGGCGAAGAGCTTGCGGTGTCTTTTGATTCTGATACGCCGCAATTGAGCGGCGAGCAGGCGCAACTCCCGTTCCCTGCCCGCGACCTCAACCTGCTTGATGTCGAGATGGTACGCGGCTCGGCTGATGCGCTGGCGCTCCGCCTTAGATATCACGACCCAGATGCTCACCGCCGCGCCCAGCCGAAAGGCCGCAACGCGCGGGCTATATTTGAAGCAGTGGAACAGGCGCGCATAGAATCTCTGGGCGCCCAGCGCTTTGCCGGGGTCGCTGCTAATCTCACTTCAGCCCTCGAGCAACGCAGCCGCTTGAAGGGCTATGAACATGCGTCCAGCCCGGAGGAGGCGCCCGTTGCCGACGCTAACGGCGCGCTGGAGCGCGAACGTCACTTTGACCAGCCGCTGCCGGCAGCGGCAAAGCATATTGCCGACCTGTGGCGCCCCTGGTTTGAAGAAAAGGCTGGCAAGAAGCTGTTCGACTTGTCAAAAAAGGCAGAAGATCAGGTAGCCTTTGCTGAACTCATCCGCGAGATGATCGAGGAGCTCGATATAGAGGATGACGAGATTGAGGAAGGTGACGATTCGGAAGCAGATTCGACACCTGATTCAACCGAGAATTCTGATTCCGATGATGCTGGCTCAGCCCAGAGCGGCGAGCAGATGGATGGCGATAGCAGCGCTGACGCTGAAGCAGATATGGGCGAAGACGCTGAGGGAAGCGACTCATCTGATAGCGACGCCGATGCCATGGCCGGAGACGGGGACGACGAATCAGACGAAGGTGGCCGGCGGCACATGCAGCCGGGCGATGGTCCAAACGACGAACGTGGCCCGGTCTATACCGCATACACCACCGAGTTCGACGAAATCGTCAACGCTGCGGATTTGTGCGATGCAGAGGAGCTAGGGCGCCTCCGTCAACAGCTTGATCAACAATTATCGCAGCTCCAGGGGGTCATCGGGCGTCTAGCTAATCGTCTACAGCGTCGTCTTCTCGCCCACCAAGTACGCGCCTGGGAATTCGATCTCGAAGAGGGTTTGCTAGATTCAGGTCGTCTCGCGCGCGTCGTCACGCAACCGCTTCATCCCCTTTCCTACAAAAAAGAAAAGGAGATGCGCTTCCGCGATACGGTGGTAACGCTGCTGATCGACAATTCGGGCTCCATGCGCGGTCGGCCAATTCTAGTCGCGGCCATGTGCGCAGATATCCTCGCGCGCACTCTTGAGCGCTGCGGTGTCAAAGTTGAAATTTTAGGCTTTACCACCCGTGCCTGGAAGGGTGGCCAAGCGCGGGAGCGATGGCTCGGCCAGGGCCGTCCGCGCAATCCGGGCCGGCTCAACGACCTCAGGCACGTCGTCTACAAGCACGCAGATGAACCCTGGCGGCGGTCACGCAAGGGGCTAGGACTAATGCTGCGCGAGGGTCTATTAAAGGAAAATATCGACGGCGAGGCACTGCTTTGGGCACACGACCGCCTGCTCGGCCGGATGGAAGAACGCCGCGTCATCCTGGTGCTCTCCGCTGGCGCGCCGGTCGCCGCCCGCACCCTATCGGTCAATCCGCGCAACTATCTCGAACGCCATCTCCGCACTGTCATCCAGTGGATCGAATACATGTCGCCGGTCCAGCTCCTCGCTATCGGAATCGGCCACGACGTGGCACGCTATTACCAACACGCGGTAACAATCACAGATGCCGAGCAACTCGGCGGCACCATGACGGAAAAGCTCGCGGAATTGTTCGAAGAAGAGGGCCACCCGTCAAGCACCGACAGCGGTCCGAGGCGACTCGCGAGTTAATTGCCGAAACCGTAAAGGCGCCGACAATTGTCCCACATGATTTTCTTTTTTGAGGCCAGTCCGAGCCCAGGCAGTCTAAGAAATTCCTTGGTACCGTTGGGATAGCCACCGTCGGCATGAGGGTAGTCAATAGACATGACGATATTGTCGTCGCCAAAACGATCGACCACATGGCCAACCAAGGACTCGTCGGAATCTGTGGCGATAAAGCATTGCCTGAGGAATAACTCACTCGGCAGAGCTGAAAGCTGTAACTTCTCACCACCGCCATATTTCTGCCACTGGCCATCAAGTCTGTCGAGCCACCACGGCAGCCAACCGCAATTTCCTTCAAGAAAACCAATCCGCATATCTGGGAAGCGCTCGCATACCCCCCCTACTAAAATCGCACCCATCACCGCCATTAGCTCGAAAGGAAAGGCCGAAGCATGATTGAGAGTGCGGAAATTCGGATGCCCACGAAAGCGGTTTGAGGCATAATCCTCGGAAGCACCACCGCTCGTGCCGTGAAAGATGAGCGGCACTCCCAGACGCGTGACCTCCTGCCACAAAACGTCGCATTCCGGTGCATTGACGTAACGGCCGGAGACCGGCATGGGCAAAAGTACCACCGCAACATGGCCTTTCTCCTCCACCGCGCGTCGCGCTTCTACTGCTGCAAGTTCTGGGTCGTGGATCGAGACGATTGCAGCTGGACGGATACGCTGCGCGAAAGGCACGCAATAATCCGTCAGCCAATCGTTGAACGCGGCGCTATAAGCCATCGCCACATCTCCCGCCAAACTGTCAATCGAGAGGAACATCGAGGCAAAGGTACGGAACATGACTGCCTCGTCGATGCCCTCAACATCCATCGCCGCAACGGTTGAAGCTGCATCGTAGCGCTTTTTGCGGATTGGCGCGTAGAGCTTTTCAGTCGGCGCGTCAAGCGCCTTTTGTGGACCGATCACCGCTTCGTCCCGCGCCCACGGTGGAATGGTCTGGCCACTAACATCCCAGTGTGGAAAGTTGGTTGGTCCCCAACCGAGATAGTCCGGCATATAATCGTGAAAACGAGGATCGAGATAGTTCTCAAAAAATTTTCCGTCTTCAATGACGTGCAAGTCGCAGTCGATAATGTTGAGGCCTTCTTTCATGCACCTGTTATGACAAAATTCACCGGAAAAACCTAGACTGCGTTACCGGGAGAGGGCCGCATCGCCTTCGTCTTAGTACAGGCTCGTCAGATGTGCGATGGATGTTGAACGACCTACCAACGGCTGCTAAAGGGTTCGCCCTCGGCGGTAAGGGCCTCGGCTTCGAGAGATTAAAGCGAGGTTCCCATTTATAGACACTATGGCGAGCAGCGTACCAGCCATGCCAATGAGAAGTTCCCTACGCGCAATTATCATAATATTGCTTAAAAATATGCTATGCGAAGATTTCTTGACGCTTATTTCACAATACAAGTTTACAACATGCGCACGCGTATCCAGTGCAATCGTCCGTGAAGAAGTTGTGCTACTTCTTTCCGCTTTTAGTTCTGTTGCTCCTGCAAATTGTGGGGCAAAGCCACGCAATGGAGATCGAACTTTTAACTTCCTCGGTACCGCTCAATTATGAAGATAGAGGCCAGCGCGTAGTCGGCCCTCTGGTATATAGGGGCGGCCTCAAGCTCTCGGCCAATGACGAACGATTTGGTGGGTTTTCCGCCCTTTTGATAAGCAATGATGGCCGTCGTCTGCTAGCGGCTTCAGATAAAGGCATATGGTTTTCCGCTGCGCTTTTCTATGATGCTGAAGGCTACCTTTCCGACGTCGGCGCGGCGCGTCTTACGCCCATTATCGGTCCAGACGGCAAGCCGCTCTCGGGGCGTTATCGCGACGCCGAAGCGCTCGCCCGCGCCAAGGACGGTTCAGTACTCTTGGCTTTCGAACAACATCACCGAATCCTGCGTTTTCCTCCGCCGGCAGAACTCGATGCACACGCGCTCGCAACAAGCATCCCGATCTCTATCGCCGTGCCCAAGGAGCTTAACGAATTCAACGGCAACGCAGCCCTGGAGGGGCTAGTTACCCTGGCCAATGGTGACCTACTGCTCCTCACGGAGGGCCTCGACAATGAACGCATAGGTAAGCCGGCTTGGTTGCTGCGCGATGGCGCACCGGCCAAGCGCTTCGAATTTAACCGTGCCGCTGGGTTCCGCCCGACCGGCGCTGCGCGTCTACCGGACGGAGACATATTGGTGCTGGAGCGCCACTTTAGCCCAATCAGCGGCGTAGCCGCCCTGCTAAAACACGTGCCGCAAGAGCGAATCGGGCAGGATGCCCACCTTGAAGGCAAGGAGCTCGCCCGCATCCGTTCGCCACTCACGATCGACAACATGGAAGGATTAGCCGCGCGGCAGGACAATGACGGGCGGTCAATTGTTTATCTTATCTCAGATGATAACTACTCAATGCTGCAGCGAACGCTACTGCTTGTGTTTGAGTTGAAAGAATAAGAGCCTACCAACCTTCAACTCGTCTCAAACAGCCTGTCTCCGGCATCGCCAAGACCTGGGACGATATATGCCTTTTCATTGAGTTTCTCGTCAAGGGCGGCAGCCCATACCTCGACGGTGGGGTGCGCTGCATTAAAAGCGCGCATGCCCTCTGGCGCCGCCACCATGGCCATAAAACGCACCTTGCTGTCGGGTACGCCGTGTTTGTTCAAGACGTCCACCGCATAGCTCGCCGAATAGCCCGTCGCCAGCATCGGGTCGACAAGAATAAAGAGGCGCTCCTTATTTTCCGGTAGGCGGACGTAATATTCTACAGGCCGCTGCGTCTTGGGGTCACGAAACAAGCCGATGTGGCCAATTGGCGCAGTCGGGATGAGTTCAGATAAGCCCTCCGCCATGCCGAGTCCGGCGCGCAGCACAGGCACGATGGCCGGCTTGGTACTCGCCAGAAACAGCGCTTCCATCTCAGTAATTGGCGTCGCTATTTTTTTCGTCGTCATATCGAGAACGCGCGTAATTTCATAGCCGATCAGCAGAGCCATTTCGCGCAATAGAGCGCGGAAATCACTGCTGTTCGTGGTTTCGTCGCGCAAATGACTAAGCTTGTGCAGCACCAGCGGATGATCGACGACATGGAGGTTGGAAAACTCAGATGCAGCGCTCATAACCAATCTCCCTTGCGGCGATCCACGATCGCGCCGGACTATAGGGCGTGCGGTTCGGTCAGCCAATCAGAATTGGCGTTAGCAAAGAAATAAGCTGGGGATAAGTTAGCTTGCAGCGGAGGCGCGAGCGCGGGCGATTTTACGTTTGGTGCGTTGGGCCGAGAGCGACAGCACAGTATCCGGAGCGTTCAGAAGATAGGCGTCAAGACCGCCCTGGCGCTCCACCGTGCGTATTGCTGATGTCGTTACGCGAAAACGGATAGTTTCGCCCAGTGTATCGCTCAGCAGCGATTTGGACTGCAAATTGGGCAGAAACCGACGCCTGGTCTTGTTGTGGGCGTGGGAGACATTGTTGCCAGTCTGCACGCCGTTACCGGTAAGTGCGCACCGCCGAGACATGGGCCCGCTCCGTGTGAATGTCCTGCCCTTGGGGGGCGCATACTTAGGCCCGAATGACCGCGCCGTCAAGCCCGGTAGGCACTATTTTCCG
>CAZUXZ010000165.1:0-7614 GCA_964624055.1 uncultured Rhizobiaceae bacterium | reverse complement strand
GTTTTTGCATGCGCCTCGATCATAATGCTGCCTGTCATGGCCGTGACGGAGAACTGGTGGATTTTCGACGCCACCATGACTGATGGCGATTGGGCATTGATTGGAAATATACTTATAAACGCGGTGTTTTTTGTTGTTATGTTCGAGATTATTCGAATGGCAGGACCCGTTTTTTTCTCGACCTACGGCTATTTTGGCACACTGATAGGCCTTGGCTGGGCCGCACTATTTTTTGGAGAGGTGCCGAGCCCGTGGATTTGGGCCGCCATAGCCATCCTCTTGCTCGGCCTATTCCTAGTTAACCGCACGTCAAAGCCGTAATCGATTTTCGGTGACTGGCTTATCGCGCGTCATCGCCGCGACTGCCGCGACAATGGCGACGGCGACGGCGACGCTAATGACCGGTTCTTTGTATTCCTACATCAGCGCCAAGCGAACCGCGCCAGCGAGCGAACATAGATCCATTCAATTAGAGCGCTCTTTCGCTCGGTCTATTATACAAGTTAACATTCGGCACCTTGTGCGTAATGGTCTGGTGGGGGGCCACTGGAAATGATGAAGACGATGATATCAATGGCTGCGTTAACTGTTGCGTTAGCAGCCGGAGGAGCTTTGGCGGTCAGTGCCGGCCTGGTCTGTCGCGCGGCGGCAAAATCCAAAAAGCCAGAGCCAAAAGAAAACTCTAGCTAACGCACCAAATTGCAAAAGGAGACCTAAAGAAATGGCGCTAACGAATTTTGGTTTCATCGTTCAGGGTGATGGCTTGGACCCCGAGACCGACGTGCAGGTCATGGAAACATCCTCGTTCAGGATGACGACGATCGGGGTTGCACATGTCGAGCAAGGCAATGACGCCGCAAGACGCTTGGTGGCGGACGGCGCTCAACTGATCGAACTGTGTGGTGGTTTCGGACCAATTTGGACGGCTAAAGTGATTGAAGCTATTGACGATGCAGTGCCGGTCGGAGCGGTTGCCTATGGGCCTGAGGCGATCGACCGGATCCATGCTATCTTTGCTTGATCCGGCGACGTGACCGTCAAGTGGCAAGTCGCACGTGCCTATGGGCCTTAATAAAGGTAAACACACCGAATTATAGAAAACGTGATTGCCGACGCTTGCCGACTGCTCACGCCCAGCCGCCCACGTCAGTTCGATAGCCGTCGTATGATAGTGCGTCGGCAATCACGTTTTCTATAATTCGGTGCGGTAGGCAAAAAGCAAACCTCACAGCGCATTTAACTTCTCAAGATTGGTCCGCCACAAGTCCTCTTCTGAAAACCCGAGATCGTAAGCAGGGGAAAGGATTAGCTCGGCGTTCCTAACGTCTATCTTCACGAATGCCGACATGTGCATGAGATAAGGTGACCACGCCGCTTCGAACGCTGCTAAAAGACACGCGTCGGCCTCTGCTTTCATTTGGATTTCGGCGTCGCCCGTTAACCGGACTGCTTTGCGCAGCACAACGTCGATAAAGCAAACCTCAACAGCCGAACGCTTTCGGATGTTCGCAAGAGTACCGGGAGAGCGGATGTTTCCGAACGCTATCGACGAACTGTCGAGTACAACGAACGTCGCTTTCGGCGATACAGATGGCGTGCCATCGTCATTGATCGATGCAACCATGCCCGCGCTATGGTCGCGGATCAGCCTTTTCATCTCGTCGGTGAGCATCGCCTCACTCGCAGTTTTTTATAATTTGGTGCGGGAGGAACATACCCGTATTTGCTATTTGCAATGCGGGGTTATAGAAGCGTGTTGTCGGGGTGCTGCACCGCCTGCGCCTCAACAATCGAAAAGCTAATCACGCGGCTTATTGTCGAGGCGAGTGATTTTTCCCACGAAAAGAGATAATCAGCTCACGCTTTCCATCGTGTAGACGATATCGACACAGCCATTCTCTTTATCCCACTGCTTCATCTCAGGCGTGGACATCAAGGCAGCCAACTCACCTACTTCCGTAACATCCAATAGCAATACGGATTTGTGATCGTTGACCTTAGCTAATTCGTAGCTACGGAACCATGAACCAGCTTTAGCTGCTGATTGCTCGACCATGGCTTGAAAGTCATCAAAGGTGCAGGTAAATTCTGATACGATACAAATGTTCATATATCTTCTCCGACCGCGCGTTATTTCATTTTCAAAAAATTATGATTAACAAATTGCGCGCACCTCAACAATCGACAAGCTGAACACGCAGCTTGTCTAGACGACCCATAAATTCCCAAAAGGTCGGAAATCGCTCTGGAGCATTGCCCTCGCTGGAGCTTGTGTTTGTGTAATTTATTGGGGACAGTGGCGGGAGTAAATCATGCCACTCTAAAGAGGTATCGCTTAAAATCCATCAGCAAAGAGAGAACAGTAATGAAATTTTATAATTTCTCAGTCCTAGCCCTAGCAACTGCCTTTGTTCTGACACTCACTTTTGCAGTAGGAAATGTTGCACTCGCGGGAACAACAGTTCCAACTTCTGGACAAGCCGTCACAACCGTCACCTCTTCAACGGCGACGCCGCTAACGGACGGCTCCACATTGATAAAACGGACAGCTCATGGATTTTGGATTGAAGATCCATCTGCTGCAAACTTCCCTTCTGATAAAGTGGCCGATTGTAATTCAACCTTATTGCTATCAGCAGAAGGAGCGCCGATAGTTTGGAAGGGAATTTGTTCAGTAACTGACATTCACGGAGATATTTGGGTAGCAGCATTTAGCGCAACTACGCCCGATTTTAGCGACTGTACATGGGTTGTGAATGGCGGCACTGGGAAATATGCCGGCATAACAGGTAGTGGGCAATGCTCTTTCGTTGGGCCCATTACCGCAGACGGCAGTAACTTTAGATCCTCATGGAAGGGTGAATGGGTGCTTCCAGAACCCATAGAGTAACGCAATATGAGATCCCCGCTTCGGCGGGGATTTTTTGCTTCAAACTATTTATAAATTAATAACTAACGCCAATCCGTCAAACCTGGTAGCGCCCTTTAGTGCCCAGTTACACCTTTTTGTGCCTTATTCGTGCCCAATCACAAATTCGCCCCTATTTTCCGACCTACGTGGTCATTCTAAGCGATAATACGGCATGACCTATTCGCCACCTACATGCGCGTGCTGCGGCCACGCGGTGGCGATAGTCTGTCAGCCCATAGGCTTGCACACGGAATTTCCCTATTCTCGATTGTCGAACTTCTAACAGTGTGAAGAGGTAAATCATGGTCGCAAAAACATTTTCTCCCACCGCGTTCGCCGGGAAAGTTGTTCTCGTCACGGGTGCCACCTCGGGCATCGGCGCAAGCACGGCCAAAGCGTTCGCAGCACATGGTGCACGCGTGATGGTTTCGGGGCGGGACCGCGCACGGGGTGAAGTCGTGTTGGCCGAGATTGTCGACCTAGGTGGCACCGGAGAGCTGATTACCGGAGACGTCGCAGATGCTAAATTTTGCCATAGCTTGGTTGAAAATACCGTCGCCCGTTTGGGTGGTCTCGATATCCTTTTCAACAATGCAGGCATCGTAATGCATGGCAAGATTGAGAGCCATACAGACGCAGCCTGGCAAACGCTGCTCAATACAAATCTTAGTTCCGTTTTTTACCTGTCGCGCGCCGCCATCGGCCACATGAAACAACAGGGCAGCGGCACGATTATCAATATGTCCTCAGAATGCGGTTTGATCGGCTACGAAAACCTTGCCGCCTATAGTGCGACGAAGGGAGCCCTGGTGATGTTTACCAAAGTACTGGCGCTGGACCATGCTCGCGACAATATCCGCGTCAATGCCGTTTGTCCGGGTGATATCGATACGCCGATGATGGAGGCGGGCTTGGCGGTGAAGGAGATTTCATCAGTAGAAATTCGCGAAAGACTGAAACAGCATATCCCCATCGGGCGAATAGGTGAGCCCGAGGATGTTGCTGACCTCGTTATGTTTCTCGCGTCGGAGGCAGCAACCTTTGTTACGGGTGCCATCGTTCCGGTAGATGGTGGCACTACGGCGCGTTGATCAGTTCAGATCGTGTTCTATCGCCCGGCGAACATCGATGAAAAAGGCGTCGATGGTTCGTCGCGCCTTCGCCATAGTTGGGGAACCAGACTAAATATTCGTCATCACATGGCGCCATAGTGCGGGAGGAACAGGCCCGTATTCGTTGCCCGCAAAGCAGGATTATAAACGCCGCACCGCACGCAACGCCCTCTCAAAGGAGGAAGCAAATAATGTCAATCAATGTACACAACCACGAATTCATTGTCATGCTGGCCACAACAACTTCGAAATATAATTAAACCTAACTCACAAATGTGGCCAAACTAAGTTATCCAGAGTCAAAAATAAATGCGTCACCAAAATAGCCGTCATGTAGACCTTCACAAGCACACTCGATAACCTAGTCGAAGCTAATAAAGTGCCTTATGTCCCTCACGCTTTGACTTAGCGGGGAATGAGTCGCGCCCAGTGGTGCCACAACGTGCCACACCTGCTTCCTGGTGTATCCCTTCCCAGCGCGTAAGGATTACGTCGACTTAGCCGGGGTCCAACCCGCTGAGCAAGGCTTTGGCACTTAGGTTGATTCTTTTTCCATTTGACGGTTTCATTATCTTCGTATGTGCCCCAACGCTTGGGCGGAGGGCTTAGGCTCTATGTTCAATGGAGTTTTTTGGTTTTCATGTAGCCGCACGATCCTGAGGTGCAGCGCTTGATTGCGCCCAGGGTCGTCCCCCGGAGGCGCTAAATCAATATTCGAGATAAGTATCTCACTGGCAATTACGGAGATATGCCCGATGGTGGTTAGCGTGGAAAAAGACGGTGCTGTATGGACCGTGATCCATTCGCGCCCGGACGCACGTAACGCCATGAACCCGGAAAGTGCAGCTGCGTTATATGATGCTTTCCTGGCATTTGACGCCGATGACGATGCCGCTGTGGCCGTATTCTGGGGCGAAGGCGGTGCATTTTGTGCGGGATGGGATTTGAAGCATGTCTCGGTTCTGTCAGGGGTGCAAGCACTAGCCACATATGATTTTCCCGACGAGGGTGAGCCACCTATGGCTGCTATGGGACCAAGCCGTTTGGAACTTTCAAAGCCCGTGATCGCCGCAATCGCTGGCCCAGCTGTGGCCGGCGGCATGGAATTAGCGATATGGGCGGACATGAGGGTTATGGAGGAAACAGCTTTCATGGGGGTGTACTGCCGCCGCTGGGGAATACCGCTGATTGATGGTGGCACAGTACGCCTGCCGCGTCTCGTGGGAGAGGGCCGAGCCATGGATCTCATCCTTACGGGGCGAAGGGTCAACGCACGGGAAGCGCTTGCGATCGGGCTTTGCGAATATGTGGTGCCCGAGGGTGAGGTGCGTGAAAAAGCCGAAGCTTTGGCACAGGACATCTCCCGTTTCCCGCAAAGCTGTGTCCGCGCCGATCGCAGATCCGCTCGTGCCCAGCATGGGCTCGGCCTGCGCGACGCCTTGCGACAGGAGTGGTGGAACAGTAAGTCGGAAGTGACGAGAGGAATTGAAGGGGCTGCCCGATTTGCGAACGGCAAGGGTCGCAGTGGAGATTTCGACGATTTATAGCCTAGGTCTGTCCAAGCCTTGGTTTCGGTCCAAAGTGGTCCAATTTCCGATCTTTCGTGCCGCAATTATGTCACACCTGAAGGTGTCACTTGCTACAATTGGCAGCTAAGTCATTAAAAAAATTGGTCGGAGTGAGTGGATTCGAACCACTGACACCTCCCTCCCGAAGGCGCTGGCTAACTACGAAATATCTATATAATTCAAATACTTAGGAAATAAAAAATCGCACCCTATAGCACCCGTAGCGCCCAATAATGCAAAAAAGGTGACAAAATAGTCCCATCTCTCTCAGCTTGCGCTTGCAACACGCTCGCCATTTTGTAAGTTAGCTGGCACCAGAGAGTAGGAGTAAATAAATGGCTATTGGTACTGTTAAATGGTTCAACCCGACAAAAGGGTTTGGGTTCATCGAAATGGAAGATGGTTCGAAAGATGCGTTCGTGCACATCAGCGCCGTCGAACGGTCTGGCTTGCCCGGTCTGTCAGAAGGCCAACGCGTGTCGTTTGAATTGGTTTCGGGCCGCGATGGAAAAATGGCTGCTGAGAACCTGTCGCTCATAGACTAATTTGGGTAACGGGCGGCTTGGCCACTCAAAACTTTACCTAGATAACGAGGGGAACTTTCGTTGCCCCGAAAACCTAACTATCGGTTTGAACGTATTGAGCGCGAACGCCAGAAGGCCGAAAAAAAGGCCGCACGGGCGGCAGCTCGAGCTGAGCGTAAAACTGCAGCAAGCGCTGCAGAGGGAAGCGCCGACGTGTCTGGTAATAGCGACACGGTTCGAGATGACCCTGGCATGAGCGATTCAGACACCGTGCAAGACTGACCCCACAAAGTGGTGAGCGGCTGACCCGCCCGTCACTATGTTCGGCGCGCGCCAACCGCATCCACGAACGTCGGCGTGCCTGCACTTTATGGCTCTATGACAACGGCGCTGGACTGGATGGTGTCGGCAAATGGCTGGACCGATTCGCCAACAATTTACCCGCGCTGCCGCTCCGTAGTGGGGGAAGAACAGGCCCATATTCGTCGCCCACAATGCGGCGTTATAGAGGCACGTTGTGAGGGTGCTGCGCCACCTGCGCCTCACCAATCGGAAAGCTGTTCACGCAAGTTAATGTGCCAATATTACTAGCACTAAGAAAACGTATCTGTTCATGTTCAGCGCACAGTTAATCTATATTCCCGCTCTTGTAGCAGTAGGTTTACTGTACAGCGGCGTATTCCCCGTTAATAAGATGAGTGCCGACGCGGACCTGCCATACGTCGGATACGTGTTTTGGCTTTCTCTTATTGGTTTCGCAGCAACCGGCATACCGGCAGTTATCCGACGCGAGCTGCCCAAACTATCTTGGCCAAGCCTTCGGGCCTATTTAGTACTCGGTGCGCTCGGTGTAGCAATTCCAGCACCGTTACTGGTCTATGTGGCCGCGAAGGTTCCCGTTGGGATTGTCACCCTCCTGATGATTTTGGTTCCCTTGCTAACCTATGCACTCAGCTATGCCGTAAAAATCGAAAAGTTTCGCGTATCGGGTCTGATTGGCCTGTGTTTTGGATTGGCCGGTATGCTGCTGGTACTGGTGCCGGATATGGGTTTACCGTCTCGCGACATGCTTGGCTGGGTACTGTTGGCTATGGTCGCGCAACTCTGCTTTGCAGCCACGAATACAATGGCTGCCTACTTGAGACCACCAGCGGCGCCATCGCTTGCAATGGCGACAGGAATGCAAGGAGCAGCTAGTGTATTTCTTTTACCAACCATGTTTGCGACTGGGGAGGACTTTATTTTTCCCGGTCCCACTTTGGATGGCGCTCTCATCGTACTCTATGCTGCTGGTATCACCGCGGCAACGATGGTTTCTTGGTTCGCATTGGTACGGGTCGTGGGCCCAGTGTATTTCTCGCAATTTAGTTACTTTGTGGTACTGGGCGGTTTTATTTGGGGTATTCTCTTTTTCGATGAACGTCCTACTATATATATTTGGGGCGCTGCTGCGCTAGCCTGCCTGGGCCTGGCGATCTTTTCGCTTGGAGCCAGAACTG
>CAZUXZ010000164.1:0-3429 GCA_964624055.1 uncultured Rhizobiaceae bacterium | reverse complement strand
TCTGTACCAATCTTGTCTGGCTCGCAAGTGTGCCATATGTCCATTCCTCGGAAGTGTGAACGGTTAGAATCTGGATACCCTATCCCCTGTATTATTCCCAGTTTCCCATTATCAAACAAAGGTTTTAAAGCCGCATTATTTGGATTAAATGCTAGGGTGTCATTGATTGGAATAACTTCGTCTTGTTTTATAACAACTTTTTTTCGCGCGTCGTAATAGTGCCCATTTGTGTACGGGACTATAGTGTTCATAAAGTCGTTTCCCCCAGTGAGTTGGATTACTACTAGGACTTTTTCTTTATTTTCTGTAACCATTCTTCCCTTGCTCCCGTTTTAGGTTATAAATCTGATGCTAATTGTAATCAGGCGTATTGGTAATCTACGGTGGAGACTATCATTTTTATCAAGTCCGTCATATCTGAAGGTTCATCGGATGTTTTTAGTCCTGATACATATTCCACTAATTCGCCATGAGTGTTTTGGCTTACTTGTACTCCACCAAGTAGGTCCAAACATCTATCCACTAATTGTTTAGGATCATCATCAAGACTTCCTGCTCTGTCAATTAATTCCCTGACTCCAGGGCTTTCGTCGTCACTGAATTCAGTTGACGCAAAATTTATTCTCTCGCTTAAAGTACCGGAATCGATCCATTCTGTACCCGTATGCCAGCCTTCAACCGTGGGAGGGTTCAGCAGACTTTGTCCCATCACCGTAAGCGCCCCTATATAGGATTCTAGCCCAGGTTTTATTTCCCTGAAATTGCCTACCTGTTTTATTACCCCTGCCACTAGTTCCGTAGGACTTTTTACTTTGTTTTTATTTATGGATTCTTTGAACTCTTCAGAATTGAATAGTTCTTTAAGTACTGATCGCATATTTCCATCTGAATCAGCAAAAGTCTTAGCCAAATGATTTACAAGGTCTGGGCTTCTCGGAGGCTCTATATTCCAAGCTGGAACCTGTGGTTCATCTTCTACAAAGAAATTGCAAAGATGACGTGATACAAATGTGGCGGTAGCATTCCGTTTGACTATGATGTCGATGATATCTTCGCCATTGAAATTTCCTTTCTGTCCCAGAAATGTTTTTTCGTCGTTGTCATGGTCATCAGGGTGAAATTCGAACCTAGCAGGATAATGCCCCTGAGGATAAATTGGTATAGGTTGGCTGAATGTCCAGCCAGTGAATGCTCTGGAAGCATTCTTTATGTCGTCTTCAGTGTAATTTCCCACTCCCATCGAGAACAATTCAAGTAGCTCTCTTCCGTAATTCTCATTTATTTCTGATTTATGATTTTCATTATTATCAAGCCAATAAATCATAGCCGGATCTTTTGATAATTCGACGAGTATATTTCTGAAATTGCTTAGTCCAACTCGTCTAAACATATCAATCTCGGTAAATATTGATGGGCCATGTTCACTTTTACCCCATGCGACAGGGAATATGTGGTGGAGGAATAAGGCCATTTTCTCTTCTAATGGTCTCTTTGTGTTAATCATTCTAAATAACCACTTCCCAACATAGGGTGGAACACCTTCACCTGAGTAGTATCTATTTATGAATCTGGCATCTATCTCCTCAGTATTTTCTGGGTTTACGAGTTCTTCTACTATGCTTTCATAGGTCCTGTTCTGTGTGAAATAGTCCAGTTCAGATGGGGTTGCCCCAAAACCGGCTCTTCTCATTAGATGGGCAACTTGAGCTCTGTCAGACTTCATTTGACATTCCTCCTATCGTCCTATGATGTTAAGCATCATAGGCTTTATTACTTAAGTATTGTTTTGTATTCAACCTAACTTTGAAAGTACATCTGCTGGTGTTGTACGTGTTAACACCAGAATAGACGCAGCTACAATACTGGCTGCAATTACACTGTTTATAGGCCCTACCTTTCGAAGACAAAATTTATCATAAATTGCGATCAAAATACAGAATATTGCAGATACTAATGCCCCGGCGAATAACCCGGTTGCACCGGTAATTATTACCGTTCTGGGTACAAGGATTAGTGCTCTGAAAAAGCCATCCACAATAGCCTCAACGGTCTCAAAATTACTTGCAGAGACTCCCATGAAGTAAACGGCTAATGGCATCATCGCTCCTGTGATTAATGGGAGTCCTATTGTTACTGAGAAAAACACAATGACCCAAAAGACTTTTCCTCTGTCGTTTTCTGCATTTCGGCTAATCCATTGAACCAGTAAATGACCAATAATAAGTCCCCCGACACCGCCTGCAAAACCGAGAAAAATAGCTGGCCTCAATGGAAGATGAACAGGGGTATATATTAATTCGTTAACCCTAGTAAGGGCGATTATAAATACTAGACACATTCCCAAGGAAAACATTATCGGAAGTATGACTAACCGTAGTTTCAAAACTTCCAGCCTATAAGCTTGTCTACGTTCTAGAGCGTTGGAATTCTTTTCCTGCATTATAGTTAAGTTAAATCACATAAGAGTTTTTATTGAGAGTCTGCCACACCTGATAGATCTATTTCTCCTGCGAAATGGCATTTTGCAAAACTACCGTCTCCCACTGCCTTGAATGGAGGATCTTCAGTTTTACATTTTTCTTCTGCAAAAGGACATCTCGGGTGGAAATAACATCCTGTGGGAGGATTTGATGGATCTGCAACTTCGCCTTCAAGTACCCTGTTCCCACTTTCTACATTTGGATTTGCTATTGGGATCGCGTCTAGCAAAGCCTGTGTGTAGGGATGTTTCGGTTCGGTAAATAGTTTTTCAGTAGGTGCGAGTTCAACTATTTTACCTACGTACATCACAGCCACTCTGTGGCAAATATATTGAACCACACTCAGGTCATGACTTATAAATACATATGTCAACCCTAGGTTGGATTGTAAATCCTGCATGAGGTTAAGTATTTGTGCCTGTACGGAGACATCTAGGGCTGAGACTGGTTCATCGGCGATGACTAGACGTGGGTTCATTATTAATGACCTGGCAAAACCAATTCTCTGTCTCTGTCCTCCACTGAATGCATGAGGGTACCTTCGAGATAGTTCAGGTGCCAATCCCACTGTTCGTAACAGTTGACTCACGGTGTCTTCTAATTCCTGGCCTGAAGCGACGTTGTTTACTCTTAGAGGGTCTGCCACTATGTCAAAAACTGTCATTCTGGGATTCAAAGATGCAAAAGGGTCTTGAAATACTATTTGCATTTCTTCCCTCACATTTTTGAGTTCGCTCGACGGCAAATTTGCTACATTTACGATGTCACCATCTCTTTTCTGGAACATCACATCTCCAGAAGTTGGGTCTACCGCCCTCATAATTGCGCGTCCAGTGGTTGTTTTGCCACATCCACTTTCCCCAACAATGCCTAGGGTCTCTCCTTCAAACACTGAGAAGCTAACGTCATCTACCGCCTTAACATGACCGGTCGTTCTCCTAAGGAATCC
>CAZUXZ010000163.1:0-15049 GCA_964624055.1 uncultured Rhizobiaceae bacterium | reverse complement strand
ATTTTTTTCGTCTGTCCAAACGCGCTCCATGCGCCAGCCAGCCTCAGTCGCCATGGCTTCAAACGAGTTGCATGAATATTTGTAACAGTTTTCCGTATGGATACTCTCGCCCGATGCGAAGTCTAACTCCAACTCGCCGATGCGAGCTCTTTGTGCTTTTAGGCTAACAATATGCATCTCTACTCGCCTCTTCGCGTGATTATAACGTGCCTCGTGCCGAAACTTAGAAATATCGAAAGTACCGTTAAGCTCAGAATTGATGCGTTTGAGCAAATTCAAGTTGAACGCTGCTGTTATTCCAGAGGCATCGTTATACGCACTTTCTAGTGTTTTTCTTTCCTTAACTAAATCGAAACCGATAAGAAAATAATCAGCCATAAGATCATTAAGCGTGCGTGAAAGTAGATTTACAGCCTCTTCCGGCTTAAAATTTCCAATAGTGGATCCTGGAAAAAACAACAGCCTGTTGCCTTCCCCTTCGCGTCGCGCAATGTGAAGGTTCTTGCTGAAGTCTGCTATGATCGGAGAAATATCAAGCATCGGGAAGTCGTGTTGTAGCGCGTCGGTCGCCCGCAACAAGTATTCAGCCGAAATATCCACAGGAACGTACACGCGCGGTCGATTAAGCGCTTCCAACAACAGGCGTGTCTTTAAACTAGCGCCGCTGCCAAGCTCGATGATTTCCGCTCTTTCTCCAACAATCTCTGATATTTTGGCAACACAACTGGTAAGGATTTGGTTTTCAGTTCGCGTTAGATAATATTCGGGTGTGCCGCAAATTTGATTGAATAGTTCTGATCCAACTTCATCGTAGAAATATTTACATTCGAGAGTTTTTATAGGTGCCGAGAGACCAAGCACCACTGCGTGCCTAAATTCATCAGAGACGTCGTTCATATCAAGAGCTTCGTGTTCTATAGTTGGCGTTAAATTCAAAACTGTCAAAGATCCTCAGCTAAACGTAGTCCTGAAAATTGCCAACGTTTTTCCGGCTGGAAGAAGTTGCGATAAGTAGCGCGAATATGGTTGCCCGGCGTAACGCACGAGCCGCCTCGCAACACATATTGGCCTGACATGAACTTACCATTATATTCTCCCACTGCGCCGGCAAGTGGCTTGAAACCGGGATAGGCGCAAAAGGGACTTTGTGTCCATTCCCATACATCTCCGTACATCTGTCCAGGCTGATCATATTGTAGAGTTGCCGCAGCCGGACGGAGGCGGCCGGACTCAACGAAGTTTCCTTTCATAGCAAGTGCGCTGGCTGCGTTCTCCCACTCAGCCTCATTCGGCAAGCGCTTGCCGGACCAGCGTGCAAATGCGTCAGCTTCAAAATAGCTGACGTGGCAAACCGGAGATATCTTGTCAACAGGCTGAAAGCCACGCAAAGTCATAGTGTGCCAGGCGCCGTCAACCTTCCGCCAATAACCTGGCGCCTGCCAGCCCTCTTCTTGCGCATAGGCCCACCCATCCGAAAGCCAAAGCAAGGAATTATTATAACCGCCATCCTCAATAAAGCTGATCCACTCGCCATTAGTTATCGCGCGATGCGCAATGCGATAAGAACGAAGCAGTGTTTCGTGGCGCGGCCCCTCGCAGTCAAAAGCAAAATCACCGCCACTATGGCCGATCTTGATCACCCCGCCATCATAAGAAAGCATTTTTTGAGCCAATGCTTGGGGCACACTGCACACCAGCGGCTCCGGCGACTTGTACGCTGGGCATAAAGGATTTTGAGCGAACAGATGCAAGATATCTGTTAGGAGCAATTCCTGATGTTGCTGCTCATGGTTGATTCCAAGTATCACCAGTGCTTCTTCCGCCGCCGAAATATCAGACCGAAATAACTTGTCCATGGCTTCGTCGACATGAGCACGGTAGGATAAAATTTGATCTAGAGAAGGTTGGGTCAACATGCCACGCTGAGCACGCGGGTGACGTGCACCTAGAGACTCATAATATGAATTGAAGAGCAGTGCGAAAGCGGGGTTGAAGACGCTGTCGGCGCCAAATTTCGGCAATAAACTCAGTGTCTCAAAAAACCAAGTGGTGTGTGCCAAATGCCATTTGGCCGGGCTGGCATCAGGCATAGATTGGACTGTCGCATCGGCATCTGTGAGGCCTGAAACAAGATTAAGACTTTGCTGGCGCACATCGAAATAGACATCAGGCAAATGTGTCAATTTTGATTTCTGAGCATGATCAGCTTTCATTCCATACCCCATTGTAAACGCTTAATTAATTGCCTCACTCTATCAGGCTATCAAGCTCATAATTGTATCAAGGATGATCTGATTCGAACCTGAATGCCAAGGTTTTACCAGTAACAGATATGAATTTAAAAATGAAACAAAAAAGCCCCCTAACCTATTGATTTAGAGGTCTATTGTTGATTAATGGGGGGCTAAAACTTGAACCTGGGAACTTTATGTTTTAAGCCCGTGGCAGGAATCGCCATTATTCGACCCTTCGCGCGCGAACTTCGTCTGTGGCTACTCTGTCGATGTCCAGTTTTGTAGGGTCAACAACGACGCCATAATGTTTGCGTGCAGCATCGATCGATACGTAATCATCAAGCACATCCTCCAGCACTTTTTCCGGTGGCCGGGAAAATGGATTTCCCAATCCACCTCCACCGGTGGTCTCAATGCTAAACGCCTCTCCACCGTTGAATCGATAAGCTGCGAGTAACGGGTTGAGCCACTCGTTGTCGCTTTTCCAACCGCCGATGACTTCCCGTTCACCATTAGAATTTATCTTGTAGAGCGTTTGAACAGAACTGCGTTCACCACCCTCAATTCCGGGACTGCCCTCAATGGTTCGTGACGTCTCTATACTGAGTTCCGAATGCCCCTTGAATCGAATTTGAAGTTTGGCGCCCAGACCACCTCGACTCAAACCCGCGCCTCCCGAATCACAACGAATCTCGAATGCCTCATAAGTCACGGGATAGCAGAGTTCAGCAACTTCCGCCGACAGGTTCATGCAGTTACCCGTCGGATCGTAGTTGACGTTAACACCATCATGGTTTCGCATCCCGCCCCAGCCACCTGCAGGTAGGTCGGAAAATATAGTTTGCTCGTTAGTTTGTGGGTCAGTGACTGCGCAAACTAGCCAATTGCAGTCTGACATCGTCCCGCCGATAGCGTTATCTCGGTCCGCCTGTCCCATGGCCATCCAAATAGCACTGTTTATCTTGGCTGCTGTCACGGTGGTACAACCGATTGTCGGCGCTGGCCATTTGGCATTGAGCCAACAATCATCCGGTAAAATGATCTTGATTGCCTCAAAGAGACCAGCGTTAGCAGGCGCTTCCGGGCAAAGGAAAAAACGCAGAGCTAGATAAACAGCTGAATAGGTGTTCGCCAACGGAGAATTGATCGCGCCGATGCATTGGGGATCACTCCCGGTGAAGTCGACGGTCAGCTCCTCTTCACTGATGATCACTCTAACCATCAGCTTGATGGGAGCGGTGGAGAAACCGTCAGTATCAACGATATCTTCGACCTCATACTCGCCGTCAGGTAACGCCTCGATGCGTTGGCGAGTTATTCGATTAGTGTAGGCGATCAGCTCGCGCATAGCCGTACGGACAATATCGATGCCATAGCGCTCCACAGCGCGGAGCAACTCCTGCTCCGCCACCTTTAGCGCCCCCATGTGCGCTTGAATGTCACCCTCAATGTATTGGGGACAGCGAGTATTATTACGAATCAACCGAAACAGGTCGTTGTTGAGTATGCCCTCATTAAAAATCAGCATCGGCGGTATACGCAAACCCTCGCCAGCAATGTGAGTGCCGAATGATTGCCCTCCCGCAGCCCCACCGCCAAGGTCTTGCCAGTGCCCGCGACTAACGGCGAATCCAAGCAACTCGTCCTTAACAAAAATTGGCATCGTGAAGGTGATGTCTGGGATGTGGGTTCCACCGGCGAACGGGTCGTTGAGCACAATAACGTCACCGGGTCGGAGATTGTCACGGCCGTACTCTTTAATAGACTCCTGTGCTGCAAAATGCATGGCTGCCATGTGGATTGGACAGCCTGGCGATTGGGCAAGCAGCCGAATGTCCGCGTCATACACCGCATTAGAGAAATCCAGAATATCACTCAGGATCGGAGAGAATGCGGTCTTATAGAGAACCTTGGACATTCGATCGCAGCAGAAATCGAGCTGATTACGGAGCACTTCAAATGTTACTGGATCTAGCTCTCGGGAACCGCGTTGAGTTTTCTTGATTGTACAAGTCATCCCATTTTCCTCATTCGCAGCGTCGCAGTTTAATTTATGGATACAATCAAGTTTCCAGCCCGGTCGACAATCGCCGAAGTGTCCCTGGGCAATACCGTTTCGAAATGTGGGTACTCGATAATAGCTGCGCCTTGAACAGTTTCTCCAACACCGAGGTTAATCCCAGCATAGATAGGCACCGGCAGCCAAGAGCCATCAAAATAGACTTCACGTGTGCCACGCAAGGTCTCCCCCTCAGAGCGCTCAGAGATTATGAGATCAGGTTTAGTGCTGAACTCCCCATTTGCAGTCAAACCAATGCTGACAATCTCAATTGGAAACGATGGTGAACAAACACCGTGCTCTGTTTTGTGTGCGTTGTGGAAGGACTCTTTAATCTGTGCAACTGAGTGGTCCGTTAAAGTCCCTGCCGGAATAGAAGACGAAACCTCCCAGAATTGACCAATGTATCGCATTTGGGCATTGCGCCTGAGCAACACACTCTCTTCGGCGACGCCGTCGCGCCTTAGCAACGCACGGCCCCGCGTCTCCAGATTAGCGTAAAGTTCATTGAGGCGATAGAAATCGGCGGTCGCCACATCGCCAAAATAGAAATCCTCCAAGTCATGGCGAAGGTCCATAGCGATCGCACCAAACGCGGATGCCACACCCGCATTCGCAGGTATAATTACCTTCGGAATGCTCATAGACCGTGCAATTACGCAAGCATGCATGGGCCCCGCTCCCCCGAAGCTTGTAAGTACAAAGTCGCGTGGATCGCGTCCGCGGTCAATCAGCACCAACTTGATCGCCTGAGCCATGTTCTCGCAACAAATAGCTATGATTGCTTCGGCTGCCTCGAGTGTACTCAACCCAATTTTTTCCGCCAGGTTCGAAACGGCATTTGCCGACGCCTTGCTATCGAGTTCAAACTTACCGCTTAATGTTGGCTCGAGCCGACCCATAAGCAAATTTGCATCAGTGACCGTCGCGTCAATCCCGCCCCGCCCATAGCAAGCAGGTCCAGGCTCCGAACCAGCGCTCTGCGGGCCAACTCTTAATGAGCCTCCCGCGTCGACCCACGCGATTGAACCTCCGCCTGCTCCGACGCTGCGAATGTCCAGCATCGGAATTATCAGAGGCATTTCCCATTCAAGATCGTAGTCATGGGTTATAAGACCCTCCCCGTCTTCCACAATCGACGCATCGAAGGTCGTTCCGCCCATATCAGTGCTAATTATATTCCGAAACTCTGTTTCCTGACTAAGATGGCGTGCATATGCCACGCCACCGGCTGGCCCTGATTCTATCAGTTCCTCAGGCCGCTCACGGGCGATATCAACACCCATGATGCCTCCATTGCTCTTCAAAATGAGAAGGCTCCCGCCAAACCCACCAGCAACTAGACCGCTTTCGAGGCGATCGAAATATTTCGACATTACTGGTAAAAGTACAGCGCGCACCACGGTGGTCATAAAGCGGCCATGTTCTCGAAATTTAGGCACCGTGTCGGACGATACTGCGACTGCACAGCTAGGATGCACCTCGCTTAGAATGTCGCGCATGTGTTGTTCATGGCTAGGATTGACATACGCATTGATGAAGCAAATAGCGACGGAGCCAATATTCTGTTCCCTAAGTTGCTCAGCCAGAGACCGAGCAGCCCTTTCGTCGAACGGATAAATTTCTTCACCGCCAGCCCCCAATCGGCCTGCTATGGTGAATCGAAATCGTCTCGGGATCATCGGTTTCGGTCGCTGTTGATGAAGATCAAATAGGTTTTTCCGACGTTGCCGGCCTATCTCAATCACATCGCGGAAACCCACGGTCGTTATCATCGCGGCGGGTGGGTAGTTCCGTTCAATCAGCGCGTTAGTTGCCGTCGTGCTACCGTGAACAAGACTTTCGATTTCTTGCGGCTCTATATTCGCAGTTGATAGCGCATTGAACACGCCTTCGGAGCGATCGCGCTTGGTCGTCAGAACCTTTGAGCTGATCCCCTTGCCCGTCCTACTGTCTAGTGCGAATAGGTCAGTGAAAGTCCCGCCAACGTCGATCCCCACGTGCCACATTACTTGATCCTTTCAGCTTAGTACGCTTCGTGATCAGTACGCGGAGTAACCAAGATCGACCATGACGTTCGCACCGGTGACGGAATCTGCGTCGCTTGATGCCAGGAAAACGGCTGTTCCCGCTGTTTCGTGCGGTTTGAGCCAAGGATTGCCCTCACCGAACCTTTCTTGCAGCGTACGCAGAAAATCTCCGCTCTCGTCCATCCGAAATTCCTCGTTGAGTTCTGTTTCAACACAGCCCGGCGACAACGTATTGACTTGGATGTTGTGCGGTCGAAGCTCCAAACACAGACATTTTGTCACCATATCGTTAGCAGCCTTTGTCGCACAGTATGCCGACGATCCGGGGTATCCATCGACACCAAAAATTGACCCGATGTTAATGATCTTGCCTCCACCACGCTTTTTCATATGAGGAATTACGGCTTGGCTGCAAAAGAACGTGCTCTTGAGATTGGTATTTATCTGCTGATCCCAAATGTCCTCTGTGGTGCCCTCGCCATCAGCGGGCGTAAATAGATAAGTTCCCGCATTGTTGACCAGGATATCCACGCCACCGAAATCGGACACGACGGAGGATACCATGATCTCAATCTCAGCGAGATTGGTTACGTCGCAGCGATACGATTTGGCGATTCCGCCAGCCTTTTCAATAGAAAATAGTACGTCCTTTGCGGATTTTTCATTCGAAAGATAGATCAGCGCAACTTTGGCTCCTTCTATCGCAAAGCGTTCACAATATCCGCGCCCCATACCACGTGAACCGCCCGTTATGATCGCAATTCTATTTTCTAATCGGCCCACGAAAGTCCCCCATCTTGCCGTTGAGAACCCAAAAAATCAGGTCAAATTTAAATTAATCTAACAACCCATTATGATTTCAAAATTCGGTCGCGATGCTAGCAGTAAAGGTCCCACTCCGGAACAATCATATTGTCTGAGATAAACGCCCTGTTGCCAAAGACCGCGACTTAAAGCCCCCACCTACCATAACGGTTCATAGAAAGATGAGTATCAATGTGCGCCGTCACGCATTCTTATCCAGCCAAAAACGATGACCTAGATGCTACCGCCAATGCTCACGACGCCGTGCTAGTTGTGCTTATCACGCCACTCCCCAAATACCTCCAATAATTCTTTTTGAATTTTGTTGGTAAGACCAGAGGAAACTATGTGGTGAGATTGCGACAAATATGATTTTAAGCTCTCGTCCGACAATCCGGGTTCCGCATAGTGTTGTATCCATTTCAACCCTCGCGATGCAAAGTATGGCGCTGGCTGTAAACCCGGTTCGTTCCGCAATACTTCAAAAGCGATTTCGGAAGCCTTAAATGTAATGCTAGGGTGTTTTCTATTCCTCCAATGACCGATGGCGAATACCTTTGTTCCCACTTTCCACACATGAGACTCTCTCCATTGCACTACATGTGTGGAAGCCCAAAGGGTATTGCAGAACGTATTGAAATCTTCCTGATTCATCTAAAACAAAGTGAGATTTGTCCACGCTGCCCTGGCATCAAGAACTAACGTGATAACGATGGCGAGTATAGGGGCTATCCGTTGCTTATCGGTGGACGCACGCCAGCCCAAGGCAGACCCCTCTCCAGCGCCGCACCGATGCGAAGCGGAGTCAGATCATCATAACGTCGGCCGACGATTTGCAATCCTGTCGGCAACTTATCGGTTGAAAAACCAGATGGCACCGAAAGCGCGGGCAGCATCAAAGCGTTGAACTGCATGGTCATATCCATGTTCATATACTTGCCGCCGTGCGCGTCTTGGATGCTTGCGAACTCATCATAATCGACGCTCGGTGCGGGGATTGACTCGGTCGGACAGAGCAGGGCGTCACACCGCTTCAGAATCGGCATCAACGCCATCCAGGCTTGCGTATAGATTAGCTCGGTCTTCATCAGATCGACCGCCGACAGCTTTGCCCCGCGCTCAATAGCCTCGACGATGATAGGCGTCATTCGATCGTGCCATTCATCGAGAAAATGTCCAAAATGGGTCGCCATAAAGGCGCACCAGTAATCCCACCAGACCTCCGGAAATTCACGGGTCCAGGGTAGTTCGACCTCTTCAATAACGGCACCCCCCTCTTCGAGAACTTTCGCCGATGTCCGCAAGTTAGCCTCGACATCCGGGTCAACTGCGTAACAGCCAAGATCAACGTTGAGGGCGAGGCGCATGCCCGAGAGGTCTGAGGGAGTGGGGATAGGCACGTCGAGGGCAGGACTGAGAGTGTTGTGGTCGCGTTCGTCAGGGCCCTGACAGATATCGAGAAAAAGTGATGCGTCGTCGATGGTACGCGACAACGGACCATGGCAGAACATGGTGTCCCATTGGGTAGGCAGCCACTCAAATGGGACCCGTCCTGAATGGGGTTTGAAGCCAACGCAGCCCGAGTGGGATGCCGGGATGCGTACTGAACCGCCTGCATCGGAGCCCTCGGCCAGTGGCACGCAGCCCGAGGCGACCGCAGCTGCCGAGCCACCCGACGAGCCTCCTGATGTGCGTTCTGAGTTCCAGGGGTTGCGCGTCACCCCCCACAGCTCGCTGAAAGTTTTGCTGGAAAACGCGAACTCGGGCGTCGTCGTCTTGCCGACCATAATGCCGCCTGCAGCCTCAAGATTTTCGACCACGAGAGCATCAAAGTCGGGCACCCAGTTCTCGTAGATGACCGATCCAAAAGTGGTGCGTTTGCCTTTGGTTGGCGTCGCATCTTTGATTGCGATCGGTACACCATGGAGCGGACCCAGGGAGCGACCCGCCAGAACCGCTGCCTCCGCCGCCCTGGCTTTGTCCAGCGCTTCATCAGGAAAAGTGAAGCAAAAACAATTAAGCGTCGGGTTGACCTCCTCGATACGAGCAAGAGAGTTTTCGATCAACTCAACGGGCGAGACGTCCTTAGCACGGACCCGCGCGGCCAACTCTGTGGCCGGCGTATAGCAGAGATTGAGATCGCTCATTACCGTTTCAATCTTAAGGCCTATTGCTACCGAGATCAAAGACCAGCAGACCTGATTAAATTAAGCTTTGGAGATTGAGAATTTTGCCCTGCTTGACCACTTCAGCAAAACTAGAAACCTATGACTCATTGAGTTAGCAGAATGATATTGGGTGGCGGTGGAGGGCAGGACTTGAAGGTTACAAGCCTTAGGATCACTTGCTCAAACCTTCAGGGCGCATAGGTCATTAAACGGTAGGTTTGATCCAATAACGCCTAGGTACCGTAAAGAAATATGGTGGCCAAATTTTATGAACCAATAAGCGTTCTGCGCAATCTCCCCAATATCCCTAAAGCTGCACTCTGGCTCGGTTTTTTGGGGCTAACCCCCTTCTTTGTAGGCGCTGGAGTTAGTGTAGCGTCGTCCTCATCGTTGAATGAAGCAGCATTGCAGGCATTGCTAGCTTATGGGGCGGTAATCCTTTCCTTTTTGGGCGGCGTAAGGTGGGGGTTAGTGATCGCATCGACAGATCCAGCTGTAATGCTCGGTCCCCTTTTCGTTAGTACAGTCCCAGCCTTGCTGGGATGGGTTGCCTTACTTGTGCCTGTGTCCACAGGTTTGATGATGCTTGCGCTAGGTTTTGCCGCGATGCTAATTGTCGATCTGAGATTTTCTATAGCTCCGAATTGGTATCGCTTATTACGACTTCCGCTCTCGGCCGGTGCCATTTTCGCTTTACTGGCCGGTCTGCTGATCTGATGACCGCAGGGGTTGCAGTAATTGTTGGCGCGACCGGCGGGATCGGAAGCGCGCTATGTGAGGAGCTAATCCATTCCAGGGATTTCGATCAGGTCATTCAGCTAAGTCGACCTTCGCTAGACCTTTGTGACGAAAACAGTATCGCCGACGCAGCCTCCGAACTGCCCAAAGGCCGCGTACGCCTTGTGATCAACGCTGCCGGTTTCCTACATGATGATGCGTATCAACCCGAAAAAAGGCTCAAAGATCTCGACCCATATGCTCTTAGTCAATCTTTCGCCGTCAATACCATTGGCCCGGCCCTTTTGTTGAAACACTTTATTCCGTTATTGCCCCGGCAAGGTCGCGCCGTAATTACTAGCCTCTCGGCACGCATTGGAAGCATCGGAGACAACCGGCTTGGCGGTTGGTATGGATACCGGTGCTCCAAGGCAGCATTGAACCAACTATTACGCACTGTTGCGATCGAGTTTGCACGGACACACCCAGAGGGTATCTGCGTGGCTCTCCATCCAGGGACAGTAACAACGAGGCTTTCAACGCCCTTCGTTAGCAGTCATCACTCTCCACTCACGCCAATAGAGGCAGCTAGGAATTTACTAACTGTAATCGCCAATCTTAAACCTGAAAACACTGGCAGCTTCTTTGATTGGCGCGGCAAACCGGTTCCCTGGTGAAGCATGCCGAAAATGCGAAAGAAGGGAAATTTTCCAGGAAAAAACTGCCCTGTCTAACGCGAGAGGGCACGTTAGTGGTCTCGGACAAGATATTACCCCAAAATTTTCTGTTTAGGGCTTAGTGAGCGGACAACGGAACATTCTTTCCAGGAGTTGAGATGAAAACACTCCGCCTGGTTCTAGGTGATCAATTATCAACAGATATTTCGTCGCTTGTAGATATCGATGCAGCCAAAGATGTCGTGCTTATGCTCGAGGTGGACGATGAATGCCGATACGTCCCTCACCATCAGCAGAAAATTGTTCTTTTTCTGAGCAGCATGCGGCACTTCGCGCACCAACTTCGCGAACGCGGCCTTAAGGTCGATTATGTTCGGTTAGACGATTCCGCAAATAAGGGCAGTCTCACTTCGGAAGTCGAAAGAGCCCTGACGCGGCATCAGGTGCAGCGCTTAGTGCTGACAGAGCCGGGAGAATGGCGAATACAGGCGATGATTGAGAACTGGTCACACAAATTTGGCCTGCCGGTCGACATGCGATCAGATCACCGTTTCTTTGCTAGCAAGCAAAGGTTCAAAGAATGGGCCAAAGGCCGACGTAGCTGGCGCATGGAACATTTCTATCGCGAGATGCGTCGAGAAACTCAATTCCTGATGGTTGGCGATCAGCCAGAAGGCGGGATATGGAATTTTGATGCACAAAATCGTAAGAGTTTGCCAACAGATGTGTTCTTTCCAAAACGGCTTCGCTTCGAACCCGATTCAACTACACGGGAAGTCATGGACCTTGTCGCACAACGCTTCGGAGATCATTTTGGAAAACTCGATACATTCAGTTGGCCGGTGACACGTGTCCAAGCACTGGTGGTATTACAGGATTTCATAGCCAATTCCCTACAGTGGTTTGGTGATTACCAGGACGCTATGAAGTCAGACGAGACCTTTTTATATCATTCCCTACTCGCGCCCTCCCTTAATCTAGGACTGCTATCACCGCGCGAAGTTTGTGCCGCGGTTGAAGATGCCTGGCGTGCGGATCGGATACCTATCAATGCCGCCGAGGGATTCATTCGTCAGGTATTGGGTTGGCGGGAATACGTCCGCGGGGTCTATTGGATGATGATGCCCGATTATGTCAACGCCAACGCATTAGGTACCAATCGCCCCCTTCCAGAATTTTACTGGACCGGCGAGACTGATATGCGATGCCTAAGCAAGACAATCAAAAGCACTAGAGTGACCGCGTACTCTCATCATATTCAGCGGCTGATGATAACTGGAAACTTCGCATTACTAGCCGGCATAGCTCCAAGGGAGATTGAACGCTGGTATCTTGCCGTTTACGCCGACGCTGTTGAGTGGGTCGAGATGCCAAACACGATGGGCATGGCCATATTTGCCGATGGTGGCAAAATGGCATCTAAGCCTTACGCCTCGTCGGGCGCTTATATCAATCGTATGTCAGATTTTTGCAAGGGTTGCGCCTATGATGTAAAGAAGAAGACTGGGCCAAAGGCATGCCCGTTCAATTACCTCTATTGGGCGTTCTTGACTCGCAATCAAGCTCATCTAGATAACAATCCTCGCATGGCGATGCCTTATCGCACACTTGCGAAGTGGTCCCTGAAAAAAAAGAGAAATTATTTGGACGAAGCAGAAAGTTTTCTCGCATCCCTCACCAACAACCATTCGTAATACGATGGCCGGGGGCACAAGCTGAAGTTCAAATTCCTAATCCGTAAAGCGGATCAGACTAATAACAAAACCGCCGCGACCAAAGAACCAGACGATCCCAAGCGCTTTAGCTGCATTTCTAAAGCCATCCAAGTGAATAATGGATTTATTTAGTTGCGTGCCAAATTTGACCATATGAAACCAATTTTCTAAATTCTGGTATTAACCATGTGCTGACTGCGCCAGAAATAGATTTGAATTTAAAATTAATAAAAAAACCTCTAAACTATTGTTTTATATTAATTTATTTAGGTAGTAGAATATAGGTTGAGTATATGACCCTAAGTCTATAAGCCAAAATCTAACGATATTACGTTCATGTCCTGTATCTTAAAGCGCTGACACAGGGCCTCTTTCAACGTTACTCTACGGCCCAGACAGGACAAAATATTCCGCCACGAAGACACCTATATCATGAGATTTAATCTTGTTATCAATCTAGAGCGCATGCACCCTGATGAAGACATGCGCGAGGTAATTTGCCATGTAACTGAAATGGTTCAGATGGCAGACGAGGGCGGCATCGATATTGTATGGGGCGCCGAACACCACGCCATCGAGATGACTATTGCACCTGGCCCGTTTCAACTTCTTTCCCACTTCGCAGCGCACACCTCACGCATTCGGCTCGGCACTGGGGTTGTGGTAGCGCCCTATTGGCATCCGATTAAACTTGCAGGAGAGGCAGCGCTACTCGACCTGCTATCGGATGGTCGGCTGGAATTCGGCATCGGCAAGGGCGCCTACCAGCGAGAGTTCGACCGCATGGCAAACGGCATAGAGACGAATCTTGGCGTACCCATGATGCAGGAGATACTCCCCGTGCTAAAGGCACTGTGGCAGGGCGATTATAAACATGACGGCGAATACTGGTCGTTTCCCACCGCAACTTCCTGCCCCAAACCCCTGCAGAAGCCCCATCCGCCAATCTGGGTTGCCGCTCGAGATCCCAGCACCTTCGACTGGGCTGTTAAGGAAGGCTGTTCAGTCATGACCTGGGCGCTTACACGATCTTTCACCGAGGTCGAGACCTACATGGAGCGATTTACGAGTGCGCTCGCCGCCAACTCAGAGGCAAGCAAACCCCGTTTCATGACCATGCGTCACGCCGCTATATACGAGGACACTAGAACTCGCGACACCTACATTGAGGCGGTGCGCAACCAAGGCCGCCAGTTCGAAAATCTGTTTCGCAATCTAGCGCCAGTCATTAACGGCTTTGCCCAAGCACCTGACCCGTCGCTACTAACTAATCAAGCCGAATACGAACCCGCCAACCTGCTCGAAAATCTGATTTTTGGCTCGCCCGACGAGGCGATCGCCAAACTCAAGCGCTACGAGGCGCTCGGCGTCGATTACTATTGCTATCAGGCGAGCTACGGTCTGCCCTTGGTTGAACAGAAAAATTCGCTTCGCCTCTTCATCGATAAAGTTATGCCCGCTTTTGAAGATGTACCGGCCGAGGGTACCCTGGACCTTTAGATGCTGGTTCCACGTAAACTGTGACCGATACGGCATTTTCCATCGATGGCGCCGGTCCGCCAGTGGTTCTGCTCCACGGCTTGGGTTTGACACATGCCGTGTGGGATCAACAGCTGCCTGCCTTGACCAGCGCTTTTCGCGTCCTGCGCTATGACTTGCTTGGCCACGGCGAAAGCGTCAAACACCGTGGCGCATACGCGATGGATCAATTTGTCGATCAACTCGACAAATTGCTCGACAGCTTGGCGCTGGAGCACACATCAATTGTGGGTTTTTCACTGGGCGGCATGATTGCGCGAGCCTACACCATTGCCCATCCTAAACGCGTCAGCGCCCTAGTTATTCTCAACTCGCCCCATGATCGAACGAACGATGAGCGCACCGCCGTGCGCGTCCGAGCTAAACAGGCCGCCGCAGACGGCCCCGGCGCAACTGTCGATGCCGCGCTCAAACGCTGGTTTACCGACGGCTTTGCCGAATCAAAGCCTGAGGTTCTCAATCAGGTACGTAAGGTAATCCTCGCAAACGACGTTGAAGTCTACCCCGAGATCTACCGCCTCTTTGCCGAAGACGACGCGCTGCTGGTCAATTCTATTTCGGCCATCACCTGCCCAACACTGGTGCTTACCTGCAAAGATGATCTCGGTAATTCACCCAAAATGGCACGGCAGATGGCCGCGCGTATTCCTAGCGCGCAGGTGAAGATCCTTCCGGGCCTGCGCCATATGGGGCTAGTTGAAAATCCCGACGCAATTAATTCGATTATTGTGGAGTTTTTAAATAAGGCCGTGGGCACGCGCCCACAGACATGAGAACGGGGTGGATTATTTCGGTGGCGGGGGTGGGATTTGGACCTTTTAACTTCAGGTTATGAGTAGATACCTTCAGCGAGGTATTTCATACCACTATCGCAGCCCAGTGTAACGCTCCGCTGACCGGAACCACGTTCATTCGCTATATCCATTGCGGCTACTACATTTAGTCCAGTCGAAGCTCCGCAAAAAATTCCCGCTTCACTTGCCAAGCGGCGACACATGTTAAACGCGGCTGCCTGATCGATGGCCCTAATGTCATCCAGTCGCGTGCGATCTAGAAACGGCGATTCGAAACCAACTCCGACGCCTTCGACCTTGTGAGGACCGCCT
>CAZUXZ010000162.1:0-4973 GCA_964624055.1 uncultured Rhizobiaceae bacterium | reverse complement strand
GATCCGAAAAATCGGCTATCGCGGCGTTGGGACCCTTGAATTTCTTTATGAGGCCAGCGAGTTCTATTTTATTGAAATGAACACGCGCATTCAGGTAGAGCACCCGGTAACCGAAATGATCACTGGCATCGACTTGGTACGAGAGCAGATTCGTGTCGCTAGTGGCGCTTCGCTCGGCTACCGTCAGGAAGACATCAAATTCAACGGCCATGCAATCGAGTGTCGAATCAACGCCGAGGATCCGGTTAATTTCCGCCCTGCGCCCGGACGGATTTCAGGCTACCACCCTCCCGGCGGTCTAGGCGTTCGCATCGATTCCGCGCTTTATCAGGATTATTCGGTACCACCCTATTACGACAGTCTTCTGGCCAAGGTGATCGTCCATGGCTCCAACCGCAATGAATGCCTAATGCGCCTACGACGTGCCCTGGAGGAATATGTTATTGCGGGCGTCGAGACGACAATTCCGTTTCATCTCAAATTGATTGCCAACGCGAATTTTGCCAACGGTGCCTACGACATACACTGGCTTGAACAATTCATTGCAGATGAACAGGCTGCTAAATAATTCATGATCGAATTTTCGCCAGAATTAGTACTAAAGGCTTATTCCTGCGGTGTCTTTCCCATGTCGGAGTGTAAGGACGACCCGTCGGTCTTCTGGGTTGATCCGGACTGGCGCGGGGTTATACCCCTGGACGCATTTCACTTGCCGCGTCGATTAGCCCGTACAGTGCGCTCAGGAAAATTTCAAATCACCGTGAATAAAGATTTCGACCAGGTCATCCGAAAATGCTCTGAGAGTACACCCAAACGCGTCGAATCATGGATCAATGGCGGCATTGTTGAGGTCTATAATGAACTGCACCACCAGGGCAACGCGCATAGCGTTGAGTGCTGGCGCGGCAAGCAATTGGTGGGCGGACTTTACGGCGTATCATTGGGTGCAGCTTTTTTCGGTGAGAGTATGTTTAGCCGTGAACGTGATGCCAGCAAAGTGGCACTGGTGCATTTGGTCGAACGTCTACGCGCAGGCGGATATACCTTGCTGGATACTCAGTTCGTCACACCGCATCTGAGTAATTTCGGCGCAATCGAGTTACCTCGCGGCACCTACCTGGAACAATTGCGCGCAGCTCTCGAACATGAAGCTACCTTCTATTCATTTGAATCTGAATTTTCGCTCAACATGTTGCAATCCAGCACCCAGACGTCATAGACAGGGTGTTGAAGCGCAGAGAGCCCAGGTGTGGATGCGAACATCCAGCCACTAAACAGTAGCTCTAATTGCTCGCCGCTTTGCTTCTCGCGTATTTCGAGAAAAGCGGAGCTCTCGGGTGCTTCTTCGGGCGGTTTTTCATGGCATGCCCGAGCGGTTATTTCAAGGGTGCCGAAGGTGACGGGCTCGCCAATTGACGCACTAAATTTGGAAATTCGTGCGGTCACTTTATCAAGACCTTGTAGTACTATGCCGCTACCCTCCAAGGCCCGCGTTTCGGAGGACCACCATGCGATAAGCGAGAGTACGGCCAACAAAGTACAAAATTTGACAATCGTCTGGGTCAAACGGATGCCTCAGAACAATTTTGCTCTCTGCTGGCCCAGGAATAAGCTTCCTTGAACACCACAGCCACTCGAAAAATATCGGATTCCGCACTGATCCAGGTAATCATTTGCGCCTCCCGTTTATACCGTTTCATTTCGAGGCAGCATTTTATTGTTAATCCATGGCTAGGGCGAGGGGATAGCAGCACGCCATCGCGCGCCCATGGTGCGTTTCAGTCTCTTAACGCCAAATTATTCGAAAGATTTGTTGCCCGATAAATATTTCTCGTCGAAATTAGCCAGGGTGATAAGTGCCTTTCGGTTTAAAATTTGGAGGACGCCGCCGCGGATATCGATGAGGTTTCCGTCACGCAAGGCACGCAGTGTTCGGTTGACGTGAATCGTTGTCAGACCGAGCGCATCTGCCAGGTGGCGCTGGCGAAGGGGCATGGGTATGGATCTGTCACGAACCGGACTGCGTAGATTGATGCGCGTAACGAATTCGAGCATCATATGGGCGATCCTCTCCTTCGCCGATCGACGTCCTAGATTCGTTGCGAGTTCATCCGCGCGGGCAAATTCATGCTCATAAGTCGCCAAGACGCAATTCTGCAAATTTCTGTCGACAGCCGCATTATGTTGCACGATAGCGAGATCGAATTCGCCTATAACTGACCCAGGAAGCATTTGCACAGAGTGATTCAACGGTGTCGTGGAAAGTGCGCTCAAAGTCGCTGGGTCTCCCGGCAGCAGAAAAGAGAGTATTTGCCGCCGACCATCACCCAATTGCTTATATTTGAACCCCCAACCCTCGAAGAGGACGAAAAACGCAGATGCAGGGTAGCCCTGCCTCAATATTGTAGTGGATTTTGTTACGACACTTTGCCGCACGCCTAGTCCTTGAATTTGGCTAAGCCGTCGCCAATCGAGGGCGGGACCGAGCAACGGATCGTCACCACCTAAACTGTGTTGACCCAGCATTGCTTCCGAATGCCGTACGCTCGCTGTGCTGTAATTTTCAACCAAAGCCTACCCTTCCCTCTTTCTGGATGCACTTTATTGCATGTCGAGTATCATGATTTTGTGAAGCGAGTATTTCTGTCATGCTTTGCAATGCAAGAAGGATTTTTCTTACGGAAAATAACAGTCCACCGGCGATGATATATTCGTCAACGAATAAGGGCGTATCCAAAGATACCTCGACATAGCGAAGTCGGGACCAACGGTTCAGCCGGGCATTAATTTGAAAAAAATGTTTATTCACAGGGTCGTGGAAATTTTAGTAAAGCTTAGCTAGGTTAATTTCCAATCCTATCATGCCATATTAATTATACTTTATTAATAAGTTATTTAAAAAATATAATTTTTAATAATTAAGTAAATTTTATTATATATTTATATTTTTGTTATTTTATATGAGTTTAATATTTGCTATTTTTTTATTAATTTACACAACCTGTACCACTAAAATGCGCACGCGTTCCTAGCTGACTATCCTCAGGGTTAGAACATCCAAATTGACGAACTTACAGTAGGCAACGCACAAAAATTAGGAATTTCCTAACACGAGCCGAAGCGTCACTAAAACTGCCTAGTAATTCGGTGAAGCGTCTGAGCAGATCAAGTATGTTTCAAGCGGGCTATTGCATGAGTCCAAGCATGCGCGGCACGCTCGAAAACTTTACCACCGAACCCTAAAGCCTAGTTAAATAGAGATATAACGGGCAGGCAGTCAATTGGGTTATCTGTTTTTGTTGGTACGAGATACTTCCGCAATTTTATTTAACGCCTATTGTATAGGTGTTCCGCTGAGCATAGAATCAGAACTGGGAAACGTTGGAGGAACGACGTTATGACGCCGGAAAAGGTCTTGGCTCACCCTGCCAAAGTTCTCAGTCAATCTGAACGCCAAACATATTTCGAGACCGGCTATCTTCTGAAAGAGGGCTTCGTTGGGGATGCTTGGCTTGCCCGCCTGTGGGAGGCCACCGAGCGTATGATCGACGAAAGCCGCGCGGTGAGTGTCTCGGATGATATGTTCGATATTGAAAACGATCACACAGCAACGTCGCCCAAGCTACGCCGACTTACCCAACCGGTAGAACATGATCAGGTTTATTGGGAGTTCGCCTCGAATTCAATGATAACCGACCTTGCAGAAGACCTGCTCGGCCCCGACGTCAAGTTTCATCACTCAAAGCTCAACTTCAAATGGCACGGTGGTGGCGAAGAGGTCAAATGGCACCAGGACATACAGTTCTGGCCACACACAAATTTCAGCGTGCTTACGATCGGCGACTATCTCGACGATGTTGACGACGAAATCGGGCCTATGGGTGTACTGCCAGGCAGCCACAAGGGCGAAATCTACGATCAGTATAACGGCGAAAATGAATGGGTCGGCTGCGTTGGCGACGCGGACCTAGCCAAGATACCGCTTGAAAAAGCGGTCTACCTGAAGGGTCCGGCCGGTTCCATAACGGTGCATCACTGCCGCATGCTGCACGGTTCGATGTCTAACAATCACTCGAATAAATCGCGGCCATTGCTGCTCAATGCTTTCTCATCAGCTGATTCGCTGCCGATCACCCCAAACCCGACGCCATCGCAATATAATGGCAAGATCGTGCGCGGCATGGCGGCCCGCCATGCCGAATTCGACCCATATCCCGGTCGCCTACCGCCGGATTGGTCGGGCGGTTATTCCTCCATCTTCGTTTTACAGCAGGAAAAAGAGGACCTGATATGACCGGGTTGCGCCGCGTCGATCAATAAGCCTTATTTCCACTATGTAAATTTCTTGAACTTGACCTTGATCTCGATTTCAGGTTCTGGGACAGCGAGGATATGGCTTTTAAGGATGTCGCCCGCCAGTTACGGCAGCATGAGATATTTTTCGCACAATCCTAATATTTTCTTAAATTTTCCCTTTCTTTAAGGAAGTACGCCACCTTGAGGACTTTCGATTGGTATTAGCCGCCCGCACACAAAATCTACTGTAATTTATTAAAAGCCTGAATCAGCGCACTAGACGAGAAAAAATCAGCAACCAAAAGAATATATTTACGACCGTTGCGATAGAGTTTGAAGAATCTTCTTTCTAGATCGTGCCGTTGCAAAAATATGTCTGCCCGATAGAGAATATGATCAGCATAAGAAATAGATCGGTAGCACGCAGTAAGATCGGAGGCATAAAATGTTTTAGGCCATTGGACTCGCCATAATGGCGCAGGTTGCTAACATAAGAAGCCATGACACAAGACCTACCGGGGGGGGGTGCGACTAACCTGCGGCGCGGTAAACCTCTAATATCGTGCCAGCCGTCCCGGAGCGGAACCTTGCCCAAAATCAAACGACGCGCCGGCAGTTCGCCCCCCCGGAGACACATGAATGGACAGGAAGCGACATGACAAAGGAAGTCCAGGCGG
>CAZUXZ010000161.1:0-2632 GCA_964624055.1 uncultured Rhizobiaceae bacterium | reverse complement strand
GGTATCGCTTTTGGAACGGGATATCACCCTACTACGTCCACTTGCTTAGCGGCAATGGAACAGAACGTCAGACCTGGAATGACCGTAATGGATCTTGGGAGCGGCTCCGGTATTTTGACAATAGCCGGTATAAAGCTTGGTGCTGAACAGGTCATAGCTTTGGACATAGATAGCCAGGCCGTTTCCGCAGCGCGCCGAAACTTCAGGCGACTGGGCATCAACAAGCAGGTGAAGCTCGGGCAAGGATCTGTCCCTCATCCTACAGCCAAACCGAAGTCCATCGATCTGGCTGTCGCCAACATATCCGCCAGAGGAGTCGTCGATCGTTGTCCATTCATACTAACTGCACTGAAACCAGGCGCATTGTTCATCGCCTCCGGCCTATTAAACACTCAGAAGCCAGAAGTCGACGATGCCTTGAGCCATCTGGGTTTTTCCCTTGTTAGCGAATGGCCCGAAGAAGAATGGGTAACGCTGTTATACAGAGCTCCTGCCGACTAGGATATGCCGTAAGGCTAGGTATCGTTTTGATATTGCATTTTCGCAAGGCAAGGGGTACCATCCAGTCGGCCTAAAAATGGTTTTTTCCACTCAAATAGTCCTTGATTTAGCATAAGATAGCGATCCTATTTCTGGCCATGTCGCACCAGCGACTTCAACTGGAGCAGATTCATTGGAGAAGGTCGATCTAGACAAGTACGAACTCACCGGCCGACTAGGGATTGGTGCAGACTATGAAGTCAGGTCAGGCACAGATCGAGAAACCGGTACAAAGGTAGCAATCAAGCGGCCTATACCACAAGCCATCAGCCGCGATCAACACCAATCCATCGAATCCCGGACAGAGAAGATACTCAAGGCTTTTCAAGACATCGGCCATTCAACCGACCTAGTTTCGCCTATCGTTGGATATACTGGGAAAAATATGCATGACGAATTCTTTGGCGACGACTTGGGAAAAAAATACCAAGTGATCGTAGAAGAACGAGCCACAGGCATACCCTTGCTAGGCGACATGAAGTCCTAGTTCAAAGGAATACCCATTGGTGCCGGACAGAATCTGTTCGGCCTGTTTCCCCTGGTCCAGCCTCCCGGTGTGAAACCTCATCCGATCCAAAACCAGCTAATCGATTTGGAAGAAGTCTATCTCAAAGCCGGCTATATCGTCCTAGATCTCAGACCTCAAAACATCTATTACCAACCAAGGTCAGGTAAAATAACCGTAATCGACACCGGCGCCCTAGTACGACTAGGCGACGAAACCCCTAGGGGGCGTGCGCCTTTTGATATCAATGATGCATGCTTGGAGATTTTAAAGTTCTACACGACTTCTGATGCCCCCCCTGACCATACTGCAGGGTACCGAGACCCTAGGGGCATCCGGCCAATAGTCGACTTAGGCGAAGAACTACAGGAGATGACACACAACCTAGAAGGGTGCCCTCCCTCAGTCATCGCGCTGGGGACCAATATTTTGGATAAGATCAGAGTCCGTGGATATCAAGAATATGCTCCCTTCCGAGCGGATTTAGCTGCGTATTTAGACGGAATTAAAGAACGGAACGCAGGCCTAGACAATTACTCAGAAAAACATCAGGCGTGGCACGATGCAGCTCTCTGGCTCAAAGAAGATTACTGGCGCGAGTTTTTATTTGACCCAGACTCGGAATTAGAAGACTACCTGTCCCGATGACAAAACTATAGCTATCAAATTCAGCCGAGGTTTGGCAACAATGTTGGCGAGCAAAGTTATAACTATTCAGGACAATTCCGCTCATGGAGAGGACAGTTTCCTCAGCAAAGAGCTAGGAAATGGCGAGTTCTTGGACGTCGTCATGGACGGCGTAACCGGCCACGGAGGAGAACAGGCAAGTACTGAGCTCAGAGATGCGTTGGATGGGGGAAGCTTCAACACCGCCGATGACATCGTATCCCTACTAGGAGAGATCAATGAAGATTTTTACAGCGTTGGATCGGGAAGGTTTTTGTTGACCACAGTATCAGCTGTTCTAGGGCGGGACGAAAAGATCCAAATAGTGGCTGCCGGTGATAGCCCTGTGTTTTTGATTAACAAAGACGGTTACACAAAGCTCTCGGGGAATGCCGGAGGGTTCCTTCATGTGGGTGTAGCCAGGGCAATCGGCGCGTCCCAAAAACTGGGCGCCCCATCTCAAGTTGAATTTATTCCTTCTCCGGGAGATAGATTGTTATTGGCCACCGATGGAATTACAGACAATATGACCATCGACGAACTTGCGGAGGTCATCAAGGACGCTTCAACGCCAGAGAATGCGGCTGCCCAGATCGATGAAACCATAAAGGAGCGACTTACCGAAGGTCGGGTGCCAGAGACGATAGGAGTTCGGTTCCGGTATGATGACCGAACGGGCATCATTCGATTCTTTTAATCTGATCATCTCGGTAGTTTGATTTTAATTGAGAGCCAACAGGCCGTATAAATAAGTGTTGTAATCCGTAAGTCGGTCTCTTGTGAGGGACCATACGAATTGCTAGAATGCATCAGCTTGGCCCACGCTGAAGAGCCAAGGCTGGTAAAGGGGCAAAAGGAGCCGAATCAGTGGGGAAAATCAAGGTGGCAATCATTGGCGTGGGCAACTGCGCATCATCGCTG
>CAZUXZ010000160.1:0-9076 GCA_964624055.1 uncultured Rhizobiaceae bacterium | reverse complement strand
GCCTATGCCGAAGGCTAGGCAGCCAAAGGCACCGTGGGTCGCGGTATGGCTGTCGCCGCAGACAAGCGTAATGCCCGGCTGGGTCGCACCCTGCTCCGGTCCGATGATGTGGACGATACCCTGGCGCGCATCCATCAGTGGAATGAGCGGCACGCTAAATTCTTCGCAATTCTTAATCAGGGTCTCGAACTGTATGCGCGCCTGATCGTCTTCGATACGCTGACCCCGACCGGTGGTTGGTATGACATGATCGGGCACGGCGAGCACCGCGTCCGTGCGGTGCACCGGGCGATTGTTGAGGCGCATGTTCTCGAAGCCTGGCCAGCTCGTTACCTCGTGGGTGAGGTGCATGTCGATATAGAGAAGCGACGTGCCGTCATCATTGGCGGCTACTACATGGCTCTCCCAGATTTTATCGAATAGGGTCTTGGGTCTGCTCATACGCCATTCCTTTTGCTCAGCCCGTCAGGGGCCGCGCCCGGATTTTATGGATTAGTCGGTCGTCGTTTTGCTTTCTGGCTGCGTTGCCACTGCCGCGCGCTGCGTGCGGTCGTCGCGCTTTTCCCGGATACGCGCTGATTTGCCGCGACGGCCGCGGAGATAATAGAGCTTGGCGCGCCTGACCGCGCCACGTTTGGCGATCTCGATCTTGGCGATCCTCGGGGAGTAGAGCGGGAAGACGCGCTCTACACCCTCGCCATGGGAAATCTTGCGCACCGTGAAGGACGAGTTCACGCCCCTGTTTTTGCGCGCGATACACACGCCTTCGAACAACTGTATACGCTCACGCGCACCTTCAATCACCTTCACGTGGATACGCACGGTATCACCGGGGGCAAAATCTGGTATGTCATTGTCTGCGGTCAAATTGACTATGTTTTCCTGGTTCAATGTTTCGATAATATTCATGATTTTGACCTCTGGTTTACGCATTCGGGCCCGGCGCCGGCCCACAGGTCGGCGCGCCGCTCGCGCGTGATGTTTTCGGCCTGGGCGCGGCGCCAGGAGCGTATACGCTCATGATCGCCGCGCAGCAATACCGCAGGTACCTCTTTGCCTTCGAAGGTACGCGGACGGGTGTAGTGGGGATATTCCAGCAGACCTTTTTCGAAACTCTCCTCGTCTAGCGATTCGGCGGCGCCGACCACGCCGGGCAGCACCCGCACACAGGCATCGATTAAGGCGAGCGCCGCGATCTCGCCGCCCGACAGCACATAATCACCGATGCTTAACTGCTCAATATCGCGGCTTTCCAGCACGCGCTCGTCGGCACCCTCGAAGCGCCCGCAAATTAGGGTAACGCCGCCGAGGGACGCTATCTCGCGCACTCGCGACTGGGTGAGCGGTATGCCGCGCGGCGTAAGATAGATGATCGGTCGTTCCGCGCCGGCAGCGATACTGCAGTCGATCGCGGCGGCCAGCACATCGGGGCGCATCACCATGCCGGGTCCGCCGCCGTAGGGCTCATCATCGATCGAACGGTGCTTGTCATGCGCGTAGTGGCGGATGTTCACGCAGTCGAGCAACCAAATATTCCGCTTTCGCGCCCGCCCGGCCAGGGCGCTATCCAGCGGGCCGGGGAACATCTCCGGATAGAGAGTTAACACCGTGGCGTGCCACGGCTTGGCCCGTGTCACTTTACCGCTCATCGCCTATCCGCCGCTTTTAATTGGCGTGCTTCGGTTTCCGCCGGCGGGTTGATCACCAAAAGGCCGGCCCGAAGGTCGATCTCGGGGACATTCTCGTGGGTGAAGGGGAACATAACCGTCCCGTCTTCTCCGCGTTCGATCTCAATCACATCGCCGGCGCCATAGTCATAGATGCCCGAGACCACTCCATAAGCTGCACCATCCGCCGTGTGGGCAGGGAGGCCGATCAGGTCGACATGGTAAAATTCATTGTCATCAGTTTTTGGCAATGAGTCGCGCATAATGTAGAGGCGCGTGCCGCGCAATTGGTTCGCCACCTCGCGCCGGTCGACGCCAGAGATTTCTGCCAGCACCGCGCCACGCGACGAACCGCGCAAGGTCAATTCGAACCGTGTCGCGCCGTCTTCGCTCTGCAGCGGCCCATAGGCCGCGATATCGCTGGCATTCATGGTAAAACTCTTAATTCTTACCGCACCACGCACTCCGTGCGCGCCAATGATGATGCCCAGACAGATCACCCCCACCCGCGGCTTCTCTGCCACCGGGCCACTGAGTGACCCAGCAGCCCTAGCTCTCGTCTTTTTTGGCCTCTTCCGCGGGTGCATTCTCACGGTCCTCCGCGCTCGCTTCCTTTTCCGCGAGTACTTCTTCCGCCGGAGCTTCCTCGGCAACAGCTTCTTCCGCCGGAGCCTCATCCGCCGCAGCTTCCTCGACAGGGGCTTCCTCGGTTGTTTCCGGTGCCGCCTTGGCGGCCTCGACACGCTCGCGCTCCTCCTCCATACGCGCCTGGGCCTTGGCCTTGGGCTTGGCCTTTTGCGGATTGTTGCGCTGCGCCGGCATCGGGATAATCTCCGCCTGGCCGAGGAAGCGCGCGACACGATCCGACGGCCTGGCGCCGACCTCAAGCCAATGGCGGATGCGGTCTTGCTTCAGGGTCACGCGTTGCGCGTCCTTGGGAAGCATCGGGTCATAGGTGCCGCCCCGTTCGATAAAACGCCCGTCGCGCGGGTTGCGCGAATCGGTGATGACGATGCGGTAGAATGGGCGCTTCTTCGCGCCCGCGCGGGAGAGACGGATTTTCAGGGCCATGCCGTTTTATTTCCTCTTAAATGTCCGACATTGTGATTTCTGGTGTGGTCATTGGGGTGGCAAATTGGTCGGCATCATGCCTGGCATGCCGGCCCGCATAAGGCCTTTCTCGCCGAGTTTGCCGACCCGTTTCATCATGACGTTCATCTGTTTGAACTGTTTCAGCAGCCGGTTGACGTCCTGAATGTTGGTACCTGAACCGCTAGCGATTCGCCGCTTGCGCGAGCCGTTGAGGCGCTTTGGATTGCTCCGTTCGTCCGGCGTCATCGAACTGATGATTGCCTGCATGCGGTCAAGCGATTTATCGTCGACATTGGCTTCACTCATCTGTCGCTTCACCTTGCCGACACCGGGCAAAAGGTTCATCAGCCCATTCATGCCGCCCATACGGCGCATCTGGGTTAGCTGGGAAGAGAGATCGTTGAGATCGAAGTTGCCCTTTTTAATCTTCTTAGCGAGCTTTTCCGCCTCTTCATGGTCGATCGTCTCCTGCGCTTTTTCGACCAGGCTAACCACGTCGCCCATGCCGAGGATGCGCGATGCAATGCGCGCCGGGTGGAACGGCTCTATGGAATCGAGCTTTTCGCCGACGCCGATCAGCTTGATTGGGCAGCCGGTGACCGCGCGCATGCTGAGCGCAGCACCACCGCGCCCGTCGCCATCGACCCGTGTTAGGATAATGCCGGTCACATCGACCCGCTCCTTGAACTGGGTCGCAACATTGACCGCGTCCTGGCCGGTCAGCGCGTCGGCGACCAGCAGGGTTTCGACTGGCTTGGCCGCCTTGACCACGGCGATCAACTCGTCCATCAACTCGTCATCGACATGCAGCCTACCCGCGGTGTCGAGAATGATAATGTCGTAGCCTCCCTGACGGCCGGTCTTCATCGCTCGCTTGGTGATGGTGACCGGGTCCTGACCTTCGACAATCGGCACCGTGTCGATTTCGGCTTGGCTGCCGAGCACCGCGAGCTGCTCCATCGCTGCTGGCCGTCTGGTATCGAGTGAGACCAGGAGAGCGCGCTTTTTATCTTTTTCCGTCAACAATTTGGCGAGCTTGGCGCTGGTCGTTGTCTTGCCCGACCCCTGCAGACCGACCATCAAGATGGTGGCCGGCGGCTCGGTGGCGAGATTGACGTCGACGGCGCCCGCACCACCCAGCATTTTTACCAGATGGTCATTGACGATCTTGATAACCTGCTGGCCGGGAGTAATGCTCTTCAGCACCTCGGCGCCGATTGCCTCTTGCTTGGCGCCGTCGATGAACTCCTTGACTACCGGCAACGCAACATCCGCCTCCAACAGCGCTACGCGTACCTCGCGCATTGCCGCCGAGACATCTCTCTCGGTTAGCGCGCCGTGGCGCGTCAGCTTGTCGAAGGCGGTACTGAGGCGGCCAGATAGAGATTCGAACAAAACGGCTATCCCTGAAGCGAAACGCAGACAGCACCAGCGCGCGAAACTCGCGGACTGGTGTGCCTCCTCGGAGGCGATAAACTAAACAAACTTAGAACGCGGTGGAAACTACGCGTGCACCTGCGCTAAGTCAAGCTGAGCGCGGGATACTTTGCGATCACACCGCATGCGACGCTACGCTGGCGACAGTCTTGGCACCGTGGGAGTAGAGCATGATATGCATGAAGATGGCCGAGCCAACGCAGTCAACCAGGACACGAGTTCCATTACTTCTGCCGAAATTCCATTCCGCCAAAGGTTGCCTGCCGGATGCGCGGTAGCGCTCATGCACTATTATATATAGACCGCGGGACCCGCTCGGCCCTATAACCCGCCCCATGAGCGAAATTTCTTTCATTAAGATGCATGGTCTGGGCAATGATTTTGTCGTGATCGATGCGCGCGGCGGCGATGTGGCGCTCGATTCCGACCGGGTACGGGCGATCGCCGAGCGGCGCCGAGGCGTAGGCTGCGACCAACTGCTAGAGATTTTCCCGCCGCGTAGCGACGAGGCGGCGGCCTTCATGCGCATATGGAACGCCGATGGCGGCGAGGTCGAGGCGTGTGGCAACGGAGCGCGCTGTGTCGCGGCGTTTTTGATGATGGAAGGCGACGCAGAAGCGGTTGCGATCGATACGGTGGCCGGGCTGATCCGCGCCGAGACGGCAGACCGTGGTCAGGTTGCCGTCGATATGGGTGAGGCGCGCCTCAATTGGGAGCAAATTCCCCTCGCTAGCGAGATGGGTACCCTCAAGCTTGATCTTACCCTTGGGCCGCTTAGCGAACCAGTAGCGGTAAATATAGGCAATCCGCATGCCGTCTTTTTCGTCGACGACGCGGAGGCGGTGGATATCGCCACCCTCGGACCGCAATTGGAGACTGACGATCTCTTTCCCGAACGTGCCAACATTGGTGTGGCGGAAGTGAGAGGCGACGAAGAAATTCGCTTCCGTGTGTGGGAGCGCGGCGTCGGCATCACCAAAGCCTGCGGTACCGGCGCTTGCGCCGCCTTGGTTGCCGCATCGCGCCGTGGTCTCATCGGACGGACCGCGACAGTGACCCTTGATGGCGGCACCCTTGATATCGAATGGCTCGAGGACAACCATGTGCGCATGACTGGCCCGGTGGCGACCAGCTTCATGGGGCTGCTGCCATGAGCGCGCCCGAGATCGTCACCTTTGGCTGCCGGCTCAATGCTTTCGAATCCGAGATCATGCGTGGTCACGCAGATGCCACCGGGTCTGAAGGCACGGTGATTTTCAACACTTGTGCGGTGACGGCGGAGGCCGAGCGCCAGGCGCGCCAGGCAATCCGCCGGTTACGGCGCGAGAAGCCCGATGCGCATATCATCGTCACAGGTTGCGCGGCGCAAATCAATCCGACGCGCTATGCTGATATGCCCGAGGTCGATCGGGTGATCGGCAATGCTGAAAAGCTCAAGGCGGCGAGTTACCTCGCCACCGAAGATGCAAGGATCGCCGTCAATGACATCATGACGGTGCGCGAAGCCGCACCGCACTTGATCAACGGCTTTGAGGGCCGGACGCGCGCCTTTGTCCAGGTGCAAAATGGCTGCGATCACCGCTGCACCTTTTGCATCATCCCCTATGGCCGCGGCAACAGTCGCTCCGTGCCGCTCGGTACCATCGCTGCCCAGGCGCGCAAGCTGGTCGAGCGCGGCTATGGCGAGCTGGTGTTGACTGGCGTGGATTTAAGCTCCTATGGGAGAGATTTGCCGGACCAACCAAGCCTGGGCCAGGCGGTGCGGGGTTTGCTAGCGGTGGTGCCCGAGCTCAAGCGTCTACGCCTCTCCTCGCTTGACCCGGCGGTCATTGATGATGATCTCAAGGCGCTAATCGCCGGCGAGCCGCGCTTGATGCCGCATCTTCATCTCAGCGTCCAGGCCGGCGACGATTTGATCCTGAAGCGTATGAAGCGGCGCCATAATCGCGCGGATATCCTCCAGCTCGCCGCGGAATTGCGCACGCTGCGCCCTGACATAGCCCTCGGCGCCGATCTCATCGCCGGCTTCCCGACCGAAAGCAACGCAATGTTTGAAAACACTGTGCGAATCGTTGAGGGGGCTGGGCTTACTTGGCTGCATGTTTTTCCTTATTCATTGCGCGAAGGTACGCCGGCGGCGCGCATGCCTGGATTGCCGCGCGCGTTGGTCCGCGAGCGGGCAGCGCGTCTCCGCGAGGTAGGCGAGGATGCCGTCAGCCGCTTTCTCGACGACCAGGTTGGCAAGCCACAATCCGTTCTTGTCGAGCAAGAAGGAAACGGCCGTAGCGCCCATTACGCCCCGGTGCGTCTTACCAGTGTGGCCATGGGCAAGGTGGTCGCGGCGAAGGCTATTCGTCGCGACGGTCAGGTTCTGATTGCCGAGGCGGTGGCATGAGTGAAAATCGCGGCAGCTGGCTGAGCCGGCTCAAGGACGGGCTCAGCCGTACCTCGGCCAGTCTGGGAAGTGGTATCGGAGGCATTTTCGCGCGTGGCCGACTCGATGCTGAAGCGTTGGAGGGACTCGAAGAACTGCTCATACTCGGCGATCTTGGCGCGGCCACGGCGGCAGATCTGACCGAAGCTATCGCCAAGGAAAGATTTGGCAAGGAAGTGAGTGAAGAGGAAATTCGTGCCGCCTTAGCTGATGAGATCGCCGCCATCCTTGAGCCCGTCGCCAAACCTTTTCTTGTTGATCGCAGTGCTAAACCCCATGTCGTGCTCGTCGCCGGGGTGAACGGCACCGGCAAGACCACCACCGTGGGTAAGGTGGCCAGCCAGTTCCGCGCCGATGGCCTGACGGTAATGCTGGCGGCGGCGGACACCTTCCGTGCCGCTGCGGTGGAGCAGCTCAAGATCTGGGGCGAGCGCACCGGTTGCCCGGTGGTGGCGCGCGATTGCGAGGGCGGCGACCCGGCGGGTCTCGCCTATGATGCCCTGGTGCGCGCCCGGGAGGAAGACATCGATGTGCTTCTGATCGACACTGCGGGGCGACTGCAAAACAAGGCCAATCTGATGGCCGAGCTGCAGAAGATCGACCGGGTGGTGAAGAAGCTCGACGAAACCGCACCGCACACTCGCCTCCTAGTACTTGACGCGACGACGGGGCAAAACGCTCATTCCCAGGTCGAGATATTTTGCGAGGCGGTCGATATCGATGGGCTCATCGTCACCAAGCTCGATGGTACCGCCAAGGGTGGCGTTCTGGTCGCTCTCGCCCGGCGCTTCAGTCTACCAGTCTTTGCTTTGGGGGTCGGCGAGGCGGTCGAGGATCTACGCCCGTTCGAAGCCCGAGCATTTGCCCGCGCGCTGATGAATCTTGAAAATTAAACTCCAGTTGTTGATTTGGGGTCGAAGTCGCCGGTCTCACCGTTTGGATTTGTGAAGGGCGCAAAACCTTGTATACCTCCCACTTCAGCGAACTGGTTTAGCGCCCAGCGCACGGAGGGAAAGGCCAAATCCCGCCACGGAATGTCCTCGGTGGTAAACAGGCCGACTTCCTCGCTCTCTTCCCCAGCAGAGATGTCTTCACTCAACAGCACTGCCCGGTATATCAACTGAACCTGGCTGATGCGCGGAACGTTATAGATCGCAAGCAGCCCAGTCAGGCGGAGTTCAGCATTGGCCTCCTCGCGCGCCTCCCGGAGGGCCCCTTCCTCAGAGCTTTCGTTTAATTCGAGATAGCCCGCCGGGATCGTCCAATAGCCTTTGCGCGGCTCGATCGCCCGGCGGCAAAGCAGGATACGCCCGCGTGACTCGACGACGGCGCCGACGACGATCTTGGGGTTGTCGTAATGGATATAGCCGCAGGCATCGCACACAAGGCGCTCCAAATTGTCACCTTCCGGGATGGCTCGCCGGATTGGCCCACCAGATTTCGGATAGCTCGCCATGGCCATAATTATGGGTCGGCGGTGGTGGTTCGTCCAGTCGCACCGCAATCATGCCAATTTTTCCTTCTATCCGTTACACTCCCACAAACCAAACCCGCTGAGGAGAACAGAGAATGCACCGAATTGCCGCCCTGTTAACGGGACTGTTGCTGCTGATTGCCGCGCCAACGGCGATGGCCGAGAGTGGCGGATGGCGGCACGGCTTGTCACTGTTCGGCGACCTCAAATACCCTCCCGGTTTCACCCATTTCGACTATGTTGATCCGACTGCGCCTAAGGGTGGCGCCATCTCACTGGCAACGGTTGGCACCTTCGACAATCTCAACCCGTTCATTCTCAAGGGCGTCGGGGCGGCGGGAGCGTGGTTGCCGTATGACAGCCTGCTCGCTACCGCGTTCGATGAGCCCGACACCGCCTATGGCTTGATCGCTGAAGCGGTAGAGTTGGCGGCGGACCGCTCTTGGGTGCGCTTCCGCCTCAATCCGGCGGCGCGCTGGCACGACGGGACGGCGATTACAGCCGAGGATGTAGTGTTTACCTTTGAAGCCCTGATGACCAAGGGCCATCCAAATTTCCGACTGCTCTATGCCGATGTCGCTGGAGCCAAGAAGCTGTCCGAGCGCGAGGTGGAGTTCCGTATCTCGAATACTGAGAACCGCAAGCTGCCGCTTCTTTTGGGTGGATTGCAGATCGTTTCTAAGGCCTATTACACCGCCAACGAGTTCGACAAGACGACCCTAACCCCGCCTTTGGGCAGCGGCCCCTACAAGGTGACTAAGGTCGAGGCCGGCCGTGCGGTGACTTATGCGCGGGTGGCCGACTATTGGGCCAAGGATTTACCTGTCAATATCGGGCGCCATAATTTCGATGAAATGCGCTGGGACTACTACCGCGACCGCACGATCATGGTGGAAGCGCTTAAGGCCGGCGAGTTCGACTGGCATGAGGAGTTCACCTCAAAAACATGGATGACCGCCTATGATCTCCCCG
>CAZUXZ010000159.1:0-35508 GCA_964624055.1 uncultured Rhizobiaceae bacterium | reverse complement strand
GGTATCTTCGCCATCACCGGCACCGGCGCTACTGGCCTGCCCGAGCCGCGCTTCGCCGGCTGAGCTGAGGGTTAAACTGAAATGAATGGTGGTGAAGCAGTGGTCGCGGCGCTTTTGGAACATCGCGTCACGATGGCATTCTGTGTGCCAGGCGAGAGCTATCTCACAGTGCTTGAGGCCCTGCGACAGGAAAAGAACCGCATCCGCTTAGTGCTCAACCGCCATGAATCGGGCTCAACCTTCGCCGCCGAAGCCTACGCCAAGGCGACGGCGACGCCCGGCATTGCCTTCGTCACGCGCGGTCCCGGCGCCACCAATGCCTCGATCGGCCTGCATACGGCAAAACAGGACTCGACGCCGCTCGTGCTGTTCATTGGGCATGTGCCGGTACGCGAGATGGGCCGCGAGGCGTTTCAGGAAATAGATTACCCCACCGCCTTTGGACCACTCACTAAGAAGGTGATCGAGGTTCTACGCCCGGAAGACTGCGCAGCAGCGACTGCGGAGGCACTAGGGACGGCGATGGCCGGGCGGCCCGGCCCGGTCGCTGTAATCCTGCCCGAAGATGTCACTGAAAATGGGGTAGGCGCGCTGAAGATCGCACCGGCTAGACCGCGCGTCGCTCTCGAGCCCGATGCGACCGCAATCGCCGAGGTGGTGCGGCTAGTCGGGGAAGCGCATCACCCGGTGATCATCGGCGGCGAGCAGATCAATTTCGAAAACGCTCACGGCGCATTAGCGCGCTTCGCCGAGGCGACCGGTGCGGGTGTTATTAGCGCCTTCCGTCGTCAGGACATCTTGGCACATGACCATGAAGCCAATATCGGCCATTTCGGACTCCGTCTTACGCCCTATCAGAAGAATTTTTGGAACGAAACCGATCTCGTCATTCTCGCCGGCGCCAGGCCCGACGGTGCCACCCTGCAGGGCCATACCCTGCTGCGCGAAGATCAGACGGTAATCCACATCTATCCAGAGGCGGCGGCCTTCAATGAGACTGATCCCACGGTTGCAATAGAGGCCGATATCCTGCCGAGCCTGGAGTTGCTCACCGCCGACCTACCGGAAACGCCGCCGAGCGGCCGCCTCGTCTGGCGCGCTGAGCGGCATAAAGAGCATATCTCCCAGGCAACGCCTGGTCTCGACCCTAACGCAGATTGCCTCGGCGATATAGACATAGCGCTTGTGATTGCCCATCTCAGCCGCCGGCTCGACCACGATGCATGCTTAGTCAACGATTCCGGTGCTTTTGCAAGTTGGCTGCACCGCCATTTCACCTATCGCGCGCCACGTACCCAATTCGCCGCCTGTCTTGGTGCCATGGGGTATGGTGTGCCCGGCGCCATAGGTGCGCAACTCGCGCGACCCTCCTCACAGGTAGTCACGCTTGCTGGCGATGGCGGCTTCCTCATGACCGGCCAAGAGATAGTTACTGGCGTGCAGCAGAAATTGCCGTTTGTCGTGCTCCTCTTCGATAACGGTATGTATGGCTCCATCGCTACCCATCAATATCGCCGTGGCGGCATAGACGCGCTCTACGGCACGGTGATGAACAGCCCGGATTTCGCAGCCCTCACCGAGGCCTATGGAGGCGCCGCATGGCGCGTCGAGCGAACAGAAGATTTTTCTGCAGCACTCGATGCCGCTCTCACGATCGATGACCGCCCGTCCCTCCTCCACATCAAATCTGACATGCGCAATCTCAACGCGGATGGACCGCAGATGGTCGAATGAGTGGTGTGGCAGGCTGGGCCATTGTATCCGCGCACGACAAAACCAAATAGCTGAGTGCTATCTACTTGGTGGAAAGATAACCCTGCACAGATCAGCATCACCTAAATTTAAAAAAATTGAACTAACCGACGCTCTTTACCACTGTCGCTGATTCATCTAAACCAAGGCCGTTTCCAGGTGATGGCGGCATTGACGATCGCATGATCGCCAATCAGCCGCTCGATACCGGCGACGAACTGATCCCCGTCTTTATCTGAGTCAGCGTGCCTATACCGACAACAGCGGGCGTGGATCGCGGATATTTAACCTATCTATGTTAGAGATCGGTTAGATCAGATGCTCTCGTCGCTGATCGATAGAACAAACTCTGCCGCGGCATCTTCGAGCCAGATCCAGAGATAGGCCGCAAAACTCCAGGCGACATGGATGTCATAGACCGGGGTATCTCCTGTCTGGTGCAATAGGACTGCCGCTCGGGCAAGGCGGGTCTGGGCGCAGTGTCCGGTTTGAAAGACGCGAGGATGGAGGTCGAGACCACAGCCTTTCTCCAGGACATCCCGTGCCCGGCGGCCGGAAAGCGTCAACACGATGCGCGCATCGCTAACATCGCACAACGCCACGTGATACTCTGCCGCCGCATCAGACAAAGCTGCAAGGAGCGCATGATCTTGGCCGCCTGGCACCGTAATCAGCCACTCATCTGGCCCGAGCCAAAGAGCACCCCGCGCGCCTTCGCCCGTGGTCTGATTGGGCTCCAGGGGCAGGGCATAACCGAGCACGCTTTCGAACGCACGCATCAGGGGCGAATCGGCAGGGTCCGCACGCAAATTGAGCTTGCCGACAGGGCTTTTCTCTGCCAGATGCACCGTCGCGTTGTTTTTTTTTTTTATTCGGCGACCACCGAGATGGAGTGTCGCTAGCGGGCTTTGGCGGAGAGAAGAATCAGACATTCAAGCGCTCTCCCGCAGGGTCGTAGAAAACCGGACTAACGATTTCTGCTTTCACCACGCGCCCCTCCATGGTGAGCGGGATAGTGACGGTTTCACCCATTCGTTCGCGCCCGCGCTCAATCAACGCGAGCGCGATTGGCACGCCCAGCGCCTCACTATCATAAGCCGAAGTGACATGACCGACCATCTTCATCGGTGGGCGGCGGCGAAGCTCGTCGACGATTTGCGCCCCCTCCGGCACACGCGCCTCGAGCATCAGGCCGACTAATTGTTTGCGGTCGGGGTGAATAGAATCGGATCGGGCGAGCGAACGGCGGCCGAGAAAATCCTTCTTGGAACTGACAACCCAATCCATGCCGAGATCTCCCGGCGTTACACTGCCGTCGGTATCGTGACCGACCGCGATATAGCCTTTTTCGGCACGCAGCACATGCAACGCTTCTGTGCCAATCGGTGTCAGGTCGTATTTTTCGCCGACACGCTGTAACGTCTGCCATAAGGCGAGGCCACAACTGTTGGGAACACTCACTTCATATCCCAATTCGCCGGTGAAGCTCACGCGGGCGATGCGCGCATTTATGTCTGCCACCTTGCCTTCAATTACTGTCATATGGGGAAACGACTCCGGTGACAAGTCGGCGCCCTCGACGAGCTCGCTGAGGAGCCGCCGAGCGTTCGGTCCGGAAACAGAGAGCGTCGCCCATTGTTCGGTCACGGAAGTTAGATAGACCTTGAGGTCCGACCATTCGCATTGCAGCCAATCCTCCATCCAGGCCATCACCCGCGCTGCGCCGCCGGTGGTGGTAGTCATGAAGTAATGGGTCTCCCCCAAGCGTGACGTGACACCGTCATCCATCACCATGCCGTCCTCGCCCAGCATCAGGCCGTAACGGCAGCACCCAACGGCCAGTTTGCTCCATCCATTGGTGTAGATGCGGTTGAGATATTCGGCCGCGTCTGGGCCGTGAATTTCGATCTTCCCGAGAGTGGAAGCATCAAGAATCGCGACACCGGTACGCGCGGCGATGCATTCCCGCTTAACGGTCGCATTCATATCCTCCCCTGAGCGGGGATAATACCAGGGGCGTTTCCACTGGCCGACATCATCGAACACGGCACCCGCGCGCTCATGCCAGCCATGGATTGCTGTCATCCGCACCGGATCAGCAAGCGCGCCAACATCGCGACCAGCCATAGCGCCATAAGGCACCGGCGTATAGGGTGCGCGGAACGTAGTGGTGCCGACTTCCGGGATGGTTCGGCCAAGAGTATCGGCAACGATGGCGAGCGCATGCATATTGCTAGTCCGTCCCTGATCCGGGCCCATGCCCGCTGTAGTGTAACGCTTAACAAGCTCAATCGAACGATAGCCCTCGCGCGTCGCCAGTTCGAGATCAGACGCGGTAACATCATTATGGAGATCGACGAAACGCATCTCTCCTTTGGATGCCGGCGGCAAATGCCATACGGGTGTGATCGGGCCATCTTCTGCCGGGATTACGGGCAGCACCGACGGCGCTCCAGGATCCTCGAAACCGGTCTTGCGGGCAGCTTCGCGCCCCGCCGCGGCGCCACCGGCGAGGCACCCCTGCAGCGAAAAAACGCCATTCGCCGCGCCTGCCACAATGACCGCTTCATTGGTTTCACCTGGGACGAAGCAGGCTTTACGCTCGTCAAAATTAAGCTTGCCGCCCGGTTGAGAGAAAAGATGAACCGTCGGGTTCCAGCCGCCGGAGAGACAGAGAAGGTCGCAGCGCAGACGTCGAAGGTCACCGGAGAAACCATTGCCCTTGTCGTTAAGGGCAAGCACCTCGATGCCGCGCAACCGCTTGCCGCCGCGCGTGCCGACCAACGCATGGTACGCCAGCACCTTAATACCCCGTTGGCGTAGAGCCTCGACCACTTCACCGGTTGGGTTAGGACGGACATCGATCACGGCCTCGACGCGGACCCCGGCCTCGGCGAGATCGTGGGCGGCATAGTAGGCACTGTCATTGTTGGTGTAGAACGCCGCCCGGTTGCCGGGTCTAACACCATAGCGGTTGACATAACTACGAGCCGCGCTCGCCAGCATAATTCCTGGACGGTCATTATCCGCAAACACCATGGGTCGCTCGATCGCGCCCGCGGCAATAATCACCTGATGGGCCCGAATCTTCCACAAACGCTGCCGCAAGGTTCCGGCGGGTGCGCCTAAATGATCATTCAGGCGCTCGACCATAAGGATATAATTGTGATGATAATATCCAAACGCCGTTGTGCGGGTGAGGATGCGCACCTCCGGCATCTCGTCCAATTCGACGCGCGCGGCTAGCGCCCAATCTACGCCGGATCTGGATTCGATATGCTCATCATTGCCAAGGAGCGCGCCGCCCAGTTCTACCTGCTCATCGACGAGAATAACCCGCGCACCGGCGCGACCAGCCTCAAGCGCTGCCGAAATTCCCGCTGGGCCACCCCCCACCACCAATACTTCGCAATGCTGGTTGCGCTTGTCGTAGATATTTTGGTCGGGAATCTCGGGCGCAGTGCCAAGGCCGGCACCTTTGCGAATCACCTTCTCATAGTGGTGCCAAAATTTCTTTGGCCACATGAAAGTTTTGTAATAAAAGCCGGCGGGCAGCATCGAGGAAAAACGGTCGTTGATTGCCCAAATGTCGAAATCGACACTCGGCCAACAATTGACGCTAGCAGCTTCGAGGCCATCGAACAGCTCAACCTGGGTTGCCCGTAGATTAGGTTCGCTAGCAGCACCAGAGCCCAATTGGACCAGGGCATTGGGTTCTTCCATACCGGCAGAAAAGATACCGCGGGGGCGGTGATATTTGAAACTCCGTCCGACCAGCCTGACACCATTGGCGAGCAGGGCCGACGCCAGGGTGTCGCCATCAAAACCTTCATAGATCTTGCCGTTGAAGCGAAAGCGGAGGGTCTTGCCACGGTCGATCCGGGCGCCAACATCGAGGCGGTAGCGTTGCCTTTTCACGCGCCCTCTCCCCCGCCACGCGGCTCGCCCATCTTGTAGACGCGCAGAATCGTATGGGTCACGGTGTGACGCTCAACATTGAACCAGCGCCGACAGCCGTAGCTGTGACACCAGCGCTCGGCAAGCGGGCCCTTCGGGTTATCGCGCATGAAGAGATAATCGGCCCACTCGGCGTCGCTCAGCTTATCGGGCTGTTTGGGTCGCTCGATATGTGCCTCGCCACCATAGGAGAATTCGATCTCCTCTCGCGGGCCACAAAAGGGACAGTCGATTAAAAGCATCGCCCTTTCCTAGTGCGCTACGCCGGAGGCGCCGTGCTCGTCCATCAGCGCGCCAGTAGTGAAGCGGTCGAGAGCGAAGGGCGCAGCAAATTCATGGGGCTCGCCCTGCGCAAGGGTATGGGCAAATACGAAACCGGAACCAGGAATCGCCTTGAAACCGCCGGTACCCCAGCCACAATTAAAGAATAGGCCTGAGATTGGCGTCTTGCCGATGATGGGGCTCGCATCCGGGCAAGTGTCGACGATACCACCCCATTGGCGCATCATCTTGACCCGGCTGAAAATCGGCATGAGCTCGCAGGTAGCAGCCAATATGTCTTCCAGGATCATCGGACTACCGCGCTGGGCATAGGAATTATAGGCGTCAATACCGGCACCCATCACGAGCTCGCCACGGTCGGACTGGCTAAGATAGACATGTACCGTCGCCGACATAAGGACAGTGTTAAATATAGGCTTGAGTGGCTCGGAGACTAGCGCCTGTAGGGGGTGGCTCTGAATCGGCAGGCGGAATCCGGCCATCTCGGCAAGTACGCTCGAATGGCCAGCAACGGCAACACCAACCTTGGGCGCAGCGATGAAGCCGCGCGTCGTCTCGACGCCTTTAATTAGTCCGCCTTGAATTCGCAAACCGGTGACTTCGGTGTGCTGCAAGATATCGACGCCACGGTCATCCGCGGAACGCGCGAGGCCCCAAGCGATGGCGTCATGACGGGCGACGCCGCCACGGCGTTGGATCGAAGCACCAAGAACCGGATAGCGCGACGCGGGAGAGAGATTGAGGATCGGCACCAACTCCTTGAGCTTGGCGAGGCTCAGCATTTCGGAATCAATACCGTTCAGGCGGATCGCATTGACCCGGCGCTGTACCTCACGTAAATCGTGCTGATTATGCGCTAGGCTGATCAGACCGCGCTGGCTTAGCATGATGTTGAAGTTGAGGTCCTGGCTGAGGCCCTCGTAGAGTTTTAACGACAGCTCGTAAATCGCTGCACTTTCATCCCACAGGTAATTGGAGCGGATGATTGTGGTGTTGCGCCCTGTATTTCCGAGCCCAATCGGACCCTTCTCTACCACCGCAACATTGGTGATACCATGCTCCTTGGCAAGATAATGGGCAGTCGCCAGGCCATGACCACCGCCACCGACGATGATGACATCATAAGACGGCTTCGGCTCTGGGCTGCGCCACACCTCGGCCCAATTTTTGTGATAGCTGCGCGCATTGCGCGCCAAGCTGAAGATCGAGTAGCGCTTATTCTTGTTCATCACTTCGCTGTGGCCACTCTGCCGTCTTCCGGAATCGGCACCACACCATCATACCCGAAACATCTCACCCGCATAGCGTTCGCAGGGGACATAGGCGAAGATTTTTCCTACTCGTTGGTGAAGGCTTCAATGCCGTCGAGGTATCCGAGCACGTTGTCCAGGGGTTCAACGTCACCAAATTTAGCATCGATATCAAAGAGGTTCCACTCGACCACGCCGGGCACCCGGTCGCCCACCCCCTCACGCACAACAATGGGGCGGAAACCTTCAGCGATGGCATCCTCGGTGGAGTGGCGCACGCAGCCGGCCATGGTGACGCCAGTGATTATAACTGTGTCGACGCGTTGGGAGCGCAAATAGCCGGCAAGATAGGTGCCATGGAAGGCGCTCGCACGCTTCTTGACGATTACCATCTCGCCGTCTTGCGGTGCGATGCGGTCGTCGATTTCTGCCTCCTCGCTACCCTCAAGCAGGGTCTCGACGGGAATCTTATGATGCCAGAGGCCGGTATCGGAGCGCTTACCCTTTGGGTCCTGATAAGCGGTGCTGGTGTAAACGATAGGGATATACTTGGCCCGAGCCGCCTTGAGAAGCGCCTGATTGGTCGGGATGATTGTATCCATATCATCGCAAGTGAAGGCATAGCCAGGTCGTGTCCATGCGTTGGCCAGGTCGATTATGAGAAGCGCAGGGCGGGTGCCATAGCCGATGCGGCGCTGAAAACCACGCGTATGATAAATATCTGAATCCGCCGCGAAGATGGTCTCCAGGGCCTGTTTCACTTCCGGGCTCGTGACCGCCATGATTGTCTCCCAGTTGGAAATCGGTTGTGATTGCACCGAGGCTAGCCCGGCTTTCACGACACGTCTAATATCAAATTGTGATCATTGGTGGCATGCACCTCCACTGCGGCCGTCAGTCCACAGCTCTTGACCGCACAACCCCACGGGATATTTTCACCGCATGGTGACGTGCGACTGTGGCGGCAGGCGCGGAGTGTTAGGTGAGAAAGTAACTGCCTAACCCGCATACACAGCACCCAAATCCTGTGAAGATTGCATCTGTCAATTTTTTGTCCTCTTTCTGACTGGGCATTTGGCCTTTAAGATAGGCAACGACTTCATTCTCTCGGGAAAGAGGTTGTCATGTTCAAAAATCCTGACCGCCGCAAATTTTTTATAGGCCTGCTGGGCTTCTCACTATTGGCCGCAACTTCCGTGGTTTCGAGCGTAGCCATAAACGCAAGAGGCGACGAAGAAGAACGGCGCAAAGATGACGAAGAACTCGAACGCGAACGCCGCAAAAACAAAGAAGAAGATGCGGAGGAACGGCGCAAGGACGCGGAAGAGCGGAAGCGCGAACGCCAAAAGAATGAAGAAGAAGATGCGGAGGAACAGCGCAAGGACGCGGAAGCGCGAAAGCTAGACCGCCAAAGGAACGATGAAGAAAGGGCACGCGAGCGCCTCAGAATTGAGGCGGAAGAGAAGCGGGCAGCCAAGTATCATGTGCACCAAAGCCAAAAGCAAGAAAGAAGGAACGAGCGGCAACGCTACAAGCGCGAAAAGACGCGCGACAGGTTTACTCGAAAATTTGAAATACGCGAACGCCGGCAAAAGCTTAAAAACGATATACGCGAATGGCGGAGAACCCAAAACACACGCAAAATGAAAAAGCGACGGAAACACAAATTAGAAGAAAGAGCACGGCGTAGAAATGGGAAAGAAGCTCGTAGAAAAGAGAATTAGGAACTCATTCAGATTTAGGGGCCGGGGCTTCTGCGTTTTGCACGCGCGACGAGGGCCGGGCGAAGAATAATAAGTGCCAATCCCGCCAGCATGAGAGCGCCGGCGAGCCAGACAAATTCGCTATGACGCTCTGAGAAAAATATCATGCCCCAAATGATGCCGCCGAAGACGCCAACGACATTGATCGTCGACAGCAGAAACGCACCGGTGCGCTTGACGATTAAATAGAATAACGGCCACATGATCACGTTGACCGCTACAGCGCCGGCGAGTGCAAGGTCGCCATCAAGATTGGGACCTGGAAAAACGTAGATCTGCCCGGTAGCCAACATCAGCGGCAACAGCATCAGCGCGCCCGAGAAGAGAATGCCAACGGCGAGGGCAAGTGAGGGCGCGTCCGGCGGGCGGTTAATCTCGACATAAACGTTGAGCCCGGCAAAGCAGACCGGTGCGAGTAGAGCGAGGAGGAACCAGCCCGCCATGTCGGTGCCCGGCAAGCTTCCGGAAGGCACAACGATAAACAACACGCCGGTGATTCCGAGCGCGAGCCCGCCGATGCTCATCATATGGAAGCGCTCTAGCCTAGCGAACAGCGAGAAGAGATAGGTGAAGGCTGGGGTCAGAATCACCAGCAGCACGGCGACGCCAGAAGGCAACTTAGGTGCAACGAACGCGAGAAGCGCGAAGGGAAAAGCGAAGCCGAGAGCCGCTGCCACACCGTACGCCTTGAGATGCGCCTTGTTGAGACGCGGTAGCTCACCCCGGATCGCGGCGAAGGGAAAGATGATCACGCCAGCGCCAAGGGCATACCAGAACACATAGGCGAAGAACGGCAGACCGGCCTCCGCGGCGATCTTGTTAATCGGGAAAATGAAGCTAAAGTTGATGCCGCCGAGAAAAATCAGGAGCAGCGACACCGCCAACCGCCCGCTCCGGCGGGCAAGAATCTCAGTTGAAGTCGTTTGCGTCATGGCGTTCGCGCAGGCGGTATTTCTCGTTTCCAATTATCTTGTTTACCCGCCGCCCACGCGACACAGCCGGGCGTTCCTCTATGTTTCGCGCCCAGCGCACGATATTCTCATAAGATGCCACGTCGAGAAACTCCGCCGCGGTGTAGGAATCGTGTAGCACCAAATAGCCATACCAAGGGTAGGTCGCGATATCGGCAATATTGTATTCGTCGCCGCAGAGAAAGCGTCGCCTAGAGAGATTCTTGTCGAGGAGATCAAGCTGGCGCTTTACCTCCATGGTGTAGCGGTTGATAGAATATTCGTACTTCTCCGGCGCATACGCGTAGAAATGCCCGAAGCCGCCGCCGAGATAGGGCGCCGCGCCCATCTGCCAGAATAACCAGGAGATGCACTCCGCCCGTTCCGATATGTCGGTAGGCAAGAACTCTCCGAACTTTTCCGCAAGATAAAGCAGGATTGCACCGGATTCGAACACCCGAGTGGGCGGGTCGATGCTACGGTCCTGCATCGTGGGGATCTTGGAATTGGGATTGAGCTCAACAAAGCCACTGCCGAATTGATGCTGCTGATCTATCTCGATCAGCCAAGCATCATACTCTGCTCCTTCGTGGCCGAGCGCCAACAGTTCCTCCAGCATGATCGTGACCTTCACACCGTTCGGTGTTGCCAAAGAATAGAGTTGCAGCGGATGCTTACCAACCGGCAACTCCTTCTTATGAGTGGCGCCTGCGATTGGTCTGTTGATCTTGCCCCAGGTACCACCGAGTTTGGTGTCCCATTTCCAGACCTTGGGCGGGGCGTAGTTGTGATCGTCAGGCATGGCACGGCTTTCCAGTTTATGAATTCAACAGTTAGGCGGGCAAGCGGTTAAAAATCGTTCGGCCGTCTCAGATGCCAACATCGGCACTTTCGCCACCGGCCAAGGTCGCATTGTGGGGTATTAAACTCATCAGCGCAGCATATAGCGTTGTGTCAGCGGTAGATTTTCCGCCGGTTCGCAAGTCGCCAGCTCGCCATCGACAAAGACCTCGAAATTTTCCGGATTGACCGTAACCTTGGGGCAGGCGTCGTTGTGAAGCATATTGCCCTTGGAGAGCGAGCGCGTACCCTTGACGGCAGCGATCATTTTGGAAAGGCCAAGCTTGTTGGCGATATCGGCATCGACTGCAGCCTGGCTGACAAAGCTCATGCTAAGTGCTTCTTTGGCCTTGCCATAGGCGCCCCACTGAGGGCGCATGAGGATAGGCTCACAAGTCATCAACGAGGCGGCTGAATCGCCCATTGCCGACCAAACAATGAAGCCACCCTTGATAATGAGTTCCGGTTTTATGCCGAAAAAGGCCGGGCGCCACAGGACCAAATCGGCAAGCTTACCATCCTCGAGAGAACCAATATGCTTGTCTATGCCGAAAGTCCTAGCCGCATTGATAGTGTATTTTGCGATAAAACGCTTGATGCGCTCATTGTCGCCACGCTCCGTCGCTTCTTCCGGCAGCCTGCCGCGCTGGTCGCGCATCTTGCTGGCAAGCTGCCAAGTACGGCAGATTACCTCGTTGATTCGCCCCATTCCCTGGCTATCAGAACCGAGCATAGAAATCGCACCCATATCGTGCAGCACGTCTTCCGCCGCGATAGTCTCGGCCCTTACCCGGCTCTCGGCAAAGGACACGTCCTCAGGCACCGCTGGGTTCAGATGGTGACATACCATGATCATGTCGAGATGTTCGTCGAAAGTATTGCGCGTGTAGGGATTCGTCGGGTTTGTTGAAGACGGCAAGCAGTTAGGCTCGCCGGTAATGCTGATGATGTCCGGCGCATGCCCACCACCGGCACCCTCCGCGTGATACATATGGATAGTGCGACCTTTGATCGCTGCCAGTGTATCCTCAAGAAAGCCAGATTCGTTCAGCGTGTCAGTATGAAGCTGGACCTGGAAATCCATCTCGTCGGCAACCGAGAGGCAGCAATCAATCGCTGCCGGCATGGCGCCCCAATCCTCATGAATTTTAAGCCCCATGGCGCCACCGGCGATCTGATCCGGAATCGAGTTGGGCTTCGCCGTGTTGCCGCGACCAAGAAAGCCAAAATTGATCGGCCATTCCTCCGCCGCCTGCAGCATCTTGCCGACATTCCACGCACCACCGCAGTCAATGCCAACGGTAATCGGCCCGAGCGAACCACCGATCATCGTAGTGATGCCAGATGAGATCGCGTGTTCACAAAGTTGAGCGCTGTCGAAATGTACATGAACATCGATGCCGCCGGGGGTGGCGATCAGCCCCTCGGCGTCGCGCACGGTGGTCGAGGCACCGCAAAGTAGGTTCTTATCCACGCCATCCATGATCGCCGGATTGCCGGCCTTGCCGACGCCTGCGATGCGTCCCTCTTTGATTCCGATGTCGCCTTTCACGACGCCTAGCACAGGATCGATAACAATGGCGTTGGAGATCAGCATGTCGAGAGCGCCAGCAGCGCTGTCGAGGCCGGCAACGAGACCGATGCCGTCTCGCAGAGTCTTGCCGCCGCCGTGCAGGCATTCGTCACCCGGCACAGCGTAGTCACGCTCGATCTCGGCAAGGAGCGAACTATCACCGAGGCGCACTGCATCGCCCGTAGTCGGGCCATAGAGTGCGGCGTAATGTTCTCGTGTAATTTTTACCATAGCTCAGGCTCCCTTAAAACCACGTTCGCGTGCGCGGAGAAGCGCTGCCTCCTTGTTCGCCTCCGAGCGGTGCGAACCATCTGTCAGGCTGTTAAGACCGAAGAGCTCGCCTGAGCCGCCAAACGCAACCAGCGCCACTTCCTTAGCTTCGCCCGGCTCGAAGCGCACCGCCGTGCCTGCCGGAATGTCGAGATGCATGCCAAATGAGAGTGCACGGTCAAAATGGAGCGCCTTGTTGACCTCGAAGAAATGATAATGACTGCCGACCTGCACTGGCCTGTCGCCAGTATTGGTGACCTTTACCGAACCCTTAGGCCGTCCGGCGTTTAGCTCGATCTCGCCATCGGTCGGTATGATCTCGCCGGGCTTCACCCGGTCCGCGGCTGGTATTGCTTCCTTGCCCGGGCGAATTGGGTCATGCACCGTCACGAGCTTGGTGCCGTCGGGGAAGACGCCTTCCACCTGGATCATTGGCATCATGTCGGCAACACCTATCATTACATCGTCGGTGTTGAGAATCGTTGCGCCGAAGCCGATGAGATCTGCGACAGAGCGACCATCACGCGCGCCTTCGAGTATCTCGTCACAGATGATCGCGACTGCCTCCGGATAGTTGAGCTTGCGGCCCCGCGCACGGCGCTTGCGAGCCAGTTCTGCGGCGCTGAATATGAGCAACCGCTCGGTCTCCGTCGGCGTCAGAAGCATCTTTCTCCGGTCCTATTCTTATGTGTTTGCTGTGATTTAGCGAGATTAACGCCCGCTCCACGTGGCCTCAACCGGAAAGCGGCATTGGGGTGTTTCTCTTGCCGTCCAGGGCAAGTACGATACCGCCGAACCAGAATATTTAATCATTATGCAAGGGGAGTCCCATGGGTAAGTTATCAGGCAAATCGGCCATCGTCACCGGCGGTGCCAGCGGCATGGGCCGGGGCGTCGCCCTCTGTTTCGCCGAAGAAGGCGCCAATGTTGCCATACTCGACCGCAACGAAGCAGGCGCTAAAGACGTAGCGACAGAAGCCGCCGCGTCGGGTGTGAAGACGGTTGGTCTAGCCTGCGACGTGGGAGACTTAACCTCGGTCAAAAGTGCGTTTGCCGCCTCGACGGAAGCGCTCGGCGACACCGATATTCTCGTAGCGAACGCGGGAATCGATACCACCGAATTGATCGAAAATATGTCGACCGAAATGTGGGAAGAGATGATGCGGGTTAACTTGAACAGCATTTTCTATTGTTCGCGCGAAGTGATCCCGGCAATGAAGCGTAAGGGCTGGGGCAGAATCATCAATTTTTCCTCGCAACTCGCACATAAGGGCGCGCCTCTGATGGCGCATTACTGCGCCTCCAAGGCGGGCGTCATGGGCTTTACACGTTCACTTGCCTACGAACTGATTGAGCATGGCATCACAGTGAACTGTATCAATCCGGGGCCGATTGACACGCCGCTTTATATGGGAATCCCGGAAGATTGGCGACGCGAGAAAGAAGCCTCCATGCCAATCAAACGCCCTGGCCGCGTCGAGGAAGTAGTACCAACTGTTCTCCTGCTCGCCTCTGAGGAAGGCTCCTTCTATGTCGGCGCATCGATGAATATGAATGGCGGTGATGTGATGGTCTGATCAAAATATACTATGAGGGCGCGCATCGCTTTATAGCATGCGCGGCCGCGCGCCCTCTCTTATACGAGTTACCCCGTGGGCGAAGCGACTGTCCGACGATTGAGGAACTAATTTCATGAGCAGAGTAAAAGACAATACCTGCGATTTCTTGTTCGTAGGCGGTGAGGTGATCGACGGCACGGGTGCGACGCGCATTAGCGCGGACCTTGCAGTAACAGGAGATCGTGTCGTTGCGATCGATGACCTTTCCAACATGACGGCTGGACGCAAGATTGATGCGTCGGGGCTGATCGTCGCGCCTGGCTTTATCGATGTTCACACCCACGACGACAATCTGCTGTTGCGCGAACCGCATATGACCCCGAAAACTAGTCAAGGCGTCACAACAGTGGTGGTCGGCAATTGTGGTGTCAGTCTAGCGCCACTGGTACTGCCAGATGGCCCGCCCCCACCGCCGATGGACCTTCTCGGTGATGGCGGAGATTACCGCTATGAGCGTTTTGCCGATTATCTAGATACACTCGACGAAACGCCGGCGGCCACCAATGCCGCCTTCCTGGTGGGTCATTCAACGCTCCGCCTCAACTCGATGGACGACGTCACCCGTCCCGCCAAAGTTGGTGAGATCGACGCCATGGCCAAGATCGTGTACGAGGCTATGCAATGCGGTGCCACCGGTTTCTCGACCGGGCTAATTTATGGGCCCAACAAAGCCGCGCCAACTGACGAGATCGTCGCCTTAGCACAAGCCGCAAGCGATGGCGGTGGCATCTATGTCACTCACATGCGAAATGAAGCCGATGAGATCGATGAGGCGTTGGAGGAAACTTTCGAAATCGGCCGCCGCGCCGACCTGCCCGTGGTGGTGTCACACCACAAATGCGCGGGTAAGACGAATCATGGCCGAAGCAGAGAGACCCTGGCGCATTTCGATCGCGCGGCCAAGAGCCAAAAGGTCGGCCTTGACGTCTATCCCTACAACGCTGGCTCGACAGTTATCCTGGTCGAGATGATCGATGTGGCGGAGCGGGTGATCATCACCTGGTCCGAGGCGCGACCCGAATTCGCCGGGCGTGACCTCGCCGAGATAGCCACGGAACTCGGATGTTCGGCAAAAGATGCAGCGACCCAGCTCATGCCGGGTGGAGCGATCTATTTCATGATGAACGAAGAGGACGTTCAACGCATCCTCACCTATCCAAACAGTATGGTGGGCTCAGACGGACTACCCCATGATAGCCACCCGCACCCACGTCTTTGGGGCACCTTCCCACGCGTGCTTGGCCATTACGCTCGGGATTTGGGTCTTTTTTCGCTGGAAGATGCAGTGCGCCGCATGACTGGGCTTTCCGCCTCCGAGTTCGGCCTAAAAGATCGCGGAGTGCTACGCCAAGGCGCCTATGCCGATATCACTCTCTTCAATCCGAAAACCATCATCGACAGCGCAACCTTTGAACAGCCGACGACACAGGCAGAGGGCATTGACATGGTGATGGTCAATGGCGAAATCATCCGCGAAACAGGCCAGGTAACCGGTGCCAGACCGGGCCGCACACTCAAGCGTAATAATTAACAGACAATCCGCTACTCGCCTGGGCAGCTCACGTGGTGGCGTTGCCATTGCCCTCGTTTCCCCTCTGCCGGAAAACGGCATCAAGGACACGATCCTCTCCTTCACCTGGGGCACTGTGATCTTTTCGATTGTCGAACAATGACTCACAGTGAAAAATTTTGTCGAACGCATGATGAAGAGAGAACCTAAGGCCAAACCTGAGGGAAGTCTTGCGGTGCATTGCGCAGTGGTTCGCCATCCTTGAGAGGCGGCAGGCTGTGCGGTAATTCGGCAAGCGGCTGGCGCTGAGCATAGACTGCGTCATCTCCGATATAGCGACCGATCACCGCGCGGTGTCGGGTCGTCGCGGTTGAGTTGGCTTTGCCCTGATGCACAATAAGAGCGTGAAAGGCTAGGCAATCGCCGGGCTCTAGTGTCCATGAGGTACTTTCATAGGACGCGCGGCCAGCCTCAAAATCGGGTGCGCGTTCGAAGTTCTTGCTACTGTGAACAGTACCGTTGCCCATCGCATCGAACGGTGCAAACCAGCGCCCCCAGCCATGGGAGCCAAGTATGAATTCCACCGTCGTTTCTGCGAACACCGGATCGAGCGGCGTCCAAATTGCAGAAAATTGGTGTCCTTCAACGGCGCAATAGGGTTGGTCCTGATGCCAAGGCACGCGACTTTCGACCGTGCCTGGCTCCTTGACAAAGAGGTGATCAAAAAAAGATAACCCTGCTCGGAGCCCATCAGGCGGGCGGCTATCTCCCCACCGGGACCGTTTAGCGCATAGTCGCGAAACTCCGGAATACGGCGATACATATAAAAATCGTTAAAGAAGCGACCCGGATCCTCAGGTTTAGAGTAGATTTCGGCGCGCGGCCCTGAGAAACAAGGTCTTTCTCCACCGCAACGCGCAACTTATTGACCCACTCCGCATCGATGCATCCGCGCAGTACGGTCACACCGTCCTCTTGATATCGCTCCATCTCTGCCTGACCGACAGGGTGGCCCATGACGTCCTTCCAATCTGAGTTCTCTACTGTCGGGCTCAGCGTTGGAATATCAAGCCTCGGCGGGATTCGACTTCCACTGCCTGAGAACTAACAACATGGTGAACCAGCCGCCGGTAGCCCAAACGGTGAAAGCAATCGCGAGTGCCTCTACCGTAACGCCAACATCAAACAGCCAACCTAAAACAGCAGGTGCGATAGCGCTAACTAGTACCATGACCGCCATCACTACGGAGCGAATCGCACCGAGATGTCGAACACCGTATAGCTCCGCCCAGATTGCTGTAAAGGCCGTAAAAACTACCCCCATGCAAAGGCCGAGTGCGGCCATAAACACCATTGCAGCTACAGGATGGTTGGTAAAAGCTAATACTAACATGGCGACTGTTACAGGTATAAGAGCGTGCGGCGCGATGCGGGTTGCACCGATGCGGTCAATCAGCGGACCCGTGGCAAGTGATGAGGCAATTGACATCACGGCAAAGGCGGTAAAGCAGGTGGCGAGCCAGGTTAGCGACCAGCCTTTTGCCTCAGCGAGATGCGCTTGATGGATCAGAAGACCAGTAAACATGAAGGGTGGCGCCATCATGCCGAATTGAACGATATAAAATCGCGCATCGCGCAAAACTTCGTCTTGAGTCCAGTGACGCCGCGCCTCACGGGACTCTTCTGCGGGTTTTGAGATGCGCGCCAAATATTTGCGGTGGCGCGCATCGTGGCCGCGCAGAAGCCATAATAATGCAGGGAAGAAGGCCAAAGCGCCAATCACAGCATAGACCAGCCAAGCGCCGCGCCAGCCGAGCGCCGCCATTAATCCAACGCTTACCAACGGAAATAACGCTTCGCCGAGTGGGTGACCCAGCATAGCGATGCTAATCGCCTTGCCGCGCCCAGAATCGAAATAGCGCGACATCGAGGTCATATAAGTATGGGTCAGCAGACTTTGGCAGGCGAGGCGCAGCAGAAAAATAGCGACGCCCAAAATAACAGCGTCGGACGCGAAACCCATGGTGAGGCAAGCGCCCACTGCCATTACGGAGAGCAGAGCAATCCAAATACGCAGATCAATTCGATCGACATAGCGACCGAGCCAAATTAGACCTAGACCTGCTACAAGCGAGCCGACGGAATAGACAAGGCCGAAATCGCCATGAGAAAGTGCAAAGGCGGCGCGGATTTCAGCACTGAACACACCGATAAAATAGGTCTGTCCAAAACTCGAAAATAGTGCAACCAGCAGGCCGAAGGAAAGAAAGCGTCTGTTTTCGTGAAGAAATCGCAGATAACTCATCGCGGCGGTTGTTTAATCCGCCGCCAACGAAGATGCAAACATGGCATCACTTGATTAATCTCATACGTTGAAATTTACGAGGCTGGAATTCATGAAAATCAGCAGCACCTTCGACGGAGGCAATATCCACTGTCTGGCATGTTCAGATGCGTCAGACATCCGTCTCGAAATTTGCAGTGACAATGAGTCGAATTTTTTTCAATGGTTCTATTTTCGTCTGAGCGGCGCGACGGGCAAGGACTGTGTGTTGAAGATCGTCAATGCCGGCGCCGCCGCCTATCCCACGGGCTGGGTAAATTATCGCGCCGTCGCCTCCTATGATCGCGATGACTGGTTTCGCGTCGCTACCGGCTATGACGGCAAGATACTCTCCATCCGCCACAGACCGGAATATGACAGCGTCTACTATGCCTATTTCGCGCCCTATTCGATGGAACGCCACCACGACCTTTTAGCACGTACGCTTGCTTCTCCCCTTGTCCGCCTGGAAACCTTGGGCGAGACGCTTGACGGTCAAGACATTGACCTACTCACCATCGGTACGCCTGAGACGAGCAAACTTAGCCTCTGGGCCATCGCCCGCCAACATCCCGGCGAGACCATGGCAGAATGGTGGATGGAAGGCTTTCTCGACCGCTTGCTCGACGAAGATGACCCGGTGGCCCGCGCAGTGCTCGACACGACCACCTTCTATGTCGTGCCCAATATGAACCCAGACGGCAGCCGGCGTGGCCATCTTCGAACAAATGCTGCGGGGGTCAATCTGAACAGGGAATGGCAAGAGCCAAATCTGGAAAAAAGCCCGGAAATCTATTTCGTGCGTCAACGTATGGAGGAAATCGGTGTCGATTTCTGCCTCGATGTGCATGGAGACGAGGCGATCCCGCATAATTTCATCGCTGGTCCCGAAGGTGTCCCGTCTTTCTCAAAACGCCAGAAAAAGCTACTCGCCGGGTTCAAGAACACCCTTCTCCAGGCCAATCCGGACTTTCAGTCCGAATATGGCTATCCCGCCAACAAGCCGGGGACGGCCAATCTTAAAATTGGCGCCAATTGGATCGCTGAGCGATTTGGCTGCCTCTCAATGACTCTTGAAATGCCGTTCAAGGATATCGCCAACAGCACGCAGCAGCGCCAAGGCTGGTCCCCGGCACGTAGCCGCACGCTCGGCCGCTCGAACCTGGATGCGATTTATGCGGTATTGGAGGACTTGCGCTAGCCCTAGTCGTCCAAAGGTTTGAAATCGAGCGAGGCGGAATTGATGCAGTAGCGCAAACCGGTCGGTTGCGGGCCATCGTCAAAGACATGGCCAAGATGGCCACCGCAGCGGGCGCAAAGCACCTCGACGCGCCGCATGCCGTGGCTCATATCGACGATTTCTCCAATGTTTTCTTTATCAATTGGGCGCCAAAAGCTGGGCCAGCCGGAGCGCGAATCAAATTTCGTGTCCGAAGAAAATAGTTCCTCCTCGCATCCCGCGCAAACATAGATGCCAGTGGCCTTCTGGTCGCAATATTGGCCGCTGAAGGGCGGCTCCGTGCCCTTCTGTCGAAGGATTTGATATTGCTCTGGCGTCAGGCTATCGCGCCATTCCCCATCGGTCTTCTCGGCTTTATTACTCATCGAAGGTCCTCCTCACTGACTATCTTATCTTATCTTATCTCGACGCGCGCGCTTACTACATAAAGTGGGTCCGATTGGCCGGGTGCAGGAGAGAGGTCCTCAAAGTCGAGGTCAGTCCAGCCGCCGGCTGTGTGCAAATAGATTTCCAGCAGGCGCGCATGATCGGCATCTCCAAGTCCACGCCAAATCGCCACCGCCTTAGTCGGGAACATACGATTGGAGAAAGAGATAGCTAGGAATGCGCCTGGCTTGAGAACCCGCGCGACATCAGCGAGCACTTCGACAGGCTGGGTAAGATATTGCACGGAGACGGCAAGTACGCAGGCATCGAATGACTGATCAGCGAACGGGATAAAGGGATTGGTGTTGAGATTATGGATAACGCGCTCAGTAAGCTGCGTGTTCTCCTCTAACTCGACCATGTTAAGTCCCAGGCCAACAACACGGCGGAATTGGGACTCGTCAGGCAGATGCGAAGCGTAGCTTGACATGAGATCAAGAATGGCCCCGTCCGCAGTTAGGTTATCGGCGTAATAGGTGGCGAGCGCATTGCAGGCTGGCTCGTCGATGTGCTTCACCAACCTGGGCATGGCATAGAACATCTCGTCGTCGTCACCATCCTCGCGAACAAAGTGCTCGGACTTGAATTGTTTTTGCATCATCGCGCCTGGATATACCCTATTGGTTAAGGCACAGCTTTTCGAAAAAGGGTGCTATACCGTTATCCTAAAGGAAAACTCGGAGATAATAGGCATGATTACCAAGGGCATTAAGGAACTCTGCGGGGAAGCAGAGGCGGAGATTGTGACGGTGACAGCGGAGGAGGCCGTCAAGCTCGCAGAAGATGAGACAGTACAGTTGATAGATATTCGCGACATTCGCGAATTATGGCGCGAAGGCGCGGTACCAGGCGCGATGCACGCTCCACGCGGCATGCTGGAATTCTGGGTTGATCCAGATAGCCCCTATCACCGCGAAGATTTTGCCAGCGGCAAGCACTTCATCTTCTTCTGCGCTGGGGGCCTGCGCTCAGCGCTCGCCACCCAATCTGTTCAGCGAATGGGCCTAAAGCCGGTAGCTCATATCGCCGGTGGCTTTGCCGCCTGGAAGGAAGCCGGTGGACCGACCATGGTCAAAGAAAAAAAATAGTCCCCGCCAGTACGAAAGTTTAGTTAACCCATTGAATCAAATTAATAATCTTCGGGTATTTCTGCTCGGAATTTATTATCTGCTGCCTGTTCAAATGCGCGGCGTCTTTCTCATCCTCTGCGCTACCGTTCTTTTCTCGGTCATGCACGCGCTCATTCGCCATGTCGGCGACGGGCAGCACCCCTTTGAGATGGCATTCTTCCGCAATCTCTTTGGCTTCATCGTGCTCGTTCCGTTTTTCCTGCGCTACGGTTTCAGCATCCTACGCACCGAACGACTAGGCCTCCACGCCGTTCGCGGTACGGTGCATGTCGGCTCAATGCTGCTGTTCTTTTCGGCCGTCACGGTGGCGCCGCTCGCCACTGTCGCGTCGATGACCTTCACCGCGCCACTCTTTGTAACCCTCGGCGCGATTCTAATGCTCGGCGAGAAAATTCGTTACCGGCGGATCGGCGCGTTGTTAGCTGGCTTTGCCGGGGTAATGATCGTACTCCGCCCAGGCGCCGGTGATTTGGAGATTGGCGCGTTGATGGCGCTCGGTTCGGCCTGCATCTGGGCTTCCGCATTACTCATGATCAAGATTCTCTCGCGCACCGAATCTTCCGTAACGCTAACCGCTTATATGGCACTTTTTCTCACACCTCTCTCGGCCATCCCCGCGGCCTTCGTTTGGCAATGGCCCACCTTGGAGGAACTCGGCTGGCTCGCCCTGATGGGCAGCGTCGGAACTCTCGGCCATCTTTGCCTCGCTCAAGCGTTCCGCGAGGCGGATGCAACGACGGTCCTGCCGTTCGATTTTCTGCGCCTAATTTGGGCCAGCCTGCTCGGCTATTTTCTATTTGGTCAAATACCGGAGCTATTAGTGTGGGTTGGCGGTGCGGTGATTTTTTCGAGCACGGTCTATCTCGCCTATCGCGAAGCAGTGATATCGCGCAGCGACAAAAAAGACGACGACCGACCATTACCGCCAGGCTAATTAGGCGCAACGCAGCACACCGGCATCCCGCAATTGCGCTACTTCGTCGACGCTGAGCCCCAAGCCACGCGCTATCTCTTCGGAATCCGCGCCGAGTTCTGGCGCTTCCATCGCCACCTGACCCGGCTCCACGCGGTACTTGATGGGGATGCCGAGATGTGCATTGCCGTCTTCATCGTACAATAACATTCCACGGGCCTTGAGATGCTCGTTCTCGAAAGCCTCAACCATGTCGAGCACCGGCGCGAAGCAGATATCCTTGCCTTGAAACCATTCGATCCATTCATCACGCGACTTGGTGAGGAAGGTTTCAGTAAGATAGTCATGCAGGGCCGCCTGAGGCGCGCCTGGCGGCTGCTTCGCCACATTGATAAGATCCTCGCGTCCCATGGCAGTTAGGAAATTGGTGACGAATTTCATCTCGCTGCCGCCCAAGGTAATATGACCGCCACCCTTCACCGCATAAGGCCGGTAGAAGGCGGCGCCACCCTGGGTGCGTTCGGCGCGCGGGTTGGGCGCGCGACCCTCGGCGAGTGCCTTACCTGCAACATGGGGTGTCCAGGAAACGACACTATCATACATCGACATATCAAGATAATCGCCCTTGCCGGTGCGTGCACGACCTACGAGTGCCATTAAAATACCGGCAAACGCCATTAGTGAGCCACCCATGTCGGTCGGTGGCATACAGGGCATGTTTGGCATGCCGTTTTCGTCTACGCTAAGGCTGGAAACGCCAGCCAGCGCGCAGACACTAAGATCATGTGCCGGCTTATCGCGGTACGGACCGTCCTGGCCAAAGGCTGAAATCGAGCAATAGACCACCTCCGGCGCGCGCCTAGAAACATCGTCGTAGCCAATGCCGAGTCGGTCGACCACGCCTGGACGAAAAGTCTCAAGCACCACATCGGCGCCTTCTGCGAGCTGCATAAACAATTCACGCCCCTCTTCACTCTTAAGATCAATAGAGAGGCTCTTCTTTCCACGGTTAGCGTTGCGATAATAGACAGTCTGCCCGCCGCTTTTCGGGCCAATCACCCGCGCCGGATCGCCAAATCGCGTATCTTCGATCTTTATCACTTCAGCGCCGTGATCAGCCATCATCATGGCTAGGTGTGGACCCGGCAGAAAACGCGATAGATCCAGCACCTTGATTCCCGTCAATTTCATCATCCGCTCCAAAATTTTACCTCAAAACCGCGCACCCATGTCGGAATCGGCTGCGCGGAAGCTGTCCGGACCTTTATACTGGCCTCCATGGCCAGGACGAAAGCACGGAAATCGCGCCTACGATACCAAGAAGTTGCCGATGCCCTTCTCGGGCAGATCGCCAATGACCGCCATCCGGTGGGCACCATGCTGCCGTCAGAGCTCGAGCTATGCCAGCAATTCAGCGTCAGCCGCTATACTGTGCGCGAGGCACTGCGGTGGCTCGGTGACATGGGCGTGGTCTCGCGCCGCCAAGGCTCCGGCACGGTAGTATGCGCGCGCGAGCCAGCAGCAAAATATGTCCAGAGCCTGGGCTCCCTGGGCGAGTTTCTACAATATCCGGACGACACGCGTCTATACATCCTCTCAGCCCGAGACTTGGTTGCCGATAAGGCTTTGGCGGAGAAGCTCGACGGCAGGCAACGGCGCCACTGGTTCCATATCGAAGCAGTGCGGCGGCGCTCGGACGGATTACCACTCTGTTGGAGCAATATCTATGTGCTACCAAAATACGCCTCCGTCGTTCAGTGGATCGGTAAGGATACTAGCCCAGTCCATTTGCTAATCGACCGCCACTTCGATCAACGCCCTGCCAAAGTCGAGATCGATATGTTCGCCGGCTCGATCTCTGCCGATAATGCCTCTGAGCTCGAGGTCGAGGAAGGTACGCCGGCACTCGTGATCGTGCGCAGATATGCGGAGACCTCGGGAAGATTTTATGAGATTTCGGTGATCGAGCATCCAGCGGATCGTTATACCTATTCGATGGAACTAGAGCGCGCCTGGGGCGCGCGGTATTGAAGCATGGCTGCACCTCCCCCACACTTCGCGCCGCTTAGAACCTGGCTTTTCGCCCCGGGCAATCACCCGAGCAAGGTCGAAAAGGTGTTCAACTTCGATGCCGACGCGGTGATTTTAGATATAGAGGACGCAGTTGCCATCGAACAGAAAGAAGCAACGCGCATCGCCGTGGTCGACGCGTTGAAAATACGTCCCGAGCGCACGAGCAAGGGTTACATCCGCGTTAATTCTATAGATACGGCGTTCTGTCATGACGACCTGGTAGCGGCAGTCGGTCCGTGGCTCGACGGCATCGTTCTGCCCAAGGTGGAAAGCGCTGGTCAATTGCAGACCATAGACTGGCTAATAGCTGCGCTCGAACGCAATTGCGGAATGGTTCCAGGGAGTATAGATATCCTGCCGATCGTTGAAACTGGCAAAGGCCTTTCCGAAATCGACGGCATCGCCCGCTCGGACACACGCGTCAGACGACTCTCCTTTGGCGCCGGCGATTTCACCAATGATATGGGCATGATCTGGACCCAGGAAGAGAATGAACTCTATCATGCGCGCTCAGCGATCGCGCTTGCATCCCGTGCAGCAGGGCTAGAGCCACCAGTCGACACGGTATTTATAGACTTGCATGACGGCAAACATCTGAAAAAATCTGCCGAAAAGGCACTTGGACTCGGTTATCAGGGCAAACTATGCATTCACCCATCGCAAATCGAGCCAGTGAACGCGGTATTCACGCCGAGCGTGGAAGAAGTTGCGCGAGCGCGCAACCATGTCGAGGCGTTCGAAACGGCAGAAGCGAAAGGTTCTGCCTCTATTCAGGTCGATGGCTATTTCGTCGACTATCCGATCTATGAAAAGGCTAAGAGTATCCTGGCCCTCATAGCAGCCATTGAGGCGAAACCCCAGCAATAAGGAACAGGGAGAGAATTATGTCGGCAAATCTTGAAAAGCGAATACAGCGCATGGAAGATATCGAAGCAATCAAGCAGTTGATCGCGCGTTACGCCAAGGCGGCGGACAACAACGGCGACCCCAAATTATTGGCGCCTTGCTTCGCAGAGGACGTAGTATGGTATTGTAAGGAGGTTGGTACCTGGGAAGGACGTGACGCGGTTGTCAATGGGTTGCGCGAGACCTGCACAGTGACCATCCCCTGGGCGCTACATTACATGACCCAACCGATAATCGACGTCACTGATGATGGGCAGGGTGCGGCCGGTGAATATTATCTCTGGGAGCTTGCCAAGATCGCCAAGGAAGACGGCAGCGGCACCGAAGATACTTGGATCGGTGGCTGGTACGAATCACAGTTCCGCAAAGAAACCGGCACTTGGCTATTCAGCCGAATTGAACTCAATATGAAACTTATGAGCGGCCTCTCCCAACCTGCCTGGGAAACACCGATTGCGCCCTGGCAAGGGTGATGATCCTGCCTTACAAAGGATGAGTACTGGATACGGTACACCACATTGCATGATTTCAGCGACAGGTGTGCCACCACGATTGGGAACCGCAATTGTGCGCGCACCGCCGGATTCGGTGCGCGCCCGAGGTGATCGTCATCGAAGTGCAGAACTAAATGTCGAGTGAGGCAGAGGGCAACTATTCTGATGAATCATCCCACGCCTTCTCCCACGTTGCCTAGCCAGCGGCGCACGAGAACCAGAATATCCTTGCCGCCAGGCACGCCAAAGCAGGGCAATCTGGTGCTCGCCAAGAAGGCGTGCAGGATTTTGAGCACTCCTCTCCTGCCCTAATGAATCGAATACGATGTCGATACACTGATCGTCAGCGGCGGCTCGATTTGCAACAAGCGGCCTACGGAGCGCAATCATCTTTTTTGTAAAGCCTAATAAGATCGCGCGGTCTTGGCCTCCGCCACCTAGACTGCTAGCGTTTTGCCATGGGCGAAGAAACCGCCGAGATAAAAAAGGGAGGACGAAACATGCCGAAGGGCGCTGCACTGCCAAGTATCCGCCAAATCATCAAACTTGCCGAGGGATTCGGTATCGACATGCCAGAAGCCGATGCCGAGGAATATCAAACCCTGATGCGCGGGCCGATCACCTCCTTCAAACGCCTGGAGGAGCTTCCCGAATACCGCCCATCGGTGAAATATCCCCGCGATCCTGGTTATCGCCCGAATGCCGAGGAAAACCCCTATAACGCCTGGTACTGGCGCTGCCATATCGAAGGCGCGGCTACGGGACCGCTCAAAGGTTACGATGTCGGCATCAAGGATGCCATCGGTGTCGCCGGCATTCCAATGATGAACGGCACCCGGCTGCTTGAAGGCTTTATCGCAGATATCGACGCAACGGTCGTCTCTCGCATTCTTGATGCCGGCGGCACCATCGTCGGCAAAACCAATGCCGAGGATTGTTCTTTCTCTGGCGGAGGCCATACGTGCGCCCTCGGCCCAACTCGCAACCCGCGCAAGCCTACTCATTCGCCCGGCGGGTCGTCGAGTGGTAGCGGTGCGGCGGTTGCAGCGGGCGACGTGAAGATGGCGCTCGGCGGCGATCAGGCTGGCTCGATCCGCATACCCGCATGCCGCAGCGGTATAGTCGGCCTGAAGCCGACTTATGGCTTAGTGCCCTATACCGGCGCTGTGATGATAGAGATGACTATCGATACACTTGGCCCGATGTGTGACACGGTCGAAAACGCGGCGCGCTTGCTGTCCGTCATCGCCGGCCCTTGTCCCCACGACCCACGCCAGCGCGGCGTAATACCCGAAAATTGGGTAGAGGACTATATGCCGGCAATAGAAAAGAGCGTAAAGGGACTGAGGATCGGCCTACTCAACGAGGGCTTTGGCCAGAGTAACTGGCCCGATCTCGGCTTCCCGGGTAGCGACGAGGTAGTCGACAATGCCTGCCTCGCCGCCGTCAAGGCACTCGAAGCTGAGGGCGCCGAGGTCACCCGTGTTTCCGCACCAATCCATATGGACGGCCCGCATATCTGGAACGGTGTTGGCCTAGAAGGCTCTTGCGAGTTCATGATCAAAGGAAACAATCAGGGTACGAATTGGCGAGGTCTCTATAATACGCGCCTCCAAGAGGCGCTTGGCCGCGGCTTCAACTCGCGCATCAACGATCTGCCCGTCGCCGGTAAGTTGGTTCTGTTGCTTGGTGAATATATGAAGCAAAATTATCACGGTCGCTATCACGCTAAGGCGCAAAATCAGCGCCATTTGCTGGACGACGCCTATGACGATATCTTAAAAGACTGCGACGTAATCGCCATGCCGACGATCCCTTTCGTCACGCCCCCCCTCGCCGAGCCAGATTGCTCCATTGTCGAGGAGATGCGCCTTGCGCTCGACATGATCAACAACACCTGCCAGTTCAGTCTGACTGGCCATCCGGCTATCAGCGTACCCTGCGGCGCAACGGGCGATTTGCCTATTGGGCTGATGCTGGTTGGCAATCGATTTGACGATCTTACCGTACTGCAGGTTGCCGACGCTGTTGAGAAGACTGGCGATTGGCGAACGCGTTAACCCTTTGGGCGTTTCTTGCGCTTTCCCAGGTCGTAACAGTCGGGTGCCGCCCGAGGATCGGTGTCAGTGGCAAAGAGCTTGGTCTTTTGGATCTTCTGTGTTCCGGTGGTAGGCAGGCTATCGACAAAGAGGATATAGGCTGGCGCCTTGTAGTAGGCGAGGCGAGCCAAGCATTCATCTTGTAGCGCGCGAGCGGTCTCCTCGCTTGCCAAAACTTGGGAGGTGAGACGGATGCAGGCCATGACTTCCTCTTGGCGCAACTCGTCCGCGACAGCGATTACAGCTGCCTGAGCGACGCGTTCATCCGCCTGAAGCACCGCCTCAATCTCAGCGGCAGCAATATTCTCGCCACTACGTCGGATGATGTTCTTGATGCGGTCGACAAAATACAGAATTCCGCCAGCGTCCTGGCGAACCGCGTCGCCGGTATGGAACCAACCGCCGCGCCACGCCTCGTCCGTCGCCACCGGATCCTTGAGATAGCCAGAGAAGAGACCACGCTTGCGCTCAGGCCCGTCGGTGCGCAGTACAAGCTCACCCACCATATCTGCCGGTACGGGATTATCTTCTTCGTCATGGATACGCACCTCACAACCGCTTAGCACACGTCCCATAGCACGGGTGTTTATCTGGCGCGGTTCCCGGCTTGCCCAGACTGGCATCGCCACCTCGGTCATCCCCCAACCCTCGACGAGAGGAAAGCCAAAGCGCTTCTCGAAGATGATGTGATGCTCAGGGTCAATTCCCGCCCCAGCGCCGAATTTGACGCAATGGGCGCGGTCATGCGGCCCTGGATTCTGATTAAGCAGCAAGGGTGGCATGATGCCAAGATAATGGATGATGGTCGCCTGCGTGTCCGCAATATCGCGCCACCAGCTCGTCGGGTGGAAACGATCCACCATAATTATGCAGCCGCCACTGGTCAGCATCGCCATAGAGGATATAGCTAGCGCGTTTGCGTGATGCAGCGGCAACGGCGACAGCAAGCGCTCGGCGCCAGGTAAGATCTCCATCTTGCCCCTGGCCTCAAGATACCAGCGCCCGGCATTAAGGAAATAATAATTGTTTAATACGCAACCCTTAGGTCGGCCCGTGGTGCCCGATGTGTAGAGCAACGCGGTTTCGGTTTCGAACCCCGGCGAGTTGGGTTCCGCCGGGTGGCGTGGCGGTGGCAACGCTTCTGGCAAACTCCAAGCATTGAGTACAGGAAATGGCATCTCGCAGCTGGCTGCGATCGCCGCAAGCTCTGCGACACGCTCCTGCACGCTAATTGTGAGCACGACCTCAGCATGGCCGAGTTGATAGGCAAGCTCTTCCGGGCCAAGGGCAGGCGCGAGTGGCACGATGCTAACGCCGAGTCCATTGAGGGCGAGCCAATGAAGATGAAATTCCGGCTGGTTTTCGAGCAGCAGAGCTACCCGGTGACCAACGCCATAGCCCGCCGCCAGGTAAGCGTCCGCCAGCGCCCCAACACGATCAAGAACCTCACCATAAGTTAGAGTCACTCCATCCGCATAATAGTCGCGACCAGCCATCGCCGGAGCAACCAAGCAATCATTTCCCGGATACCGCGCGGCAGATTCAGTAAAGAGTTGATAGACGGTCTCTGCGTTACTCATGGGCACCCCAATTGTTCAGCCAGATCCAGAAAACTCTCGGCGACTACATCCCATTCGCCCTCGGGTCCCAAATCGGTCGTTTGACCCGGGCCGTATTCCGCCGGTCGCAGGACTAAAGCAGTCTTAAAGCCAAGTATCGAGGCGGCTGCGAGGTCGCTGTTATGAGCGGCGACCATCATGCAACTTTCTGGTGCAAGGCCGAGCATCTCGGCGGTCCTGAGATAGGCTTGAGGTTGCGGCTTGTAAGCTCCGGCTGTCTCGGCGCCAAGTACCGCGTCCCACGGTAGGCCCGCTCGCTTAGCCATGTTGACCAGCAAAGCGGTGTTGCCATTGGAGAGCGTAGAGAGGATGTATTTCTGCTTCAGGCGAGCTAGACCGCCAAGAACGTCGGGCCAAGGGTCGAGGCGGTGCCAGACGCGGTTAAGATCGTTGATATCGTCTTCAGAAAGTCCGGTAATGCCGCGACGCGCTAACAATTCGTCGAGATTCATTTGATGTAGATCGTCAAGTTTGCACCAACCGATCTCACCCGAGCGTACCCGCTCCATAGCTGGCTGATAAAGCGCGCGCCATTCGAGGGCGAAAGCGTGCCAGTCGAGATTGAGACCCATCTCTGCCCCATCGCGGATGATTGCGGCGCGCCAATCGACAACCGTGCCAAACACGTCGAAAGTTAGTGAGGCGACGTCTTCAAGTCTTGACGCAGACATCGCGCAATTCACTATAAAATTCGACTAAACGGACGCTGCACTTGCAGCCGACGGGGATATGCTTCTGACCCCGGTGTTCCACAGCAAGCAGAACAAACTCCTGAGCTAGACAGGTCAGACCCGCGTCCTCATTGATAAAGCTTAAGGAGTCGCCCATTGAGAATCAGAAAAACCGGTCGAAATGGAGCTGACCGAATGGCACCTTGTGCTCACGCATCAAACAGCGGTTTACCGCCTCGGCCATGGCTGGTGGGCCGGCGAAGTAGAATTCATAATCTGCCATTTCGCCCGTCAGGGTTTCAACCGCCAATTCATGGATGAAGCCGCGATGTCCAGACCAAGTATCGGATGAAACAGAAGACTCCGAGATGGCAGCATGAAAACTCATTCGCTCAGCAAATCCGGGGAGGTCGCGTAAGATCTCTTCACCACAAATATCGCGCGGCTCTCGCCCGCCATAAAAAAAATGGAGGCGACGGTCTTTGAGGCGGCTGTCCGTGGCAGTGCCACGGGAGATGGAGATCATCGGCGAGAGACCGGAACCGCCGGCAATGCAAACAATATCGCGTCCGCTGTCGCGCAAATAAGCGAGACCGTAGGGTCCGTCCATCTCTACCTCCTGGCCGGGAACCACGCCGCCCTCGAACAGCGCGCGGCTTCCCGCGCCACTTGGCATGTTCTTGACATGAAAATGCCATTCGCCGGTTTCATTGGCGAGATTAGCCATCGAATAGGCACGCAATCCAGTCACACCCGGAAATTGGAAAAGGGCATATTGGCCGGGGAGAAAATTTGCAGCATCTTCGGTTTGAAAGCGGAACTCCCACATGTCGTGAGTTAACGGTCGGCTCTTATCGAGACGCGCTTTCCGCTGCTTGGGCACGATGTGGGGAACGCAGGCTGGATCAATACCCATCTTGATGCGGCAATCGCCCTTGGGTCGGTTTTGACAGGCAAGTTTGCGACCTTTCTCACGGTCCCGCGCAGTTGTACCCGGCGCGTCTGGCCACAAATCTTCCGTCTCACCCTCGAGCAATTGGAATTTGCAGGTGCCGCAGCCGCCAGTGTTACATTCATATGGCATGCCCAGACCAGCGCGGAGGCCCGCACGCAGTAGGCTATCCCCCGCCTCGCAGGTGAAGTTTGTATCTTTACCCTCGATGACGATGCTGTACATAGGATGACCCTTTAGTGGAGAAGAATTTAGCGCCCGAAGGGATGACACCAAGCCGCAAAGGCCTGACGAATTTCATCTTCGCCGGCACCGTTGCGGAGTAGTAACATTAGCAGCAAGCGTGATTTAATGCCGCCGAGCCAACCGGCCGGAATGAGCCCGCGGTCGAGTAGGTCTGTTTCAGCGCCAGGGAAATCATAGGTCGCCTGCATTGTTTCGCCATGACGCGTGCGCGAGGCATAGACAACGGGCACGCGCGCCGCTGCATGGCCGAGCGATTCGACCATCGCCTTCGGCACATGACCACCGCCAGTTACGTCGACCACCATGCCGTCATAGCCCGCGCGGAGCGCGAGATCCACTAGGGTGCCGTCTTCGTCGAGGCCGACGGTGAGGCGGACAACCTTGGCCCGATGGGGCACAGTGCTCAACTCGATAGGAAAGCGACCGGCCGGGTGGGTGACGATGCGCGTCTGATTTTCCATAATCCAGCCGATCGCGCCAGCAGGACTAGAATAGAACGCCGCCGGGCTGGTGGTATGCAGCTTCTGTACATAACGGGCGGCGTGAATTTCGTCATTCATCACGACCAAGGTACCAATACCGCGCGCCTGCTGATCAAGCGCCACGAGCACCGAGTGATACAGATTAGCCGGCCCGTCAGGTCCAGGCATAGTCGGATTGCGCATGGCGCCGGTAAAGACCACCGGTGCGTCTCGTTGCACCAGCCGGTCAACGACAAAGGAGGATTCCTCGATGGTGTCGGTACCCTGGGTCACTACCACGCCACGCACGCCATCATCAATACACTGATTGATGTTGCGTGCCAACGCCTCAAGATCGGAGACCGTGATATCAGGGCTGGGAAGCTGTCGGAAGGAACATGCCTCGATCTCAGCAATGTCCGCGAGCGCCGGTACGGCCGCGATAAGCATCTCAGCCGAATGTGAAAGAGATACGCCCTTACCTGAGGTAGACGCCCCCATGGCGATGGTGCCACCAAGTGAAAAGACGTTTACTCGTGGCAACATGGGAAATTACTCGGCCTGGAAAGGCGAATTATGAGGAAACGCGGCGCCCCGTTTGGGGGTCAAAAAACAGGATCGATTCTATATCGAGTTGCATCTCGATTTTGTCGCCATCTTTGAACTCCTGCACGCCAGGGACGGTAAAGAATAGATTCGCGCCGCCAACATTAACACCTACCGTGGTGTGCATTCCAAGTGGCTCAAGGTCGTTCACCGTGCCACTGAGATGCGATTCAGCGGAACCAGTACCTACCATCTTCACATGCTCTGGCCGCACGCCAATTTCGACCTCGCTTATGTTGGACGGCAGGCCATGCTCCATCTCCTTAGGCAACTTGAGATGCGCATCGCCAATAGCAACGCTGGCGTCACCGTTCATACGTGTCAACCGACCAGGTACTATATTAATCGGCGGATTGCCGACAAAACGTGCAACATCTCGGTCGACCGGCTCGTCATACAACTCCTGCGCCTTGGCTATTTGGCGCACCTCGCCATCGAGTAACACGCACACAGTGTCTGCAAGCGCGAGCGCTTCTGTGTAATCAGGTGTTGCGAACAAGAAGGTTCGGCCCGATTCCCGCTGTAAGCGCTTCAACTCGGTCCTGAGATCAATACGCAGCATGAAGTCGAGACTGGAAAGCGGCTCGTCCAAAAGATAAAAACGCGGCTGGCGTACCATGGCGCGACCGAGTGCCACTCGCTGACGCTCGCCGCCTGAGAACGTGGCCGGCGTACGGTCGAGAATATGATCGATCTTCAGCATCTGTGCCATTTCATGCACCTGCCGGCCGATCTCAGCTTTCGGCACATTTGCGATGCGCAAGGGCGAGGCAATATTCTCAAAGCCAGTCTTATTTGGATAAAGCGCGAGATTATCGAAAATCATCGCAATATCACGCATGTTTGGCTGATGATTGGTGAAATCATGCCCTTCGATTAATACCTGGCCGGAAGTTGGTGCCTCGAGCCCCGCGATTATACGCAAGGTCGTCGTTTTGCCGGCGCCTGCCGGGCCGAGAATTACGATCAGGGATCCTTGCGGCACGGTCAAATTGACATCTTTGAGTGCCTCATTGGCACCAAAATTTTTTGAGATGGAACGGAGTTCCAGTAGAGGTTCACTCATTCCGTACCTCCGCTCGCCATCAACCGGACGCCGGATTCAGCGTCGAATAAAGCCACCAAATCACTCTGCGGCACGAGGTCGATAGAGCCTCCGGTCTCGACATTCGTTCCAGCTGGAACAATAACCTTGAGAGAGGAATCGCCAAATGTCGCGGTAACGACGGTTTCCGGCCCCTGGGGCGCGACCGCAATCACCGGCACAGTAAAGCTGGAAGGATCGTCCGTCGCCGCCACGCTGAGTGTTTCCGGCCGAACGCCGACCACTACATCGGCGCCGGATGACAGGCTCGCGCCGCCGCTTTCGCTCGGTAGTGGAATTCTTGAACTCCCGGAGGTGACGACCCGCTGGCCGTTTTCTTCGTCGATTTTGCCCTTAAGGAAATTCATCGGTGGATTACCAAGGAAGCTACCTACGAATCGGTTGGCTGGATATTCATACACATTATGCGCGGTATCGAATTGCTGGAGATATCCCAATTCCATGACCGCGATACGGTGCGCCAGCGACAAGGCTTCGATCTGATCATGGGTCACGTAAATAATGGTTTGCCCGGTTTCGCCCTGAATACGTCGCAGTTCACGGCGCATCTGGTTGCGCATAGCCGCCTCCAAATTACTCAGCGGCTCATCGAGCAAAAGAATTTCGGGGTTCGTCACAAGCGTCCTGCCGATGGCGACACGCTGCAACTCACTGGCGCCAAGTTCAGATGGGCGACGTTCAAGCTGATGCGAAAGTGACAAGAATTCCGCCACTTTACTGACTTCTCGGTCGATCTCCGCCTGCTTCATTTTGCGGACCTTCAGCCCATAAGCCAAGTTGCGCCGTACTGTCATATGGGTGAAGACTGCATAATCCTGGAACACCAGCCCGACATTACGGTTGCCCGGCGGAACCTTAAGCACCGACTTACCGTCGATCAAGATGTCGCCGCTTGTCGGCATTTCCAGCCCGACGATCATGTTGAGGATCGTCGATTTACCGCAGCCCGACGGCCCCAACAGAGCCATGGTTTCACTTTCTTCAATGGCCAGCGAAACGTCATTCACGGCGATGAGTTCCCCGAACTCTTTTCGGAGATTTACCAACTCTAGTTTAATCTTCGCCATCGCCGATTACCGCTTGATCGCGCCGAGCGTTAGCCCGCGCACTAGATGCCGCTGAATGAAGAAACCGATGATCACCAGCGGAATGATGGAGACCATCGCCAACGCCGCCTGTACGCCATAGAGCGTACCCTCCGTCGCAGAGAAATATTTACTTAGCTGAACCGGAATGGTTTGTACCTTGGTATAGGTGAGAACCAGGGCGAACAGGAATTCGCTCCAATTTAGGATAAGGATAAAGAGCGTCGTCGCGATGATTCCGCCTTTGATAAGCGGCACCGTCACCTTTATATGCGCTCCCCATCGCGAGAAACCGTCCATCATCGCCGCTTCCTCGATCTCCGGCGGCAATTCATCAACGAAACTCTTCAGCATCCAGGTTGAGAACGGCACGGTTACTGCCGCATAGGCGACGATCAAGCCGAAGTAAGTATCCGTTATGTCGAACACTTTTGGCCCAAACATGATGACGAATGGTATCGCGATCGCTATGGGCGGGAACATTCGCCCCGCTAGTATGAAGAAGGGTGTGAAATTTCCTCCAAATCGGTATCGCGATATGCTGATTGCGGCCATAAGGCCGACCACAATGGACAATATGGTCGCGCAAACGGATATAATCACCGTACCCTTGATACCGGGCCAGGCCGAGCGGTTAAGGAAATCGCCGATCGCTCCGCCGACAGCATCGTCCTTATTACCGCCAAACTCTTCGTCACCGACCTGCTGCGTGCCACCGCGACGTTCAAGGAGAACATGCGGCGCCAGAATTGTAAGGTAATTGTCGACCGTCGGTCGGGAAGAAATCCAGGTAGGCGGGCTGGTTACCCACTCGCTACGAACCTTAAAGGAGGTGGATACCATCCAAAAGATGGGGAACACCGCGAATAGAAGACCCGCGACAAGCCCGACGAAACTGAATGGAGACAATCTTCTTTCGGGCATGAATTAACGTCCTTCGACCAGCTGATAGCGGATCGGTTTTAGCATCATATTGATAAGCACTACCGTGATTACCAGCACGATAAAGGCGGCCGATCCCGCATAGGCCAGTCGGAAGTCCTCGAAGGCCAGCTTATAGAGATAGAGGCTGATAGTCTCTGTCGCCGTACCGGGACCACCGCGGGTCAGGATGTAAATCTCGTCGAACAGCTTGATCACCTCCATGCCACGGATCACAAAGGCGATGATGATCACCGCGCGCATGTTAGGCAGGATGATAGTCCAGAAAATTTTAAAATTGCTAGCGCCAAGCACGGTCGCCGCGCGGATGGGATTTTCCGGTACTGCGTTGAGGCCAGACAGCATGATCAGGAAGAAAAGCGGCGTCCAGTGCCACACTTCGGTCGCGATCACCGCAATGAAAGCGAGGAAGCCGTCATTCAGCCAGGTCAGGTTGGTCTCGCTAAACGAA
>CAZUXZ010000158.1:0-15602 GCA_964624055.1 uncultured Rhizobiaceae bacterium | reverse complement strand
ACGCATCGCTACGCCGATCCTCACCGGAACAATCGTTCTCACCATCCTGTCTGGTGGCTGCGTGGCCGGCAACGACGCCGGCCTCGCATATAACAATTTCCCGTTGATGGATGGTCGCTTAGTGCCGACGGATATTTTCCGCCTCGAGCCCTGGTGGCGGAACTTCTTCGAGAATTTGCCGTTGGTGCAGTTGAATCACCGCTTGTTTGCCCTCCTCATCGTGATCGCCAGCCTGGCGCTTTGGGGTTTGAGTTTTCGTGAGCCACTCTCTCGCAACGCGCGGTGTGCCTTTGCGGCCTGGGCGGGGATGGTAATTGTCCAACTCGGTCTTGGCATTGCTACGCTGCTACTATTCGTTCCAATTTGGCTCGGCGCGTTGCACCAGGCGGGCGCGCTTCTTACCTTCACCATGGCGCTCTGGACTTGCCACGAGCTAGTGCCAAAAAAATCGAATAACGCGCGGCAGAAAAATGATCAGGACTAAGGCGGAGATACCGAACAGGCTGATCTCTATCCAATTGTTGCGCCCCGACATCGCTTCCATGCCAATATGGCCGAGCCACGTATAGGCCGCGGTCGAGGGAATCATAAATATGACGGACGCGACGGTGAACTCTACGAACGATATGCGCGAGACGCCGTAGAAATAGTTCTGCGGCATATAGGGAAAGACGGGAACGAGGCGGGTGAAGGCGACGAAGCGCCAGCCCTCCCGGGTTACACCGTTCAAGAAGCGTGACAAGCGGGGTCCAGAGCGGGTGGCAATCCAGTCGGAGGCTATATAGCGCGCGATGAGAAAACCCAGGACCGCGCCAAGTCCTGCGCCAACCAGGCTGTAGACCGAGCCCCAAAACGGTCCGAATAGCGCACCGCCTGCCAGGGTGAAGAGGGAGGCCGGGGCGAAGAACAGGGTGATCAATCCATAAGCGACAATGAATAGAATCGGCGCCCAGCTATCGAAGGAATCGACCCAGCCTTGGACTTTCTCGACGGTGAACGCGCTCCAATGGGCGGCGGTGGTGCCGATACCGGCGAGAATTAGCGCGATCAGCAAAATTCGGATTAGCGCCGCCCCGCTCACGGTGTCGCTCTCCGCATCATCCGGGGAAGAAAATCCACTTTGACCTCAAGGCCGACCACTAGCCATTCTAAGGCGTGTGAACTGGCTGATATGGTGCCACTGAGATAAAACGCGCTGCCCATTAGCAGGAGAAGCGCCCCAAAGAGCGGTCGCATTTGTGCTCGTCCGGGCGCGAGCCACGAAATACATCTCGTAATAGCCGTCGTAGCTCTACTATCGGCAATGGGCTTCGCACAAACCAATACAAATCATTGAAAGCAATGTCCATCCTACCAGCGGAGCGCCGGTATAGCAGCGCTTGGATGGACCTCCGCCGCGTCGCAGAGCGCGGCAAGAAGGTCTGGTGTAGGCGCGTTGAGACGTGAGGCGTCAAGTTCCTCGGCGAGTAGGCCGCTAGTAACCAGAAGTGAGTCGATACCCGCTGCCAGTGCTCCCTTGATGTCGGTGGCAAGGCCGTCGCCGACCGCGAGCACCCGAGTCCGCGATTCAATGCCGAGAAGCTTGAGAGAGAGGTTGTAGACGAGAGGATGAGGCTTGCCAAAATAGATTACCTTTCCACCAAGCTCCGTATAGCGTGCCGCCAGCGCGCCGGCACAAAGTTCGCGGGTGCCGAGACGTATCACCTCCATGTCTGGGTTGACACAAATCATGGAGAGGCCGCGCCCGGCGGCATCTTGCAAAAGTTCTTCATGTTCGGCGAGGCTCGGCCTCGCATCACTTAGGCCGATGGCGAGAAGAAAATCTGCCTCAGCGGCAATATCCGTAGGCGCATAATCTAGGCCACGCAGGAGATCATCGTCTTCCGGTGATGCGAAAAGAAAATAGTGTCGCCCAAGGCCCTTTAGCTCCGGTTCGTAACCGCTTTCGAAGGCAATACGAGTCGCCTCTCCGGAGGAGAGCAAATCGTCATAGATTTGCCGTGGGACGCCCTTTTGTTCGAGAACATCGGCAACGAGCTTTGCCCGGCGGGGAGCGTTCGAAAGGAAAATCACCCGCTTTCCCTCGGTTCGTAGCCGCTGGACGCAGTCGATTGCCTCGTCATAGGCCTGCCCGCCCTCGTGTATCACGCCCCAAATATCGAGGATGAAGCCGTCATAAGACGTGCTCAGGTCGGCAAGTCCCTTGATTAGGGAAATTGTCATGGTGCGAATTCCGTTGTCACCAGCATGCTTCTGTCACAGATACAAATCAATGGAAAGGGCGGGGTGCGGATCTTGCTTCCGCGTAGCTCACCTAACATTTTGCCCCGGCCATAGAGGGTGTTGTGGTCGGGCAGCTCGTCCCGCATTGTCTCGAGCTCGCGCTTCATGGGTTCGTCGGTCGCGCTAATCAGGGTGGGCTCGCGGGCGATGTAGCGCTCGCGTGACGCTTGCACCAAGGCTTGATACCTGACCGCGCTGAGGGCGAAATAGCTCAAGACGACAAGACTATGAAACAGCATAGAACTTCCGCAGCCGTATATTTCTCTAATTCGCGTCCACAGACTACCTCGAGAGCCTTGATTTATAGTTTATATCTTACGTGCGGCAGTTTGAGTGGTGAACTTACATCCGACTGCTTGTTTAGATATCTATGCGAATGAATTAATCGCCCGAAATCAGGAACTTAAACAAGGCATCTAGCAGTTTTGATAGATCGCATAATTATGTGCGGCTTGGCATGGACTCTCCCAATCGGGTAAGGTTTCGGCGTTGCCGCCGCCAGTTGGGTGCAAAGTGGCCTATTGGCGGCGGTTTGAGGCCTGGTCGGGTGTCCGCCATGGCGTGGCCCGAGTGTATTAGAGGAAAACACCGCCTGTGCGAGTCGTCGGATTTAGCGCGCTGATCGCTGGAATCGGCGCGGTCGTCGCTTTGGTGCTCTACCAGGGCGCTGGGGATGTCGCCGCCGCCATCGCGGCGGTTGGCTGGGGACTGGTCTTTGTCATTCTGTCCCGCCTCATACCAATTGCCCTTGACGGTTACGTCTGGCGCTTCCTCTTTCCTAAGGACACGCCGCGGCCGGTATTGCTGCTGCTTTGGGCGCGCTGGATCGGTGAGGCGGTCAATACGCTGATGCCGGCCTTTCAAGTGGGCGGTGCGCTAGTTCGGACCCGCCTTCTCGTGCTGCATGGATTCTCCGGTCGCATTGTTGGCGCCAGTGTCGTCGTGGATCTGACTCTCAGCACCCTAACTCAGCTTCTCTTTACCTTGGTCGGTGTCGGTCTATTGCTTGCCCATTATGGCAACAATGATATCGCTAAGGGCGCGGGCGCTGGTGTCGGGCTCGGCCTTCTGCTGGTTATCGGATTTTGCGTCTTTCAGCATCGCGGATTGTTCGGCTTTTTGGTCGGCCTGGTTTCGCGCGTTTCTAAGGGCCGGGACTGGGTAAACGTCGTTGGCGGTGCGGCCGCGTTGGATGAAGCGATACGCGACCTCTATCGCCGGCGCTGGGCACTGACATTCAATGCAGCGGGGCAAATGCTTGCTTGGGTGCTCGGCGCGGCAGAAATTTGGCTTGCGCTCTATTTCATGGATATCCCGGTCACCATTGCAGATGCCCTACTGCTGGAAAGCCTAATCCTCGCGGTGCGTGCGGCGGCTTTCTTCGTACCTGGCGCGCTCGGTGTGCAGGAGGGTGCTTTCGTCCTCCTCGGTGCTGTAGTCGGGCTCGGACCGGAGGTGGCACTCGCGCTCTCGCTTATCAAACGAGTGCGGGAATTAGTCATCGGCACGCCGGCGCTTCTTGCCTGGCAGGTTTCGGAGGGTCGCAATCTCTTCGCGCCCCGTCGCGCAACGGCACCAACTGAAAAACCCCTAGTGTAACCAGTGCTAGAGCTGTCGATTGGTTATTGATCTGTTGCTTTGGGTGGCGAGGTCATCGCCGGCTAGCACCTGTCTTATCAGCGCCACAGTTTCGGAAATTCCATAAAGTGCGACAAATGAGCCCATGCGCGGTCCCTGCTCCTGGCCAAGCAAAAGCTGGTAGAGTGCCTTGAACCAGTCGCGTAGATTTTCATAGCCGTGGCGCTTGCCGATTTTGTAGACCTCGGTCTGGATATCTTCAGTCTCCGCATTGCTGGGCAGGGCTTCTAGTGCCGCAACTAAATCTTCGAGTGCGGTCGCTTCTTCGTATTTTGGGCGCCGGTAGCGCTTCTCTGGCTTGACGAATTCGCGGTAATAATTGATTGCGAGCGCTACCAGCGCGTCGAGAATTGGGGTCGTTTCGGGTGAGGCGTTTGGCGCATAGCGAGTGATGAACCCCCAGAGCACCACCGGGTCCTCCGTATTGCAGACGCTGGCGAGATTGAGCAGGATGGCATAGCCGATGCCTGCTTCCGGCGCTGGCGGCTCGGCCGCGTGGATGTGCCAGACAGGGTTCTCCAACTGGTCCGCTGTGCCTTGTTCGGAATATTTGTCGAGATGCTTGAGGTAATCGTCGACATGGCGCGGGATTACGTCAAAGTGGAGTCGCTTGGCGCGGCGCGGCGTGGCGAACATATAGAGTGACAGGCTCTGCCGTGTGCCGTAGCGTAGCCATTCGTCGATGGTGAGACCGTTGCCGCGCGATTTCGAAATTTTTTCGCCATTCTCGTCGAGGAACAGTTCGTAGATAAAGCCTTCCGGTGGGGCGGAGCCAAGGATGCGGCATATCTTGCTCGAGAGTTCAACCGAAGAGATTAGATCCTTGCCCGCCATTTCGTAATGCACCCCTTGAGCATGCCAGCGCATCGCCCAGTCAGCCTTCCATTGCAGCTTGCAATGACCGCCGGTGACCGGGATCTCCACGGTCTTGTCGTCGTCGTTCCGATAGCGCACGGTGCCGGCATCGACATCATACGCCTCGATCGCTACTTGCAGCACCTGCCCGCTATCCGGGCAGATTGGCAGGAAGGGGCTATAGGTGGCTCGTCGTTCCGTCCCCAGTGTCGGCAGGGTGACGGCAAGAATCTCCTCGTGATGAGCGAGAACATCCAAGAGCGCCGCGTCAAATTCGCCGCTCCTATAGGCGTCGGTCGCGCTCTTGAATTCGTAGTCAAAGCCGAAGGCGTCGAGAAAAGCGCGTAGGCGCGCATTGTTTTGGTGGCCAAAGCTTTCATGGGTACCGAAAGGGTCAGGCACCTGGGTTAACGGCTTGCCTAGGTGAGCTGCCATTGCCTCACCATTGGGGATGTTGTCCGGCACTCCGCGTAGGCCGTCCATATCGTCAGAAAAGGCAACTAGCCGGGTCGGCAGTTCAGAAATCAGCGCAAAGGCGTGGCGCACCATGGTGGTGCGTGCGACTTCTCCGAAGGTGCCAATATGGGGCAAGCCGGACGGTCCGTATCCGGTTTCGAACAGAACGGTACCGCTCGCCGGTGGCTGTTTTGTGAAGCGCTTGGCAAGCGCGCGGGCTTCCTTGAACGGCCAGGCCTTGGCATCCTCAGCAAGCGCACGAAGCACAGCCAAATCGGCGGTCATCGCTGATCAACTCCAACAAAAAATTTAATCCACGTGACGTGAAAATGCGCCAAGCTTACTAGGCGCGTCAACCGCTATACTACTCCGATGCCGCAAACCAATATGCCCGACAGTGTAAAGCCCCGCGTGGTGTTGCCAGAAGCCCCAGCATTGGTGCTCGCACCAGGATGCGCCGTGTGGCTCGGCCCGGGAGGCGAGATCGAGGAGTTCGCCCTGAGTGAGGCCGCCCGCCGTCTGAAGGAGGGCCCGCCTCCGTTTGTCTGTCACGCTCGCGCCATGGCGCGTCGCCTCGGTATCAACGCCTTTCATGCCTTTGACCTATTGGAGTTGTTCGCCTTTGCACGTCCAGCGCAATTTTGTCTGCCGACTGCCTTGGGCTTGGCAAACGCCCTCTTCCTATCGCGTCCGAAGGATCATGAGAGCGAGGCCGTGCTGCTGCTCGACGCGACAGCCGCCTTGTTGCTCGACCTGGCGGATGCGTCGGCGGAAGAAACCACGTGCACTATCGCCTGTGCGCTTGACAGGGCTGGATGGATCTGGGGAGAGACTGTCATGCGGGCGCTTGGCACACCGTTGACGGAAAAAACACCGGGAAGCGACCACACAGCGCTAGCGGTCTGGACCCGCCTCAAAGAATGGCAGGAAGTGCCACTCCAGCCGACGCTAAGCCATTTTGGCGTTGGCGCCATCGAAGCCCGCAAACGTTTGGCAGAGCTCCTTGGCGCGGGCGCTGAGGAACGCCCGCAACAGGCGGATTATGCCTCCGCCGTCTGCGGTGCATTTCAGCCGTCGGAGGAGCTGGAGGAGCCCCATCTTGTCGTCGCTGAGGCTGGCACCGGCGTTGGCAAGACGCTCGGCTATATAGCGCCTGCCAGCGTCTGGGCAGAGAAGAACGAAGGCACCGTTTGGCTCTCGACCTTTACACGCAATCTGCAGCGCCAGATCGACGGCGAGCTCGATAAGCTTTTTCCCGACGAGGCGGTCAAGGTTGACAAGGTGGTGGTGCGCAAGGGTCGAGAGAATTATCTCTGCTTGTTGAATCTGGAAGAGGCGGTCGGTCACAGCGTATTGGTATCGAACGAGCGAATCGCACTTGCCTTGATGGCGCGCTGGGCGGAGGCGACGCGGGACGGCGATATGGTGGGCGGCGATTTTCCTGCCTGGCTGGCCGACCTCTTCGGTTATGGCCGCACCCTGGCACTTACCGACCGTCGCGGCGAGTGCATCTATTCCGCCTGTCCCCATTATCGCAAATGCTTCGTCGAGAAGAATCAGCGCAAGGCGCGTGGCGCCGAGATTGTCATTGCCAACCATGCCCTAGTAATGGTGCAGGCGGCGCGTGGAGCCTTCGCCGGCCAGGAGCGCGGCGCGCCTATGCGCCTAGTATTCGATGAAGGGCATCATGTGTTTGACGCTGCCGATTCGGCCTTTTCTGCGCACCTTACCGGGGCGGAGGCGCGCGAGCTCAGGCGTTGGCTTATGGGAACGGAACGTCAACGCAGAGCGAGGAGGCGAGGATTGAAAAGCCGTATCGAGGATTTGATCGACACGGACGAGGCTGCCCTCCAGGCGTTGCAGGAAGCGCTCCAGGCGGCCCGCGCGTTGCCGAGTGATGAATGGGCGAAGCGCATTGCCGAGGGTGAGTCTCAGGGGCCGACGGAGCGGTTTCTTGTCCACGTTCGCCAACAGGTGCTGGCGCGCGCAAATGATAGAGATGGACCCTATAGCCTGGAAGTGCCGACCCTGCCGGAAATCGAAGGGCTGGCCGGGGCAGCGGAGATACTCGACGAGGCACTTGGCAAGATACGCCGCCCGCTTCTGTTACTCGCCCAGCGTCTTGCCGCTCTACTTGATGAAAAGGCCGATAGCCTAGAGAGCGCCCAGCGAGCCCGTATCGAGGGGGTAATGCGTGGCATCGCCCGACGAGCCGAGGAACAGCTCGCTTCCTGGTGCGCCATGCTGCGATGTTTGGCGCTTCCCCCCGCTAGTGCCGATGAAGATGTGCCAAAGGAAATTCCCAATAAAGGCTTCGTTGATTGGTTCGCTATCCAGCGTAGCGAGGGGCGCGATATCGATCTCGGCATGCACCGTCATTTCGTCGACCCAACTCTGCCCTTTGCTAAATCTGTGCTCAGTCCATCGCATGGTGCAATCGTCACTTCCGCTACCTTGCGCGACGGCTCTGGTGATGTGGAAGCAGATTGGGAGAGTGCCGAGGCGCGCACCGGCGTCCGTCATGTCACCGGTTCAGATACTGTGCGCGCTGAGGTTCCTTCGCCTTTCGATTATGTCGAACAGACGCGGATCTTCGTCGTCGGCGATGTCCGGCGCAACGATGGAGGGCAGGTTGCCGCTGCCTATCGCGAGTTGTTCAAGGCCTCGGGTGGCGGCGCGCTTGGGTTGTTCACCGCCATTACACGCCTGCGTGCGGCCCACGCGCGCATTGCAGGTCCGCTCGACGCCGCTGGATTGCGCCTCTGGGCTCAGCATGTCGACCCGCTAGATACAACCACACTGGTCGATATATTTCGCGCAGACACGGATAGCTGCCTCCTAGGCACTGATGCGGTGCGCGATGGTGTCGATGTACCGGGGCGAAGCCTGCGCCTGATTGTGTTCGACCGAGTGCCCTGGCCGCGACCAAACATCCTCCACAAGGCGCGCAAGCAGCGCTTCGGCGGTGCGCGCTATGACGATATGTTGACCCGCCTCAAGCTCAAACAGGCGTATGGCCGCCTTGTGCGTCGCGCCGACGACAAGGGCGTTTTTGTCATGCTCGATTCTGCGCTACCGAGTCGGCTTTGCGGTGCCTTTCCCAAGGATGTGCCAATCGAGCGGATGGGACTGGCCAAGACTATCACCGAAATTCGCCAATTTTTGGGCGGCGTGGACTAAATTTTGCGGCGTAGGCAGGCGGGCAGGGGAATATCCTTGCCGCCAGAGATGCCACCTGGACGGATTGCCAAGATCACCAGCATGAAAACGGCGAGACCAAGCTCGCCGAGTCCCGACACGCCGACCGGTTTCTCTACCGCGCGCAAGCCCTCGCTGACGACGGAGATGGCAATGACACCGGCTACCGCGCCGGAGAGCGAGCGCATGCCGCCAACTAACAGCATAACGATAGTGATGAAGGTGAGGTTAAGGTAGAGAAGGTTGGCCTGGGTGATGGTGGCAGTGAAATGGACATAGAGTACGCCGCCGATGCCGGTGATGAAGGCGCTGATGACGAAGGCGATCAGGCGCTGGAGGACGAAATTGACACCCGCTGCTTTGGCCGCGACGAGATCGTCCCGTGCCGCGCGCAAGGACAGGCCGAATTTCGAACGGTCGTAGAGATGGGCGATAACTAAAGCCCCGGCAACAAAGCCGAAGGCTGTCCAGAGATCGACATAGGTCGGCAGGCCAATGAGTGTGCTGGCTCCCTTGGTATAGGAATCCCACTGATTGTAGACCACGGTGACGATTGTAAAGACCGCAAAGGTACCAATCGCTGCGACAATTCCAGAAAGCCGCATCAGCGGTATGCCGACGATCAGCGCTACCAATGCCGAGAGCAGCCCGGCGAGAAGCGCGCCCGGCAGCACATGCATCTCCATTTGGCCGAAACCTGACCATATATCGGGAAGCATAATCTTCTTGCGCATCACCGGCATGGTTAGCCAGGCTGACATGTAGGCGGAGATCACCATAAACGTCGAATGGCCAAAGGAGAGTAGCCCGGAATTGCCGATGAAGGTGTAGAGACCAATTACCACGATCATCATGATTAGTGCCTTGATCACCATACGCTCAATGGAAACTGGACCCAATTGGGCAAGGGCGACAATAACCGCAAGGCCTAGAATGAGTGACAGTACCGGCCAGAATTTGGCGACGATATCAGCGTGGCGGTCAATCATCACACACGTTCCTTAAGCGCTGCGACGCGAACGATGCCGCCCGGGCGGAACAGCAGAAAGAGTAGTACCACGGTAAAGATTAGGGCCTCGCGATAGGGTAGGATGGCGAGCGGCAGCAACCCGCCGAGAACGACCTCCAATACGCCCACCGCATAGCCACCGATAACCGCGCCGGTGAGACTGCCCATGCCGCCGATAATGACGGCGACGAAGGCGACAAGGGTTAGGCGTAGGCCCATGGTCGGCAGCACTAGTCCGGTCTTACCGAGTATCACGATGGCCGCAGCGCCGGCGAGCAAGCCGCTGATTGCGAAGGCAGCGGCAACTACCAGATTGACCCGGACCCCCAGCATGCGCGCCATGCGTACATCTTCGGAAGCGGCGCGCATATGGATTCCTATCCGGGTCCGTGTGAGAAACAGGCTTAGCCCGCCCATTAGGATAATCGAGAGTGCGATGGTGAAAAGATTGAGCACCGAAATGCTCAGACTTTCCCAGGCAATATGCTGGTTAAGTGCCGGTACAATATCGACACCGAGAGCACGGCCGCCCATGATCATCAGGACGAAATTCTGCAGAAAAAAGCTTACTGCGAAGGAAGCGGCGAGCAGAATAGTAGGATCCGCCGATCGTAATGGACGGAAGGCAACGCGCTCGGTGATTAGGGCGACTAGAATGGCGATCAACACACCGCCCAAAATTGTTAAGGGCCAGATCGCGGCGGCGAGCAGAAACATGGCGTAGCAGCCCATCATGAGGAAGTCGCCATGGGCAAAATTGACTAGCCGCATGATGCCAAAGATGAGCCCAATACCTAGCGCCGCGAGCGCGTACAGACCGCCGACGCTTAGCGCATCAATAGCGTATTGGAGGGCTATCAATTCAAAATCAAGACCCCCGCAGCGATCTAGCAATCATGCTGCGGGGGCCCTTTATTTGAAGACTTAGTCGCCTGCTTCAGAATGTGATCGGCGGTACTTTTTCTGCAGTGTACCGCGTGATTGGGGCATGTTTTCCGTTCTGAACTTCCATGATCTGCATGCCGCGATAGAGATTGATATGAAGGTCAGGCGTATAGCTCGTCGGACCGACCAAAAGATCTTCATTATCAAACTTATCGAGTTCTTGGCGAATCGCATCTGAGTCGAACGAGCCGGCTCGCTCTGCTGCCAGCGCCCACGCTTCCATTAGACTGTAGCCGGTCATTGAATGTGCTGTGAATGGTGCTTGTCCATGCATCTCGGTGTATTTGGTCACGTAGTCGTTGATACGCGGATTTGGGTCATTACCAAACATAGAGCCATAAACCGTAAGATAGAATTCACTTAAGTTAGGCACTGCTTCAAGCCAGAAGTTGCCGTCCATCGATTCGGAGGCGAGAATCGGTGTGTTCTCGCCCGCGTTTCGCACTTGCTTGATTAGCGACGGGCCGTCAAAGGTTGCGGCGCAGAGGAACACAAAATCCTTGTCCGTATTCTGCTTCATGCGCGTGACTTGGCCTTCAAAGGTCTTCACTTCCATGAAATTGTATACATCCTCGCCAACTATCTCGCCGCCAAGTTCCTCCCAGCGAATTTTAAAGTTGCTGCAGAGCGATTTGAAATATTCGACCATCGAATTCATTTGGACATAAACTTTCCGCCAGCCTTTTTCCTTGTAAGCCCATTCGGCTAGGGTTGCGGCCTGCGCGGGGGTTCCAAGGGACATGGTGTAAGCTAGCGGACCGATGCCCTGAACGCCGAACTTGGGGTCACCGGCACAGGAAGAGAAAGTGACTTTGCCCGCCGCCGTTGCCTGCAAGCCTGCGGCTGCACCGAAATCGAAATCGCAAGTGACCATGACCATTTCAGCGCCTTGCTCGAGAACTTCGATAGCAGCGTTGGTGCCTTGCGCAGGATCGGATTTGGTATCGGCCGTGACGACTTTGAGCTGATGGCCCATCACCCCGCCTTTTGCGTTGATGTCGGCGACGGCTAGTTGCAGGCCTTTAAGGGGGCCATCATCGTATGGAGCCACGAAACCTGACAGCGCGATTGCCGCGCCGATGACGATCGGATCCTCATCGGCTTGGGCCTTGTTAGCAAACCCAGCAGCACCAAGTGCCAGCACGAGCGCCGTAATCAGTGGCATAAAAAGCTTCATTAGATTTTCTCCTACTATTTTTATCTGTATCGTTTTGTAACTCGTAGTAACCATTTTACGTGGCGAAACTCTCTAGAACCGTTCGTCCTAGCCCCAAAGACGCTGGCTAGCAAGTTGAGCACCTGTGCTCAACATCTCAAGCTTCTTCCAAGCGACATCTGATGGCACCATAACATAGCCAGCAAATGTGCTAAATCCACAGTCGCAAGCTGCAATCACTCTTTCACGATCACCAATTACCTCAACAAATTGACAGATTCGGTCTGCCACCACCTCTGGATGTTCGAGTGTGTTGGTAGTGACGTCGATTACGCCCGGCATCAGAATCATATGATCAGGCAGTTTGAAGGTCTTAAACTGTTTCCAGTCGTGTTGATGACGGGGGTTGGCGCAAGCGATGCTGAGCGTCCCCACGTTAGCGTTGTATAGGAGTGGCAGCACTTCCTGCAGTTCAATATCGTCGATATGTGGTCCGTCATAATTACCGTAGCAAACGTGCAGACGTACCTTCTCTGAAGGGATATCGGTGAGCGCGATGTTGAGCGCCTCGATGTGAAGTTCAACCCGGGCAAGAAATTCGTTAAGTGGCCGATCGATGAACATGATCTGCCGTTCCATGGCCAGGTCGGGAGCGTCTATCTGCAACTGGTGACCACAGGAGATAATATAGTCGTATTCTTTTTTCAGTTCCCGGGCTAGCGCCATAACGTATTCGCTGTCATCTTTATAGTTGGGGTGCGCCTCATTACGCAGGAGCGTGGTCGAGATGATGCCAGGCCCAGCGGCGGAGACGAAAGTACCGGAGAATTGGTCGCGGCTTCCCGAAGCATTAAGTGCAGCAGAAAAAATTTCCATTTCTTCCTTGGCTGCCGCAAGTTCGCTGTCATATGTAATCTCGCCTTGCGCTTCTGGCATGTCATAGACTGAAGCTGATTCCTCTAAATCCGCCTCTTCTCCAGCAGATGCCTTGATCGCGGCCATTTTGAGCGCCGCGTAGCCAGGAAATTTAGCGAAGTCACTTACGGTACCTCGTTTGGCGAGGCCACCGAAGCCGCTCATGCGATCCTTCACATAATAGGAAAAGCCGATACGTGGCAGCTCGCCGTCGCCGACAATATCGATACCTGCTTCGGCCTGGCGAGAGATCACCTCAATCATGTCGGCTTCCACTTGGCGACGAAACTCGCCTCGGTCGACATCGGCGCCCTTTTCGATCTTCATCAACATAGCAAGCAGTAGCTCTGAGCGAGGTAGACTACCAAGCTGTGTGGTGAGAATCCTTTCAGAGCTTGAGGCCATGGCGGTTGCTCCCTTTAATTTATCACGAATGCATAACAGTCGAACGCAACGAGTATATCACGTCTATATAATGTAATTTACTCGGGTTAGCCACACAGCGTGCTTGCTGTATGATCTGTCGCCATTAGCGGTAACCTTGGGATGAATAGCATGGCCACTCAGTCTCTGCCGCGTGACAACGCTATCAGCGAGCTTTCTGACTTGGTAGGCGAAAGATTGACCACCTCGGTCGCAGTGCGCGAGCAGCACGGAAATGGTGAATGTGGTGTTTACACACCGCAGCCGCCGGACGCGGTGGTCTTTCCCCGCAGCACCGAGGAAGTCTCGCAGATCGTCATAATCTGCGCCGATCATGGCGTGCCAATGATTCCTTATGGTACCGGCACATCCGTCGAGGGCAATGTGACGGCGCCCCATGGCGGCATCTGTATTGATTTGAGTGAAATGAACGAGGTGGTCAGCGTCAACGAAGAGGATCTGGATTGCACAGTCGAGGCTGGCGTGACACGCAAGCAGCTCAATCGGCACCTCAAGGATACGGGCCTCTTTTTCCCTATCGATCCCGGCGCCGACGCTTCACTCGGCGGTATGGCGGCAACGCGCGCTTCGGGTACCAACGCAGTGCGCTACGGTACTCTACGCGAAAATGTGCTGGGTCTGACCGCAGTACTGCCTGACGGTAAAATCATTAAGACCGGCGGTCGGGCGCGAAAATCCTCGGCCGGTTATGATCTCACCCGTCTTCTTGTCGGCTCGGAAGGCACTCTAGGCATCATCACAGAGGTGACGCTTCGGCTCTACGGTATTCCCGAGGCAATCTCGGCAGCAATGTGCTCCTTCCCTGACTTAGAAGGCGCGGTCAATACGGTCATCTTAACAATCCAATCCGGTATTCCTGTCGCGCGGATGGAACTGCTCGACGATGTGCAGATGGATGCCTGCATGCGTTATTCTAAACTCGATTATTCCCGCGATCACACGATTCTCTTCGAATTTCATGGCACCGAGCGCGGTGTTGAAGAACAGACAAAATTGGTTAGGGAAATTGCCAGGGAGTTGGGCGGGTCGGATTTTCGATGGACCAAGACCACTGAGGAGCGTAACGCCCTCTGGCAGTCACGCCATGACGTGCTCTATGCCTGCTTTGCGCTCCGGCCCGGCAGTATGGTTTGGGCGACGGACGTTTGCGTGCCGATTTCACGCCTCGCCGAATGCCTTTTGGAAACGAAGCGGGATATTGACAAGAGCGGCTTGCTCGCACCCATTGTTGGCCATGCCGGCGACGGCAATTTCCATGTCGGATTCGTACTTGAGCCCGGCAATGAAGAGGAACTCGAAACCGCAAAGCGGGTCAATGACAAGATGATCGAACGCACGCTTGCTATGGGCGGCACCTGCACTGGCGAGCATGGCATCGGCGTCGGTAAGATTGGCTATATGGAGGCCGAGCATGGCGCATCGGTGGAGGTTATGCGCATGATCAAGCGATCAATGGACCCGCATAATTTGATGAACCCGGGAAAGGTCTTTGCGTCATGATGGACAGGGGTTCTGCTCAGCCGTGACGCAACCCGGTCTTCGTCCTAGGTAACTGATCTGACATGTTCTCCAAAGAGATCATGACCGGCGAAGATGTCTTTAACATCAATCTCTAGAACGCCATCGCTTCCAAGCTCAAGGCCGCGCTTTCCCGTTAGACGTGCTGGCCGCCATTGATATGGATTTCGGCGCCGTTGATATAGCTCGAATTCGGTGAACAGAGAAACCTGATTGTTCGCGCGATCTCCATCGGGTCGCCGAGTCGACCCAAGGGAATCTGTCGTTCAAAAATATCCTCTGTTCCGGGTGAGAGAATCGAGGTTTCTATCTCGCCAGGGGCGATGGCGTTGACGCGCACCCCGAAGTTACCGAATTCATGGGCAAGCTCCCGTGTCAGCGCGGCGAGAGCCGCCTTTGAACATGCATAGGCGGTGCCGGCGAAGGGGTGGATCCGGGAGCCGACGATTGAGGTGACATTGACGATGGTGCCGCCAGTCTCCCGCAGCGGCTGGGCGAGGCCACGAGCCAGCATGGCGGTGGCGATAAGATTGACGTTGAGTACTTCGTTCCAGGTGCGATAGTCGCTTTCTAATACCCCGAGCCGTTTGTGTTCGGGCCCTTTTGGTGAAATGCCTGCATTATTGACCAGCGCGTTGAGGCCGCCCCCCCCGATGCGCTCGGCAACCTCATCGATCAGCTTGCCATAGGCTTCTGGGTCGGCGAGATCGGCCTGCACGTGATTATTGGTGCCGCCTGGCCAAGGGCAGCTATCGTCGAACGGATTGCGCGAGACCGTCAGCACTCGCCAGCCATCATCGTGAAAAAGCTTCACTGTCGCATGGCCGATGCCCCGGCTGGCACCGGTCAGCAGCATAGTTTTTTGTTTCTCCACCATAGGCCTATTTGCTCAGTTCGCGCATGGCCTGATCTAGACCGTCTAGGGTAAGGGGATACATGCGGTTCTCTATCATCTCCTGTATCAGCTTAATCGACGGGCTCGAATGCCAGCCGCGCTGGTGCAATGGATTGAGCCAAACGGTGTTGGGATAAGACTGTAGCAACCGTTTCAGCCACACCTCGCCCGATTCTTCGTTGAAGTGCTCGACGCTGGCGCCTGGATAGACGATCGCATAAGGGCTCATCAAGGCGTCTCCGACGATCACCTCTTTATATTCCGAATTGTAGTTGTTGATCAGGTCCCAG
>CAZUXZ010000157.1:0-2720 GCA_964624055.1 uncultured Rhizobiaceae bacterium | reverse complement strand
GCACGTCGACCACATCCAGTGCGGCCGATTCGGGCCGGATGGGCAACGTGAACCCAAACCCGTCGGTGGGCCACTCGCGATCGTCCAAAAGTGATATCTGTTTGATGACTGTTCTCCCACTGGTTCACGCGCCGCCACCTGGGGTTCCCCTCCGGAAAAGAGAGGTTCCCCTATGGAGTGCTCTTCGGCATGAATGGAAAAGGCTAGAGATCGGTATCCTTGAGAACGCACCTCAGACGACCCAGCCTGTCCGACAGGCTGCTGCCATCGCCGCCGGTCCTGAACTCGATGACTCTTCCGAGAGGGTCACCGAAGATCTTGGGGCAATCCGCCATGGCGCGACTCGACGAGACATGGTACGTGTTCGGTTGGTTGGTGCATTCTCGATCCGCATACAGGGTACCGTTGACCGGCCGCGGCGACGAAGCCGGCACGAGGCCGAAGTCCGGCTCTCACCACTGGAAGAGAAGGACCGACCAGGGACCGAACACGTCGCCGACCGAATCAGCCGGCCGGGCCATCCGGCGATCCTCGAACAGCACCGTCGCCTGCACCGGTTTCTCGAAACGCCAGGTCACCGGCAGCGTTCCGGCCGACATGTTGACGGCGATCAACGTGTGACGGTCACCGTGTCGGAGTTCGCGGTAGAAAACGGATCCGGTGAAGGGACCGGGGGCCAGTCGTACGGTGCCGACATCGCGGCCGACGGTCAGCGGGCCGGTGATGTGGCGGACCCGCCGTGCGACATCCAGGGCGGTCGACCAGTGGTCGGGGAAGTCCCTGGCGTTGAGGAAATTGGCGTAGAGCGCATAGCCGTGAACACCGCAGGCCAGGCTGTAGAAGGCCATCGCCCGCACCTCGTCGGGTGTCGGTCGCATCGGCCGTGACAACCCGAACCGGGCTCCATAGCCGAGATCCACCGCCTGGGAGAGAAACCACAGCGGTTTGTCGGGCACCAACCTGCGGCATGTTCCGATCGTGAAGCTGTTGATCGTCATCGGATGATACTGCGGCACCGGGTACCGGTAGCTGAGCAGGATGTCGCCATAGGGCATCGCCGGTTTCAGTCGGGGGAGATTGGAGATGGCAAACACCGAGGGGATCCGCGGAAACCCCTTCTTCAGGGCCAACCGGGCGTTGCGCATCTTGGCGATCGCCGTTGCCGAGATCGGCGTCCCCTTCGAGTCCTCGACGTTCTCCGGATCGTCGGCCCAGAAGGCGACCACGCTGGGATGATCGGCCAACCGGCCCTGCCCCTTCTTGAGCAACGCCGCCTCGGCCGCCGCAGGATCGGTGCAGTGTTTCAGCCCCGAACTGATGTTCAGCGTGCCCATGATGCCGTGGGCCAGTTCGGTGTCGAGCCCCTGCCGGGTCTCGATGGTATTGAACACGATGTTGAAACCGGCGTCGGCAGCCTGCCGCAGATGGTCGACACGAAACCGGCCATCGCCGGGATGACACGAGTAGGCATAGATGCCGATCGGGAAAAACGGCTCACCGTTGAGCCGCGTGGATCCGATTTTTGCAACCAGCACGTTCCGCAACGTTCGCCCCACGCCGAATTGCCAGGCGAGCGTGTTGCTGCGGAGGCCGCTGCGATCGGCAATCGAGACCGAAACACGATGAGGCCCATCGGCAAGAGGACGATCCGGTGAAAGCCGAAGACCGGTGGCGTTGATCACCGCTCGCGAGGTGACGTCTTTTCCGTCGAGCAGGACCCGAGCGGTGGTCGGATCGACCCCGGCCCCGTCTTCGGCGAAGACGACCTGGATGGCGGCGTCACGGGCGGCCTTCGTGTTCGGAAGCGGCAACGGACGGAACACCGACGGTGGCGTGGAGTCGCCGGTGACCCACAGAGGATCGGCAGCGATCGTGGAAGCCGGCAACTCGCCCTCGACGACCGACAGGTTGTCGAACCAGACCTGCTGGGCGTAGTGACAAAGCCGCAACTTGACGACCAGACGGGTCTGACCGGCCCGGGTCCTGAACGAGTGCCCGAAACGGGACCACCTGGTCGCCAACGGAAGATAGATGCCGCCCACCGGATCCAGGGCGATCCCGATGTCCGACCAGGCCGTCGGTCGCCCGGCTTTGGTGGGATCGGCCGGCAGCATGCCCAGTTCGAGATTCGGACCGCCCGGACGACTGCGCTGGAAAAGCGGGATGTCCGACTTCGCCCCCCGGTCTGCAGCCCGGGCGCGGTAATCCAGCGAGATGGTGTAGATGGTCCGGGGCTTGACCGTCACCACGGTCTGCCAGTACCCCAGCCCCGACGAGTCCTTCGTCCTCACCGAGACACACCGCCTGCTGTCGTGGCCCGGCGATGTCCATGTCATCTCGGAGAACGACGTGCCGATCCGTCCCGGCCGGAACCCGTCTGGGCGGTCGGTGTGCTTCGGATCAACGGTTTCCAGCCCACCGTTGGCCACGAGATTGGGCGGACCGGCCGCCAGTGTCGGACACGTCCCGGACAGAACCACGACGGCCACCAACGCGGACAACATGCACCGGGCAATCCGCAGCGATCGATGAACGTTCTGCATGAGAGTCACCTTCGGCCCCCTGCTTCCACCGCGCATCGTCCACACACGGACACGGCTCCGATCGAGCAGCGGAACTCAGACCGGATTCTTCAACAGGCCGTTGACAATCTTGCCGGGCTGGCCGGCCATCAGATTGGTGACCGCATTGGGACGTGCGTAGTTGACGTCCTTGAGATC
>CAZUXZ010000156.1:0-43925 GCA_964624055.1 uncultured Rhizobiaceae bacterium | reverse complement strand
CGCACCAGTCCCATGCCGTGTTGTGCCCTGCCCCTTATAGCTGTTGGGCTTAGGTTTCTTGGCCCATCTCAGCCTCGACTGCGTGGTGGTTGTTCACAAAAAAATGCCGCGGCATATATATCATTGGCAACCCTTCGGTCGACCATATTCCCGTATCCTGGTTTACGTTAATCGGAACTTCGGGACGAGCCATCTTAGTTTGCTCCTTGAAGGGTGAGGGCGGGACCTTAACTTGGCGTGATCGCTGTATGTCCAAACCTGGGAGATCAGAGGAAATAAGTGTTTTTCTTGGGTCTAGTTTTCTTCATCGTTTACCGCCTGATGGGTTTCGGCAAGCTGCCGGCACAAGTATATTGCTAGGCTTATCGTTCCTTCGGTGTCTGTATATGGTCGATCGTTTGTTTCAACCTGAAGAGGGCCTGCAAACCAGATTGTATCTCTGTCCTGCCCCATGCTCATTGTTATTTGTTGGTCTAGATCATGATTGGTGTTTGACGAGCGTCGATTGCTCTTGGCTTTTAAACGTTATGGAAGGCAAAGATGCCGATTGAGCAATGGTGTAGGCGTTACAACACCGTCATGCCGCACAACTAGTTTGGATACAAGTCTCCGGCATCTGAGGTCTTCTTGCCAACACGGCAGTTGGGCGATTACGCTTCGTACCGGCCACCATAGTGAAGGTGTCAAAATGGCTAGATTCTGGCATAGAAACTGGACCATTTATAGCAATCCGGTCAAAATTCTATAGGCCCTCGACCGAGGAGTGAAATTAATGACGGATACGGCCGTAAAAGACGAAAGCATCACTAATCATAAGAGCATGTCGCTGATCGTGACGAAGGGTACACTGGATTGGGGCTATCCGCCCTTTATCCTCGCGACCACGGCGGCGGCGATGGGACTTCAGGTCTCCATGTTTTTCACATTTTACGGCCTCAATCTGCTGCACAAAAAACTTGATCTCGGCATCTCGACCCTCGGCAATCCTGGTATGAAAATGCCGATGATGGGTATGCATTTCGTGATGCCCAACATGATGGGTATCATTCCCGGTGTCGACGGCATGGCCACCGGCATGATGAAGAATCTAATCGACAAAAAAGGCGTCGCCTCAATCGAGGACCTGCGCGAAGCAGCAGTTGAGTCCGATGTCAGCATGATCGCCTGCCAAATGACCATGGATCTGTTCGAATATGAGATGGACGATCTCATTGAGGGCCCTGAACTGGGTGGCGCGGCGACGTACATCGAAACGGCAACTAAGTCGGACATCAACCTGTTCATATGAGAACGCCGACCGACAACCAAGAACAGGAGACGGATTGTCAATGATTACCCAAACACTCGACACTAAGGGCATGAACTGCCCGCTTCCGATCCTCAAGGCTAAGAAGGCGCTAGGTGGTCTCTCTAACGGCGATACGCTTAAGGTGTTCGCGACCGATCCCGGTTCGGTCAAGGATTTCGAGGCTTTCTGCCGTCAGACCGGTCATGTATTGCTCGAATCCAGTGAGGATGGTGGGGTATTCTCGTTTCTGATTAAGAACACAGCGTAGATGCTTTCCCCTCGCGGCGGTGAGGTATTACGCGCTGGCGGATACGAGAGGATAACGGGTAATTCGAGTGGGCTGGTCGCAGCAAGTTACGCGAATTTGCCCATTCCACGAGGCGCCGCTGGTGGTGGCGTTTAAGCGGAACTCCGCCACGGCATCCGCCATCCCTCCTGTGTTGTACCATCAAGCGTGCATTACCGCGTCCGCGGCAATGCGGGACTTCGCCGCACAAATTGTGCCTTAAAGAAGGCCTAAAACCCCTGGACAGTAGCACCTTGACGCGCACTATTGCAGCGCCAGTCTAATCGACGGCAAGGTCGAGTTGATCGGCTTCTGGAGCCGCCTGCCCGCATCCGGCAAATAAATTCCGTTCAGCGCTCTCTGAGTTTGGTGGTGTCCGCTTCATTGACTAGATAGTCGATCCCATTCGTGGTCTTTTCTAGCGCTACCTTGTAGACCTCGTGGGCTCGGGTCACGCTCAACCAACCGCGGTTGGCGTCTTCGGCGACACTCTCTGGATCGCGTTCATGCGGGTCGCCATAGCCTCCACCGGCGACGCTGCGATATACTATCGCGTCATCTGCGGAGAGCCGGGCTTCATGAAATGAGGGTAGCGGTTCCTCCTCGCCGTTCGACGGTCGTCGCCAATTGCCTGACGGCGTGCCGGCATGGCCACCAAATACTCCTGCCGCCGGGTTGGTGTCACCGTCACTGCAATAGAACACCGAACAATCGCCGCTAAGCGAGCGGTAACTGCCGGCCGTCGCCGGCGCGCCGTTCCATTGCCCCGCGCCCATTGTATCCTGCGCGATCCGGCGCGATTCCATCAGGATGGGATATTGCGCCTCGTCGACTTCAATGGAATCAAGTACAAGCACGCCACCCCCATTGGGCGCTTCATAGGTGAGCCATCCGTCATGGCCGTGGGTGCCCGGTCCGCCGGAAAGGCCGACGCAGAATTGATTGACATAGGGCACCGGATTGCCATCTCGCGCGTCGATGCCGGAGACGACGCCCATGCCTGAACTGAAATCACCGCCGCCCTCGGCTAGCCCGTGCGGCACGCCCATCTTGGCGAAGCAGCATTGCACAGCGTTAATCAGCCGATCATTGACATTAGTTGTGGCAACCGAGGTGCCGGCGGGAAAGGTCGGCCGGCCGACGACGCAGCCGTCGCGTAAGCGCACGTCGATGCGCCCCGCGCTGCCGGCATTGTGCGGGATCGTCGCGTCAAGATTGTAGAAGACGCCGATCAGGCCCGAGCCTTTAGCGCAGGCTTCAGAGAGATTTACCCCGCCGGGCACGCAGTCTGGGTTGTCTTGCAGATCGACCGTGATACGCGCCGCCTTTGGGTCGACAGTGACTTCCGCGGTGATCGGAATGCCCGTATCTGCGACGCCGGGGATCGGATCGTGGGTGCTGGTATGCCGCCAGGTGCCGGCAGGCAGTTCCTGGATTGCCGCCATTACCCGGCGCTCGCCATAATCCATCCAGGCTTCGACGAACTTGCGGACCGTGCCGATTCCATAGCGCTCGACCAGCTCTTTGAGGCGCCGCTCGCCGATACGGCACGCGCCGACTTGGGCACGGTAGTCACCATACCACACGTCGGGCGAGCGAATCTTGTGGCGGCCGATGCGCACGATATCTTCTTTGTCGTGGAAATCTTCTTGGATACGTACGCAGGGGAAATGCACACCTTCCTGATAGAGCGTGCCGGCAAAGGGCAAATAAGTCGTTGGCTCGGGCGCGCCGACATCGGCATGGTGCGCGCGTGCTAGCACCCAAAAGAGCGGCTTGCCCTCGGCGAAGACAGGAACGCAGAGGGTCATGTCAGCATGGTGGGTGACGCCGAGATAGGGGCTATTGTTGAAGAACGCGTCTCCTTCCTTGATAGCGTCGAATAGCTCGGTGATCGGTCTCGTCGTCAGATCGAGGGCGCTGACATGAATCGGCATCGCCTCCTCGACGCAGATCAGACGGTGGTCGTATGTTAGAATTCCGCAGGACATATCCCGTGCATTGGTAATCACCGCCGAGCGGCTAGCGCGCATCACGGTGTTGCTCATCTCGCGGATAATTGCCTCCAACCGGCGCGACAGTACCGCCATCAGGATTGGATCTATGTCGGGCCCTTGGCCGGCAGCGCTCATCAGGCATGTCCCGTAGCTTGCACCAGAGAAAAGTCAACGCGGCAATTGCCCGCTTCGTCAATTATCGCGCGCTGCCCGGAATGGAGGAAGACTGTGGTGGTTCGGCTGTCGAGAGCCGCCGGACCGTCAATCACCGCGCCTGCCGCAAGTGCCTCGATATCATAGACCGGAACATTACGGTAGGCGCGCTCCGCGCCGATGAAGACCGCGCGGCTTCCTCTTTCTGCTGGACTGGTGCTGACAGCGGGCACACGGTCTGCCAGCATAGCGTTGCGCAGGCCGACGGCGCGCACGGTCCAGGTGGTGAACTCGACCTCGTCTGCCTCGTTCTTAATCGTATAGATACGCTCATGCATCCGGTGAAATGCCGCGCTTAAGCTCAGGATATCCGTCTCTACGATTGGCGCGCCATCGAACGGCACGTCGATTTCCCAGGATTGATATTTGTAGCGCGCCTGGAAGGAATGAGAGAAGCTGCGTGCTTCCGACGCGACCCCGGCGCGGTCAAGAAAATCCTCACCTTCGGCCCGTAACCGGGAGAGAGTCTCGTTGACGGGTCCGAGTGCAAACTCGCGATCGCTGGTGGGGCAGGTGGCCGAGGCTTCGCCGCGAATGTCCGAGACCAGGCCGCCATGGGCACTCAGGCCGGCAGCCATGCGAGGTAACATGAAGCGGGAGATGCCAAGGGTTTGTGCCATCTCGCCAATATGGCAGCCGATCGCGCCGCCGCCGGCGACGACAAAACTGTCGCGTGGGTCGAGACCCTCATTAACCGTGATATCCTCGATCGCGGCGATCATGTTCTCGTTGCTTGTAACGTGGATGGCATATGCCGTCTCAGCAAGTGCGAGACCGAGACTCTCGGCAAGGGGCTGGATGGCGGCTTTGGCCGCTGCTGGGTCAAGGGCGACGCGCCCACCGAGAAAATTCTCTGCATCAAGCATGCCGAGCACGAGATTGGCGTCGGTCACGGTTGGGCGTCTGCCGCCCCGGCCGTAGCAGGCCGGTCCCGGATCGGCACCGGCGCTCTCGGGCCCGATGCGCAGCAATCCACCGGCATCGACCCAGGCGATGCTGCCGCCACCGGCGCCGACCGAGCGGACGTCGATCTTTGGTAGGCCAAGGAGGTCGTCGTTGATTGGCGCTTCCGTGGTGACGATCAGATTTCCATCGCGGATGGCTGAGACGTCGAAGGTGGTGCCGCCCATATCAATTACTACCATGTCTGGTGCCGCGTCGAGGCTTTGCGCGGCGACCGGGGCGAGGGTTGGCCCGCTCATCACGCTATAGATAGGTTGGCGCGCAATCTCGCCTACTGTCATCATCCCGCCGATGCAATTGGCGACGAGTAAGGAACCAGTGAAGCCGGCCTCGCGTACAGCGCCTTCGAGGCGCTCGAGATAGGCCCGCATGATGCCGCTGAGCGAGGCATCGATGGCTGCCGAGATGGTGCGGCGGTATTCGCGCGGGATCGGGTTGAGTTCATGGCCAAGCGTGACCGGTGCTTCCGGCCAGAGCTCTTTGATGATTTCGCGCACGCGGCGCTCATGATCCGGCGCGATGACGGACCATAACAGGCTCACCGCCACCGCATCGACCGGACAGGCTTTGAAATAGGTGACCGCGTCGCGTACATCCTTCTCATGGAGTGGCTCGAGTTCGTTGCCGCGTGCATCGAAGCGCCCGCGTACTTCGCAGGTTCGGTTGCGTGCGACGAACGGCCTCGGATAATCGAGTTTCCAATCAAAAGCACGCTTCCGGGGCGCTTCGCGCAGGGTCAGGATGTCGGGATGGCCGGCATTGCAAATGAGACCGACCCGCGCCGTGCGCCCCTCGACGAGCGCGTTGGTCGATACCGTGGTGCCATGCACTATGGTGTCTGTTGCGCGCAGAAACTCGTCAAGCTTGAGTCCTTCCGCTGAAGCCGCTAGCGTCAGCGCATCCATGAAGCCGTGCTCGAAGTCGGGCGGCGTCGAGGCGGTCTTGTGGATCTCAAGGCCGCGTCCGCCCACCACCACGCAGTCGGTGAACGTGCCGCCGATATCGATGCATATGGAATAACGAGACGCCAAAGCGGTTTTCCTTTCCCATACCCCGAGAACGTGAGAGAAGATATCCCAGCTGGCATCCTGATGGCGAGGCTGTTTTGCCGCCCTGTTCCCTGATTTTCCCGACGGAAGAAAGCCGGATCATGACCAATACCAAAGCCACCCTCCTAATCACCCGCGACATGCCGCCACTCGTTGAGGCGCGTGCCGTGGAAAGCTACGACGTAAGGCTCAATCCGGAAGATGAAATCTTTGCACCGGACGCACTTATTGCCGCTGCCGAAGGCGCGGATGGGATGTTGATTGCAGGGACGGAGAAGATGACGCGCGAGGCGTTCGCTCACCTACCCGGCAGCGTCAAGATCGTCGCCTGTTTCACTGCTGGGTTTGATCATGTCGACCTCGATGCGGCTAAGGAAAGCGGAGTAGTTGTGACCCATGCGCCGGATGCGCTTACCGACGCGGTGGCGGATGTTGCGATGCTTCTGTTGCTTGGCGCGGCGCGGCGCGCCGGCGAAGGGGAGGCACTGATGCGCTCCGGTGGCTGGGATAATATCCATCTTCTCTTCATGACCGGCACCGAGATCAAGGGCAAGCGGCTCGGCATTCTCGGTATGGGGCGTATCGGCCGCGCGGTGGCGTTGCGGGCGCGGGCCTTCGGCTTGGAAATCCATTATCACAATCGTAGCCGCCTTTCGCCCGCGCTTGAAGCCAGTGCGGTGTGGCACGAGACGGCGGAATCGCTTCTTGAGAGCTCAGATTTTCTCAGTCTGAGTTGCCCGTCGAACGAAGAATCGCGCAATTTTCTCGATGCCGAAGCGATTGCACGAATGCCCCAGGGCGCGATCGTCATCAATACCGCGCGTGGCGAAGTGGTGGACGACGAAGCGCTGACTGCCGCACTCCAATCGGGCCGAATCGGCGCTGCAGGGCTTGATGTCTATTGCGGAGAGCCAAACAACATCCATCCTGGTTACGCGCGACTCAAGAACACTTTCTTACTGCCCCATATCGGCAGCGCTACGGTGGAAACGCGGAGTGGCATGGGCCTGCAGGCGCTCGACAATCTGGACGCCTTCTTCGCTGGCAAGGAGCCGCCCAACCGGCTGGTGTGACGCCGGCGCGCCGCTTAGGCTGACGCCATGAAGTTCAGCGCAGAAAAATCGCCGCTCGGTAGCCTCGTCACCTGGCCGTTATTTATGCTGGTGACTTCCGGCATCGTTTGGGGTCTGATTTTTTCACTCAATCGCATTGCCGTCGGCGGTGGGATTCCTTTTATCGCTTATGTGTTCTGGATGGGCGCAGGCGCGGCGTTGTTGCTCTTTCTCCTAGGTTTGGTGACGCGAAGCTTGCCCAAACTGCAATGGGCGCATCTGAAAGGTTATCTCGTTTTGGGAACGATCTCCTTTGGCCTCTCCTATTCTGTTCTCGCCTTGGTCGCGCCGGAAGTGCCGAGCGGCGTGCTCAGCCTCGGCGCGACGCTGACGCCGATCTTTACCTATCCCGCCGCTGCTCTCTTAAAGCTTGATCGCTTTGCACTCTTACGCACTTTCGGCCTGGTGTGCGGCCTCGCTGCCGTCGCGCTCATCGTCGTGCCGGAGACCAGCCTACCCTCGTCGGACATGGTGCCCTGGGTGCTCTTGGGAATGGTCGCGCCGCTCCTCTATGTTGCCAATGCGATCATCATTGCGCTTCTCAAGCCGCCGCCGTCCGGCGCGCTGCCGCTCGCCTGCGGCACGCTGACCGCTGGCACACTTTTCATGCTGTTGGTCACGGCGGTGACCGGGGAATGGTGGTGGTTCGAAGGACCAATGGGGGACGCAGACTGGGCCCTGGTGATGGCGGCCAGCGTCATGGCGCTTGCCTTCTACATGATGATAGAGATCATCCGTCTCGCCGGGCCGGTCTATTTCACCACAGTCAATTTCATTGTGCCGTTGACCGGTATTGGCTGGGGGTTCCTGTTCTTCGACGATAGTCATTCGCTCTGGATCTGGGCGGCCCTTGCCATGATGATTCTCGGTGTTTTCTTGGTCAACCGTCCGAGCAAACCAGAGGCGTGAGATCGGCCGCAGGTATACCGGTGCCCGGTAGCGGCATAAGCGTGGCCCGTTCCAACGCATCACGCTATAGTTTTTAGTCCGTAATTGAATAGTGAAGTAATTCACGAAAGACTGTCCAGAAAGGGGATTTGAAGACGGGCGTTCAGTGCCGTGGGAGGCTGTGATGGACTTTATTTTTATGTTGACGAAAGATGATAAAACTATCGTCGACTGTTTGCGGGTTATGGATGAAATCAACGAAATTGAGTTAGGTCATATTGGGTTTAAAGACATTGGCGTAGAGAAGGACACTCTTAGATTTTTAAACAAAAAAATAAAGGATGCAGGTAGCACTTCCTATTTAGAAGTTGTTAGCACGACACGTGAGGCAGCTCAGAATTCCATCAGATTGGCTAGGGAGCTTGGCGTGGATCGGGTATGTGGGGGCCAGGAGATGGCTTTTGCCACCAAACTTCTTCGTGATACCGGTATTGACTACCTTCCCTTCGCTGGCGCACCCGTCGGTCACCCGACCAAGCTTGAAGGGACAGGTAAGGTGATTGCGGCCGATTGCTCCGCAGCCGTCGATGTGGGCTGCTTCGGCGTGGATCTGTTAGCCTACCGCGCTGTGGATGCCGACCCGTTGGTTCTTGTCAGAAATGCCAGACGAGCGCTTAAGGACGCCTATCTTCTCGTTGCGGGAAGCATAGAACGTGTGGAACAGATCGAAGACATTTATCATGCGGGCGCCGACGGCTTTACGATCGGCTCAGCAGTCTTCGATGGCAAGTTTTCGAGAGGCTTAGGCCAAATACAGTCACAACTGGCCTATATTCTAGATAAAGCAAACAAATTGACGAACCACCCCCGACTGTTGACAGAATAGAATTCCCCACAGACCGAATTTACCGAGAGAATGGTTAAGCCATGCAGAAAAAAATAATAAACGATCCTTTAAAGGCTGCTGTTGAAACAATGGAGGGGTTTGAAGCTGCTTATCTGGGCGATGTGAGAAAGCTACCAGATCACAACGCGTTGGTTAGATCAGACCTGTCTGGCAGAAATGCGACATTGTTGATTGGCGGTGGGAGCGGGCATGAACCCCTCTGGGGCGGCTTTTTGGGCCCCGGTCTCGCAGATGCCGTCGTTTGTGGCGATGTTTTTGCTGCGCCGGGCCCAGACGCCATCCTTGATACGATCAAGGCGGTAGATCAGGGCGCAGGCGTCGTGATGGTTCACTGCAATTATGCTGGCGACAATATGAATTTCCAGATTGCGTCTGAGCTGGCTACCGATGAGGGGATCGAGACAAAAATTGTCCGTGTATGGGACGATATTGCTACTGGAACACCAGATAAACCGGAGGACCGTCGAGGTCTCGCGGGCTGTATATATGTGTTTAAGGTGGCCGCGGCGGCGATCGCTAACGAAGTCAGTATCAACGAGGTCCATCGGCTGGCATCACTTGCCCGCGATCGCGTCCGTACTCTGGGTGTTGCAGTCAAGCCCGGCTCCATTCCTGCGACGGGAAAGCCGACATTCGAGATTGGCGACAACGAAATTGAGATCGGCATGGGTTCCCACGGCGAACCTGGCGTTCGGCGACAAAAATTGACGTCCGCCGACATTCTGGTTTCCAATATGATGGAGCTCTTGCTCGACGATCACGATCTAGCTAAGGGCGACAGAATTGCTCTGATGATTAACAATTTGGGGTCGACGACGTTCATGGAACTCTGCATCATCAACCGTCATATTTTCGCTATTTTGAATGATGCACAGGTTGACGTTCACCGAACAGATATCGGCAGTTTCCTGACTACCCAGGAAATGGCGGGCTTTTCCATTTCCATTCTAAAACTAGACGATAACATTTCGGCACTGCTTGACCAGAGGGCATCTGGTCTTGTCATGAAATTCAGCGGAACAAGTTAGTTGAATACGGAAGACACTAGACTTGCCCTGCTGGCGGTGTGCGACGCAGTTCTTGATTCCGAGGAATTGCTGACCGAAGCCGATATGGCAATCGGCGATGGCGATCACGGTATAGGAATGTCCAGGGGGTTCGGGGCTGCAAAGCGGCAATTGGACGCCAAGTGCTTCAATTCAGTTACCGATTGTCTGAAATGCGTCGGCTTTGCAGTGATTTCAAAGAGTGGTGGTGCGTCGGGCGCAATTTTCGGAACCTTTTTCCTGGCCGCCAGCAAAGAAACTGAAGGCGAAACCGAAATCACGCACCAATTATTTGAGCGCATCCTTGACGCCGGGTCAAACGCAGTCGCTAACCGCGGCGGCGCGTCGCCTGGCGACAAGACAATGCTGGATGCGCTACGACCAGCATGGGTCGCGGCAAGTAATGCGAAGTCGCTCGTGGAAGCGCTTAAGGCGGCGTCAGAGGCTGCTGCAGCTGGAGCAGAGAGCACCAAAGAGATGATCGCCAAGCACGGCAAGGCTAAGTCATTGGGAGCGCGCGCACTGGGCTATCCCGATCCCGGTGCAATCACGTTTTCAATCATTATGAAAGCGCTTGCGAATTCCAGCAGGTACTAATCGGGATTAATGAAATCCCGCGCAGCGTTATGATCGCGGCGTCTCGGGAAAGTCCGCTGTGCCAACGGCGGACTCTAGCAGCCCGCAAACACTCAGAACATTTTCATCCCGATAGCAGGGGCCGACGATCTGCACACCGATAGGAAGGCCTGACGCCGACATTCCGCAATACAGGGATGCCGCTGGCTGTTGCGTCAGGTTAAAAGGGTAGCAACTGGATGCCCACGAAAACCAGTCTTTGCAATCGGGGTCAGGCCCGAGCTGGCTTAGAGGGAACGGAAGGATCGGGAGCGTAGGCGTTACCAGCAAATCATACTTCTGATGAAAACGGTTCATTGCGGCAGTCAGTTCGACTCTCTGCTCCAGCGCATCTAGATATTCCCTAACGCCAACGTCCGGAAACGTCGCAGGAAATTTTACTAAATCGGGGTCAAGAAGTTTGGAGTCATGATCCGAGATAATTCTGCTTACGGCAGCACTCCAGACAGTCTTAATCAAGGCCTCACTGCCAGACAAATCAGGGGTCGCCTCACATAGTAAGGCTCCCTGGTCCGCAAGAATGGATAGAATTGTTTCAAACCGCTCAGAGATACAAGGGTCGGTCTGACTACCGTTCAAGCAATTGCAATAAGCGATTTTCCAGCCGCTTAGGTCAGTTGGTTGTTTTGTCGACTTTAGCGGGTGGTAACCAAATATGGATGGTGCGCCGTTTGTGTCTGGGGCGCATATAACGTTCAGAACGGCGACTGTCTCCGCGACGGTCCTGGCGAGCACGCCCTGATGGGATATTGAGCCATAACTGCTCAAGGGGAGGGTTGGGACCCGTCCGTAGGAGGACTTGAACCCGAATATGCCGCAGAAGCTTGCTGGTATTCGAATCGATCCTGCTGCGTCGGACGCTGTGGCGATGGTACACATATCCATTGCCACCGCCACTGCTGATCCACCACTGCTTCCGCCAGGCGTAAGGGCAAGATTCCACGGGTTGCAGGTGGCGCCATAGAGACCATTATCCGTGATTCCCTTCCAACCGAACTCCGAAGTGTTTGTTAATCCAACGAATGACACGCCGGCTTCGCGAAGTCGAGCTAGCATTGGCACTTCTGTCGCAGGAGGAGCCCACGGTGTAGTCGCTCTGGACCCCTTTCGCGCACGCCAATCGAGTGTCGATGTGACATCCTTGATCCCACAGGGGATCCCATCAAGAAGACCAAGCGGCTGCCCTTCCCGCCACCTTTTCGCACTTTCCTGTGCTCTTCTAAGGGCAACTTGCGCGTCGATGAAGCAAAAGGCCTTTACATCGGAATTAAAGCGTTCAATCCGTTCCAATACGTTCTCAATCACACCAATTGGCGTGAATGTCCCGGTTTTGTATCCGTTGTGAAGGTCAAAAATCGAAAGATGAGATTGGTTCAAAGTCGGCAACGCTTGTGCTCCAAATTTTGATCACCTGTGGAAAGTCGTAGTACCCAGAGCATAACGTGACTGAACTTGACGAGCTGGTAAAATTCTATGAAAAAGTCTGGCCCGAGGTTACCTAGTTTGGCCTTGGTGGAGTCTAGACTCCATAAGTTTGTCGCGTTTGATACTCCTCAGCTAGTGTTTGGCAAGAAGCGTAATTGTCCGACTGCTGTAGTAGCAGAACTGTTTCTCGGTAGAGCTGCAAGACAATATATGATTAGTCAGACATTGATTGATGCAACGCAAGATAACCCGTACTCCGTCGCATTTATTCGAAAATTATTGCCATGATCCAATCCAGATTTTGTCATACCGTAGGCATCTTTAGCATGAGTGCACCGCAGGGAATAAGGAATTGAACTTTCAACTTGCTCGTCCCTCCTAACCCTGTCATGTGAATAGCACAGCGCTACTCACCGGCAGTGGAGACAGCAATGGAAGATCAAAAATTTTACGAGCCTGTGGACGGTATGGTGATGCCCCGATTTGGCGGGATGCCGACATTCATGCGACTGCCTTATGTCACCAATTTTTCCGCCACCGATATTGCGCTTTGCGGTGTACCGTGGGATGGAGGAACGACCAACCGAGCTGGGGCGCGGCATGGTCCACGGGAAATTCGCAATATGTCGTCTTTCATTCGGCGCACGCATCATGCCTCGGGTATCTGCCCCTATGAGCTTTGCAATGTTGCCGATGTTGGCGATGCCAGCGTCAATCCAATCGACGTTAACGATACTATCGTTCGGGTTGAGGATTTTTTTGCTGAGATGCACACGGGTGGGGCGGTTCCGCTGACAGCCGGTGGCGATCATCTCATTACTCTTCCTATCATGCGCGCTATAGCCCGGGACGCGCCCGTAGGTATGATTCATTTTGACGCCCATTCCGATACCTGGGACAGCTATTTCGGCGGCGTCAAGCTGACCCATGGCACGCCGTTCCGTCGCGCAGTCGAGGAGGGACTTCTTGATCCCAAGCGCACGGTGCAGATCGGAATTCGTGGCTCAGTCTACGATCTCAACGATATGAATTTTGCACATGAGAGCGGGATGCGTGTGATCACAATAGAAGAATATTTTGAGCTCGGCTGGGAGCGGGTAATGCGCGAGGCGCGCGAGATCGTCGGCGAGAGGTCAGTTTATGTCAGCTTCGATGTTGACGGTCTTGATCCGGTCTATGCGCCAGGCACCGGTACACCGGAGATTGGCGGCTTTTCGACTCATGAAGCACAGCAGATGTTGCGTGCGACGCGTGGCCTAAATCTGGTGGGGGGCGATGTGGTTGAGGTGGCGCCACCCTTTGATCAGAGTGGCAACACTGCGCTGGTCGGTGCAACCATGATGTTCGAGATATTATGTCCACTTGCTGAGGCGGTGGCGGTTCGTAGCCGCGACGGCTAGGATGGGGGGCAGAGATGAACGAGGGTGTCACCCCAGCTTTCCCGGCACTTCGTCTGCCGCAATTTGCCGACGAACCTCTGCCTGCGGTAGCAACAGCGAAACTTTACCATCCGGTGACGTCTGCGCTTGAAGATGTCGCCCGGGCAACACGCGATGCGTTAGAAAAGTCAGAGCGTTTCAAGCAATTAGCAGCGGGTAGTAAGGTTGCCATCACTTGCGGCTCGCGCGGCATCAAGAGCAAGCCCACCGTTGTTAAAACCGCAGTGACTTGGCTAAAGGAAAAGGGTTTTCACGCCTTTATTGTCCCGGCTATGGGGTCGCATGGCGGAGCGCGCGCGGAAAGCCAGACGGCGCTTCTCAGCGAATTGGGCTATACCCCGGAGAGTATTGGATGTCCGATCCATTCTTCAATGGACGTGACGCAGCTCGGCGCAACCTCACAAGGCATTTCGGTCTATTTTGATCGCAACGCATCGGAAGCCGATGCGGTTTTGGTGATTAACCGTATCAAAGCACATACTTCCTTCGATCGTGAGATCGAAAGCGGCCTGACCAAGATGATCGCCATCGGCCTCGGCAAGGCTGAGGGTGCGCGGCTGATCCACCGCTTGGGCGCGGTGGGGTATCTCGAAGTGCTCCCCGAATGGGCCAGCATCGCCATTGCGGAGGCACCCATCGCTTACGCCATCGGCATTGTGGAAAATGCCGAGAAAGAAGCGGCGGTGATAGAGGGTGCCGAGCCGGAAGCAATCAAGGCGGTGGATGCACGCCTCCTGCCGATCGCCAAGGCGAACACGCCGAAGCTCCCCTTCAGTCAGATAGATGTGTTGATCGTCGAGCGCATCGGCAAGAATATTTCCGGTACCGGTATGGATACCGGCGTGATTGGGCGGAGTGATATACGCGGCCGGCCTACAATAGACAACCCGCTCATTCACAAGCTCGCGGTGCTCGGCCTCACGCCAGAGACCCACGGTAACGGGCTTGGTCTCGGCGTCGCTGATTTTATGACCGCCGACGCGGCCAACTCCCTTGATCTCTACGCTATGTATATGAACAGCTGCACTTCGACCTTTACTGAGCGGGTGCGTCTTCCGATCGTGCTCGCAGACGAGCAGGAGGTGGTGCGCGCTGCGGTGGCGACCAGCTGGCGGCTTGATGGCGCTTCGGTTCGTCTATGCATCATCCGTTCTACACTCCATCTAGATTATGTCCTGCTCTCGCCGCCACTCATGGCTGAGCTTGGTGAGGCTGGGGATGTTGTGGACAAAACGCGTGCGCTGGAGTTCGACAGTGATGGGCGGCTGACTACGCGCTGTCCGGAGTAAAGGGATCTCGGATGCACTGCTTGTTCAAGAAAGCATGGCTGCGAGTCCGAGACTATGCGAGGAGTGTTTTTCAAATAAGTAATTAGATCTGAATCATAAAACACAGTCTGCGTGTTGGACACGTTTCGCATAAATTCTCACCGGAATGTCTAGACACACTATTAAGTGTTAACCGCGCTGACGGGTCCTATCTAGCTGACTATTTAGGGTTAACTCGTGACGGAGCGGTGTCTTGTGAGAGAAAAACTTAATTTACGCTTCATTTCGTCAGATAACGCGGCATCATCCGAATTCAATCACGCTACTCTACTGCGAATGAGAGGAGCTCCGACGACTGCAAGTATGGTGGCTATGCCTTGCATTCTTAATCGTAAAGTGATTACGACTAATCTGGAACTGACTAATAAATGTTCAACATATTTGTGGTTTTACCATCGCTCATGATCACTCTTCGGTGATTGTCTGAAGAACCTCAAAACTCTCGAGTTCCGGTGGCCGTAGATACAAGCCCCCTTTCGACTTAACGCGATGATGTGCCTGGCGGAAGGTCTCTGACTGGGTCCAGGCCTTGAACACCTCCTTGGAGACCCAAATCGATTAGGAGGAATAGAGCCGGTAGCCTTCGCTCTCGGACCCCTTGAGTAGACGGAATTCTCGGAAACCTGGAACCTCCTTGAGGTGGGTGTCGCGGCTCAGCCACATTTCCTCGAAATAGCCTTCGCGGCCGGGGGGGGGTAACTTTGAATCGGCTCATCGTAATAAACAATGTCGTTGCTTTCCCTTAGTTGCCTCATTCCAATCGTGGCTTTCTATCCATATCGTGACCGGTTCGTGATTGACCTGGCTGAGCTGACTCGTTGCCGGAGCGCCCTCGTGGTCCCTGCTTCTTAAACCAGCGTGGCTCGGCGAGCACTACCGAGGTCTCGATCTGGCGCTGGGGGATCGTCCAATAGGTGCGCAGTAGACGGTCCTTTTCCTCCGGTTTAGTGATGTAAAAGCCGTGCTTTTCGTAGAAGCGGATGGCCCAATCGGCCGCAGCCCAGGTGCCGATCAGGAGCGGTTGTTTGGCGAGCGCGCGGCAGTAGGCCAGCAACGCTCCACCGATACCGCGTCGCTGTGCCGCGGGGTCGACATAAGCATGGCGGATCAGCGTCACGTCCTGCACCTTCTGTAGTCCCATCGTGCCGATGGGCGCGGCGCCTTCCTCAAACACCCAAAAACTGACTCCGGCGGCGATCTCAGCCGCGAGCTCGCCCACTGGCATATAGGGCTCTTTCCAGCGGTCGGGCGGGATGATGCCGCGATAGGCCTCTGCGGCGGTGTTAATGAGCGTCACCAGCTCCGGGTAGGCACCGTCAACACAGGCGCGGATCAACTGCCATGCTCCTGACCGCTGTATTTTTGGCTACGTCATCCATTGCCTGTCTTTCTGGATGAAAGGGAGAGGAGCAGATATAGCGCAGCTCTGCTAACAAGAAAACAGAGCCCGGAGAGTGCTCTGGCGGTGCGGTGGCGGGCAGCCTATATTTGCGAACGGAAGGATAAGGAAAGGCGGGTTGCGCCGTGGGCGAGTTGACAGGAAAAGTGGTATGGGCCATCGGTTCGGGAACGGGTATCGGCGCGGCTGGCGCAGAGGCGCTTGGCGCCGCCGGGGCGCGGGTAATTCTCACTGGCCGCCGACCCGAGCCGCTTGAAGAGGTGGCGGGGACTATTAGCCAGGCCGGTGGCGAAGCGTATGTCGAGCCGCTCAATATTGCGGACGGGTCGGCGGTGCTGGCCCTTGGCGAGACCATTCCCAAGCGATTCGGCCGCCTCGACATCATGTTCAATAGCGCTGCTATCAACGTACCCAACCGAAATTGGGCCGGTTACGAGGCGGAGAGCTGGAACAGTCTCGTCGATGTCGATATTAAGGGCGCGCTCCATTGCATCGGCGCCGTACTGCCGCAGATGCGCCGCCAGCGCGACGGGCTGATCATCAATATCTCGTCCTGGGCGGGACGATACGATTCGGCTATCGGCGGCGTCGCCTATACGGCCGCCAAGCGTGCTATGATGGCGATGACCACCAACGTCAACTTGGAGGAGGGTAAGAACGGTATTCGCGCCTGCGCCATTTGCCCAGCTGAGGTGGCGACGCCGCTCGTCGACAAGCGCGCCAAACCGCCGTCGGACTGGCTCAAGGCGCTGATGCTGAAGCCGAAGGACCTCGGTGAGACTATTCTTTTCGTTGCCTGCATGCCGGCCAGAGTTTGCGTCAACGAGATCCTCATCTCGCCGACCTGGAACCGCGCCTATGTCGGCGACGCCAAGCCGGAGGACATTTTGAATGACTAATCGTGGCGCTGCTCACTGACATTGGCACGCGGGTGCTACGCACTCTGCCGCCGGAGATGGCCCATGGTGTGGCACTCAGTCTGTTGCGCCATAGTCTTGTACCTGGCTCAGATGCACCACCGCCTTCCTTGAACGTCGAAACTTGTCGCCTAAAGTTTTCCTCACCGCTCGGTCTCGCGGCGGGATTCGACAAGGATGCCGTGGCGCTCGCCGGCCTTTACCGGCTCGGCTACGGGTTCGTAGAGGCCGGCACTGTGACACCCCGACCGCAGGCCGGAAATCCGCGCCCGCGGCTCTTCCGCCTTGCCTCCGATGGCGCGCTGATCAATAACATGGGGTTCAATGGCAGCGGGCTCGAGGCCTTCGTGCGCAACGTCGCGCGAGCGAGAGAGATAGGTGATATCACAGGGCCGCTTGGCGTTAATATCGGCGCCAACCGTGATAGTGAGGACTTGATCGCCGATTACGTCGTCTGCCTCAAGCGCGTCGCGCCGCTCACCGATTACGTCACCCTCAACCTATCCTCACCCAACACTCCAGGCTTGCGCAGCCTACAGGAAGGCGAAGCGCTACGCCGTCTGCTCGGGCGCATGGCAGAAACCGCTGTCGGACTGGAAAAACCGCTGCCACTTCTGCTCAAACTCGCGCCAGAGCTTAGCGGTGCGGCGCTCGCCCAATGCGTAGCGGCGGCACGCGAATTCGTTGTTGACGGGCTGATCCTATGTAACACGACGACTGCGCGGCCCGCCGATCTGCGGGGACGGATGCGGGGCGAGCAAGGTGGCTTGAGCGGCACACCGCTGCGCGAGTCCGCTTTAGCGATGATGCGCGAAATACATAGTCTGAGCGAAGGCTGCCTGCCATTAATTGGCGTTGGCGGCATCGCCTCCGCCGAGGACGCTTATGCTCGCATCCGAGCTGGCGCGTCGCTTATTCAGGTCTATACCGGGTTCATCTACCGCGGTCCGAGCCTAATTGGCGACATCCATTCTGGCCTTGCGGCGCGTCTCAAGGCCGATGGCTATGCCAATGTTGCCGACGCGGTGGGCGTCGGTGCATGAAATTACGTCTGAGTGCCTTGCCTGGCTGCTATGGCGTCTTTCGCCTCCAAGCGGATGCCCTGCTGCCTGATTGGTTTGCATTTTCCGGCGAGTTGACGGCTGTTTGCCGCACGGCGGACGAACTCTCTCTACTCGTTTTAGAGGAATTGGTCCCTGACGAGGTTCCGGGCAAGCGCGGCTTGTGCGCTTTCAAGGTTGTGGGGCCGCTTGATTTCGCAGAAACCGGCATTCTTGCCGCTATCGCTCGGCCTTTAGCTGAGGCGGAAATCCCGATCTTCGCGCTTTCTACCTTCGAAACAGATTACGTACTGCTTCCCGCCGACCGTTTCGATGCGGCCAGGAAAATTCTAGCCTTACGATTGGACTTGGTGGACTAGACGGCGCTGACTTCCGCGCGGATCGCCGCCGCTGCTTTGGCGGGGTCGGCGGCGCCAGTTATCGGGCGGCCAACGACGAGTGCGCTGGCGCCGGCATGGACCGCTTTGCTAGGCGTCATCACGCGTTTTTGGTCCTGGGTGGCATCGCCGATGGGACGGATGCCCGGGACGACGATGTCGAAAGCCTCGCCACAGGCGGCCCGGATCGCCGCAATTTCGCGCGGACTGGAGACGATTCCGTCAATTCCTGCACGGCGCGCTAATTTAGCGAGTCGCACCACCTGCTCTCCCGTCGTCCCTGCAATACCCTGCGCTGCGATATCGCTTTCGTCGAGGCTGGTTAGCAAGGTCACAGCCAAGAGACGGGGTGGCGTTAACGCGAGACGGGCTGCCGCAGCATGCGCCGCGTCGCGCGCCGCGCGCAGCATTTCCTCGCCGCCGCTGGCATGAAGTGTCAGGTAGTAGGGCGCGAGCGGCGCTAGGCTGCGGATCGCACCGGCCACGGTGTTGGGGATGTCATGCAACTTGACGTCGAGGAAGATTGGCATGCCTAACGCCGCAATTTTGCGGATACCCTCTGGACCTTGTGCGCAAAAAAATTCGAGGCCGAGCTTGAGGCCGTCCACTTCGCCGCGGACCGTTTGCGCGAGGGCATGAACGACATCGAGATTCGGATTGTCGAGTGCGCAGAAGATCCGTGCTTTTTTGTCAGTTGCCTCCGTCATGCGCCTAGACTATTCAGTGCTGTCATGACCTACAATGCTTCTCAGATCACCGCGCGGGCGCTGCTTAATGGGGGCGCCTTTCTGATCCGCCCTCAGACTCCGTTTCGTCTCACCTCCGGGTTGGTCGCGCCGTTCTACATTAACTGCCGGCTCATCCTCGGCCATCCCGAGGCACGCTCAGCCATCGCCGATGCCCTGGCCGCCGACGTAGCGATGCGGGGTGCTGAAATGATTGCAGGTGGCGTCACGGCGGGGGTGCCCTTCGCAACCCTGGTGGCGGACCGGCTTGCTCTGCCACTGGTCTATGTCCGCCCGCAGCCCAAGAGTCACGGCACTGGCGGCCAAATCGAGGGTGGCGAGGTTAAGGATCGCAAGGTTGTTCTGGTCGAGGATCTCATCACTTCGGCGACCAGTATTGCGCTGTTCACCAGCACGCTTCGCGGTGCGGGAGCAACGATCGAGCATGCTTCGCTAGTGTTCGCGCGCATGACCGAGGCCGCTCAGCCGGCACTCGACCAACTCGACATGAGGATCAGCGTGCTGTGTGACATGGACACGCTTCTCGCCCTGGCAGAGGAAGAGGGCGTGGCCGATGCCGCAGCGATCGCTGAGGTGCGCGCCTATCTCGCCGATGCAGAAGGCTGGTCGCTAGCACATCCACTTCCAGAGCCAAAAGAATGATACATGGTTAATTTTCCTCTAGCGCTGGGCAGGCGTATTTGCGTCCTCGGCTGCTTCGAATTAACTCGGACACGCGGCCACGCTTGGCGGAAGACAATGCGCATGTCGCCCCACCTTCCGGAATCACTTTTGATTTTCCCTAAAACGATTTCGTGCTCATGATCGACGCTCCACGCCGCCATCGATTGATCGCAAAGTCGAGCTTCATTTTTGCCGAGTAGCTCTTGGCCAACGAACCAGCCGAGCGCAGCCATATCATTGCTATTTTAGAAACAGGTCAGTGAACCGCCTTGAAGTGTGTTCTCCGCGGCGGCAGAAAGTTCAGCCCGCGGGGGGAGGTGTGAAGATGTTGCCGGGCGGGTCTTGGGAGCGATCCGTCCTCACGAAGTTATACTCGTCGAATCTACCGCTACGCAATCCGGGGTGCTTCACACCACGCTCACCTTCGCTTGGTATCTCCTAAACTTATTTGTGTTTCACATTTGAAGGGCTATGGCCACAACGCTGTCTCAGGCGGCCTCGGATGATTGCTTTTCCGTTTGGAACTGGCCGGTCTCGGTCGAATCCGCCATGGCAGTGGTTGAGGAGGTCCCACCACTGATTGCCAAGCTGACTGCGTCGAAATAACTCGTACCCGCTTCGCGCTGATGGCGCGTCGCGGTGTAGCCGTCGCTCTCGGAGGCGAATTCCGCCTGCTGTAGTTCTGAATAGGCCGCCATACCGCGTTCGCGATAGTCGCGCGCCAGCTCGAACATACCGTAGTTGAGACTGTGGAAGCCAGCGAGCGTTACGAACTGGTACTTATAGCCCATGGCGCCGAGCTCGCGTTGAAAGCGGGCGATATCAACCTCGTCAAGATTTGCTCGCCAGTTGAAGCTCGGCGAGCAGTTGTAGGACAACAGCTTTCCGGGGAATTCTTTGTGAATGGCCTCAGCGAAGATACGCGCCTGATCGAGATTGGGATGCGAGGTTTCCATCCAGATGAGATCCGCATGCGGTGCATAGGCAAGGCTACGCGCTACGCACCGCTCCATGCCCTCGTCGTCGCGCAATTGGTAGAAGCCCTCCTCCGTGCGCTCGCCGGTGATGAATGGGCGGTCGCGTTCGTCGACGTCGCTGGTCAATAATTGTGCGCTGTCGGCGTCGGTACGACAGACAATCAGTGTGGGAGCGCCCATTACGTCGGCAGCTAGGCGGGCGGCACTGAGGTTGCGGATGTGTGCCGCGGTCGGGATTAGCACCTTGCCGCCCATATGGCCGCATTTTTTCTCCGAAGCGAGCTGATCCTCGAAATGGACGCCGCCGACGCCGGCTTCGATATAGCCCTTCATGATCTCGAAGGCGTTGAGAGGGCCGCCGAAGCCAGCCTCGGCATCGGCAACGATTGGCGCGAACCAGTCGATATTTTCCTGGGTGCCATCCGCCTGTTCCATGTGCTGAACCTGATCGGCGCGCTGCAGCGCCTTGTTGATGCGTCGCGCCAACGCTGGGCCGCTGTCCGCGGGATAGAGGCTCTGGTCAGGATAGGTCTGGCCAGCGCCGTTGGCGTCCGCCGCGACTTGCCAGCCCGAGAGATAGATAGCCTTCAGTCCGGCACGCACCATCTGCACCGCCTGGCAGCCGGTCATGGCGCCGAGAGCGTGGACGTAATCCTCTGTGTTGACCAGCTTCCACAAACGATTGGCCGCGTGCTCCGCCAGCGAATGCCTGATTTCAAGGGAGCCGCGTAGACGACTGACGTCAGCGGCATTGTAGCTGCGCTCGATGCCATCGTAGCGACCCTTGGGTGCGCTCGGAATCAGGGTCTCAATTGCGGGTGTAGTCATTGTTCTTCTCCGTGGATTCAGCTGACGCTAGTCTCGCCCTGAGTAAGGAGACCGTAGGCCGGCAGGGTCAAAAATTCTTCGAAGGTCTCAGACGTGGAGAGTTCGGCAAACAGCTCGATGGCGTCTTCGAAGCGTCCGCTTTCGAAGCGTTCCTCGCCGATTTCCTGTTTTAAATTGGTGGTCTCTTCATCGAGTAGTCGATCGAACAGGACGTGGTCGATTACCCGACCGTCCTCAAAGCGGGCACCGTGCTTGAGCCATTGCCACACCTGGGCGCGGCTAATTTCGGCGGTCGCGGCGTCTTCCATGAGGTTGTAAAGCGGCACGCAGCCGAGGCCGCGCAGCCAGGATTCAATATATTGTACGCCGACGCTGATATTACCGCGTAGACCTGCTTCGGTAATCTTGCCAAGGGGACACTCGAGGAGGTCGCTCTCGGTGATTACCAGATTGCCGTGGGTGCGCTCGATTTGGTTGGCCTCGGGCATCAGCCGGTCGAATACTTCCATCGCTACTGGTATCTGGCCAGGATGGGCGACCCAGGTGCCATCGTGGCCATCGCCGGCCTCGCGCTCCTTGTCGCCGCGCACCTTAGCTGTGGCGGCTTCGTTGGCTTCGACATCTCCCTTGATCGGGATTTGCGCAGCCATACCACCCATCGCATGGGCACCGCGGCGGTGGCAGGTTTGGATCAGTAGGCGACTATAGGCGCGCATGAGGGGCTGGGTCATGCCGACATCTCCGCGATCGGGCAGCACCAGTTCCGAGCGGTTGCGAAACTTCTTAATGACGCTAAAGATATAGTCCCAGCGGCCGCAATTTAGTCCGACGATGTGGTCGCGCAGTTCGTAGAGTATCTCGTCCATCTCGAAGGCGGCAGTGATGGTCTCGATCAAGACGGTCGCCTTGATCGTGCCATTGGGAATGCCAAGCGCTTCCTGTGCGTGCACGAAGACGCCGTTCCACAGGCGCGCCTCGAGATGGTTCTCCATTTTTGGCAAATAAAAATAGGGACCAGTGTTGCGAGCCAGTTGCTCCTTGACGTTGTGGAAGAAGAAGAGGCCGAAATCAACTAGCGAAGCCGAGGCCGGCGTGCCGTCAACCAGTATATGGGCCTCTTCCAGATGCCAGCCGCGTGGTCGCACGATAAGGGTAGCGACTGTATTGCTAAGGGCGTAGTCCTTGCCAGAATTGGGATCGGAGAAGGCGATCTCGCGACGGATCGCGTCGCGCAGGTTGATTTGGCCGTTGACCATCAGCGCCCAGGTCGGCGCGGCGGAATCCTCAAAATCGGCCATGAACATGCGTGCACCCGAATTGAGCGCGTTGATCACCATCTTGCGGTCGACCGGGCCGGTGATCTCCACGCGACGGTCCTGCAGATCGACTGGTATGTTGGCGATTTTCCAGTCGCCGGCGCGGACATCTTTGGTTTCCGGCAAAAAACGTGGGTTTTCGCCGGCATCAAGGCGCGTCTGGAACTTGGCGCGGGCGGCGATCAGGCGCTTGCGCTCAGCGCCGAATCGGCGTTCGAGCCCGGCCACGAAATGCAGTGCCTTGGGGCTAAGGATTTTCTCGAATCCTGGCTCCATTTTGCCTGTGATCTCAATGCCTGCCGTAAGTTCCATCTCGTTTCCATTCATTTGCGTGCTTTGCGGCATTCGTTCGACCTTCTTTCGTACCGCGTTGCAACAATGCTTATATTTCTGTTTCCACAGCAAATTTGTCTATAAGTAATTGAAATTAAAAATGTATTTATGTACATATAAATCAATTATCAAAAGTCAAATTGTAAATATTGTAAATATTATGGCGTTGCGGAATAATACATGAATGTGCCGCTCGGCGGCGATTTAAAGCGAATAATAGTTTGAAGCATAGGACGGCAAGATGGCGGAACGCAAAGTGATGATTGGCCCGCGTCTCAGGCGTATGCGCCTAGAGCGCGGTCTCACGCAGAGCCAGATGGCGGAGCAATTGGGCATTTCGACCAGCTATCTCAACCTGATCGAGCGTAATCAGCGCCCGGTGACGGTGCAATTGCTACTTAAGCTCGGCCAGACCTACGATATCGACCTACAGCGTTTCGCCGTCGACGATGAGGCGCGTGTCGCGGCTCAGCTTAAGGAAGCCTTCGGCGATCCACTGTTCGCCAAGAGCGGCGTGACCCAGCAGGATATCCAGGACATCGCGGGGGCGAGTCCGATCGGCGGTGAAGCGGTGTTTGCCCTGTTCCGCGCCTATCGTGAGCTGGTTGACAACGCTCTCAATCACGCCGAAGGGCTCGACGGTACGAACAAGGTCGAAAGCATTGCCGCGCTGCGTCTCGCCGGCGAGGACGTGCAGGATTATATCCAGGTGCGCGACAATTATTTCCCTGACCTTGAAGAAGCCGCTGAGCAACTATGGAATGACGCCAAGCTTGACAAGGACTCGCTGTACGAATCCCTGCGCGCTTATCTGCTCGCAACCCACGGCATCAAGGTACGCGTCCTGCCGTTCAATGTGATGGAGGACACGCTCCGGCGCTACGACCGCCATGGCCGACGCGTCATGCTGTCAGAAATTCTCTCTCCCGAAAACCGATGCCATCAGCTCGCCTATCAGATTGCACTTCTCGACCGCAGCGAGTTGTTCGACGAGATCGGTAAAGCCTCTGAGCTCGAAGGCGGCGAGACACTCAGTCTGTTGCGTGTTGCGCTCGCCAATTATATGGCTGGCGCGGTGATGATGCCCTATGGCCGCTTTCATGAGGCAGTCAAAGCGCTGCGCTACGATATCGATCTGCTGGCGCGGCGCTTCGGCGCCGATTACGAACAGGTGTGCAACCGGCTGACCAGTCTCCAACGCCCCGGCGATAAGGGAGTGCCGCTCTTTCTCGTACGCATGGATTGCGCCGGCAACGTCTCGCGACGGCTCAGCGCTAACGGCTTCCATTTCGCCCGCTTCGGTGGCCTCTGCCCGCGTTGGGGGGTGCACCGCGCTTTTCGCACGCCGGGCGAGACGCGTGCCGAGTTTGTCCAGATGCCCGATGGCTCGACCTTTTTCACGGTTGCTCGTTTGGTGGAGCGCCCGGGTGGCGGGCACTGCGTTCCCGCGCAGCAATTCGTTGTAGCCATCGGCTGCGAGGCGGTTCAGGCGGGGCAGGTGGTCTATGCTGACGGCAAGCTGCCGGTGGACGAGGATTTGGCGCTCAAGATCGGTGTTAATTGTCGCCTCTGCGATCGCCTGGAATGCAACCGCCGTGCCTTTCCGCCGCTCAACCGCCGGCTGGTAATAGATGAGAACCATCTCGGTCTCGCGCCGTATTTTTTCACGTGAAACTTCACCTTGTTGCGGCGTCAGGCATATGATGGAAGCAAGCCATAGAGACGCATCAACGCAATTGGGAGAAAATCATGGCTCGGGAATTGCTACCGCCACAACTCGTGACAAAGGCGCGCATGCTCTATTTCTGTTGGATCCCCGCCGATCCGGCAGCCTGTGCTGCCTTGCTACCCGCCGGTCTCACGCCGGCCGAAAACAAGGCTATCTATATCAATCAATATGTCGTAGATGCCGACGAACAGACCTCTCATTTTGGCGCGTATTCGCTCACCTATATGGGCCTCGACCTTGACGGCATGAATGTAGATGGCGATACGCCTGGACGTTATTGGACACATTATTTCAATTCTAATCTCGGGATGCGCGTCTATGCCGCAGAGCGCGGTATCCCTGCTAAGGCCGGTAAAACTGAGCTCGTGATCGAAAGTAATGTTCTGACGGCGACCACCGAGGCTGGCGACGGCACGCTTCTTTTCAGGACTCGGGCGCGGGTGTCGGAACAGATTGCCGAATCCGTGCGCGGTCATTTGCGCTATATCACCAAAGGCGAAAACGGATTGGAGAGCGGTCGCTATGCTTATGTCGGCGATATCGTGGCCGATTTCGAGATTCTGTCTTTTGAATTTCTTGTGCCCGACCACCCGAGCTATGTGTTGCGTCCGGCGGACCCGCTCGAAATAACATTCGGCTTTTATTCTCCGGCTTCTTCCTTCTGCTATCCGGGCGGCGCGGAGCTGCTTGAGGGGTAAGAGCCTCTTGACGCTGGGCAGATAATGCGCGTCTTGCGTTTTCAATCGTCAGTTAACTCGAACTGACGCTGCTGGTAGGTCCACGCACGCACCGCGTCATAGGTGTTGTCTGTGTGCTCCAACATGAAGTCCACCGCGTCAATAACCTGTTCGCGGCGCACTACGCCCTCGCTGGCATATAGAGCGAGCCGGGTAGTGGCATTCAGGAACCAGCTACGCGGGTCGAGAAAACCGTCGACTCCCATACCAATTGCATCGCGCGCTGTTGTCGGGCCGAAGAACGGCAATACCAGATAGACGCCATCCCCGATGCCCATGTCGAATAGCGTCTGCCCGAAATCTGCCTCATGCCGTTCCAAACCAAGCTCGGCGGCTACGTCGAACAAACCGAACACGCCGACTGTGCTGTTGATGAAGAAGCGCGAAAATGTTGTTGCTGCGCGGTGAAACCTCAATTGCAATAAATCGTTGGCGAAGATGATCGGCGACGAGAGATTGTCGAAGGAGCGGCCAATGGCATCACGCGCCACCTCGGGCGTCACGTATCGATAGGTCTGTGCGAGGGGCTCAAAAATAAGAAAGTCCATCGCACCGTTGGCGTATAAGAAAATCTTGTTCAGCCCTTCAAGCGGATCGATATCCGCGTAGCCATCGATGCCACCCTCTTCTGGCAGGATCGGCCAGTTATGTGGGCGTTCTTCGGGCGATGGTATGTTGGGAATGATTTGCGCCCGTCTGACGTTAACCCGACGGTTGTGCGGCACTTTCCGGATGGCTTGGCGAGACGGACGTGTTTCTGAAGATCTTAGCAGAGCGCCGGCGAAGCCGGGAAACATCCTTTCTATGGATGCATCAAGGCTGATGCGGTACTCAGGCGCCTGACGGTGCGCCTCGCGCATGATCTCGATAAACAATTCGGGGTTCTGACTGATCGCAGCGACTACAGCCGTTTCCAATTGTCGGTTAGCGGCACGCCTCCGATTATCGATTACGTCGCCGAGTGCCGCTTCGTGGCGTCGACCCTGTTCCGCCGCCTGGGCAATGCTTTGGGCTATGTGTGGCGGCAGGGATTGTGCCCAAGCGGCGAACGTCGGCACCAGGCATAGCGAGGCCAAGGCAATCACTGCCGCGATGTATCTACCAACCATTCTCGCCAGCCTTCAGAGCTCGTCGGAAGACCTCCGGATCGACATTGCCTCCCGACGCGACGACGATCACGGTTTTACCTTTGCACTCCAGTGCGCCAGTCAGCACCGCCGCGAGTGCTGCCGCGCCGCCCGGCTCAATCACCAGTTTGAGGTGATGAAAGGCTGCTGCCATAGCACTGAGGATCGCATGGTCATCCGCCGTTATTCCACCCATGACGCGCTGGGAATTTATTGCGAAGGTCCGTTCGCCGGGTTGTTCGGAAAGGAGGGCGTCGCAGAGTGTGGGCACGCTCATGTCCTGGACCATTACACGTTTGTCCACCGCAAAGGAGCGCGCATGGTCGTCATAAGCCTTTGGCTCGGCGGTGTAGAGTGCGGCTGCTGGCAACTGTTCGCTCAGCGCCAACGCACAGCCTGCCATCAGGCCCCCACCGCCGGCCGGCACCACGACGAAATTAGGATCGATCCCACGCACCTGGCACTCTGCGGCAATTTCCAGCCCTACCGTGCCCTGGCCCGCAATGACGAAATGATCCTCATAGGGACGTACCAGCGCATAGCCCTTCTCCGCAGCAAAGCCCTCGGCGATCGCTGCACGATCCTCCCTCGCCCGGTTATAGCTGATGATGTGGGCGCCCTCTTGCCGGGTGCCGGCGAGCTTCACAGCGGGCGCATCCTCTGGCATGACGATTGTTGCTGGCGTGCCGAGCATGCGGGCAGCAGCGGCCACAGCGCGTGCGTGATTGCCCGAAGAATAGGCGATTACGCCCTTTTTGCGTTGTCTTGGCGTGAGTTGGCTTATGCAGTTATAGGCGCCGCGGAATTTAAATGCGCCAGTGCGCTGCAGCGGCTCAGCCTTGACCAGCAAGCGACCGCCGATGCGCTCGCTTAGCAACGGCGATTCGAGTAAGGGTGTTTGCACAGCAACGTCGGCCAGGCGTTCCGCTGCGGTGCACACATCGTCATAGTTGGGCAGCACCAATCCACTGACACCCGGGTGACGGCTAGACAAGTTCGGGGAAGTTACCATTTTTAGTACCTCTCATCCTTGTCGTGCCTTGGGCAAAGGTGGTCGAATGATTGTCTGACGGTTTCAATTCGGCCCCCAAATTATTCCACTTCCAGAAGTTCCAGATGATCCCCGACTACCAAGATGCGCAGCTTGACGGTTATGTCGTCACCCTTGCCATTTTCGTCGGTGTATATGAAATCGAAGTTTTGGAAGATCGACATGGGTAAGAGCAGCTGCCCTTCTTGCTTCAGTACGCCGCCAGGTTCGATAATATAATCGACAGGCGCCGAGATGCAGTCGCCGTTGCTGTGGCAAATTCTGCCATGGCGCAACTTCGCGCCATACCCGTTAAGGTCGTGGAATTCACGAGTGTAAGTAAACTGGCTATGTTGGCCGGCTTCTTTGAACACCACATCCGAGACCTGGATCGTCACGCCATTTTCTGGCGCATCGTCTGCAGCTGCCGGCACGTTGGTAATTGGGAAGTAGAACAGTGCGGCCAACCAAAAAACGGAAAGCAATCTTGGTATTTGTCGTGTCGTACGCATGGCCATCAAACCTTCGCTTACGCCCAGAATGCGACTCCAACTCTCCGTTGCACCTAATCTACAACTCCACCGGCATAGCGCCAAGCGCCACGCTTGGCTGTCTCGGCGTGCATTCTTTAGCAATGTGACACCAAATCTGCCACAGCGATCGCGATATTGGATTTTGGCGCGGTGCATCGGCTGGCCAGTACCTGCGCCGATACTCCGCGCGCTACATCTTCTTCAAGACTGGCCACACCAACTTCCGCGCCCAACTGCCATCGATAGACCTGAAGACCTTCCAGGATTCGCTGTACGTAGTTTCTCGTTTCCGGAATCGTGATTAATTCGATCCAGTCGACCAGGTCGACACCAGGGTCGTGGCGCGGGTCGCCATTATCGCGTAGCCATCGGTGCACATTGCTTGGACCGGCATTATAAGCGGCGAGGGCGAGAATGTAGGAGCCGTCATATTTGTCGATCATCTCGGCGAGATAGGTGCTGCCAAGCTTCACATTGTAGGCCGACTGAGTGAGCTTGTATTTGGAGTATGGCAGACGGATCCGTTGCGACACCATGCGCGCCGTGGCCGGCATGAGTTGCATCAATCCGCGCGCACCGGCGTGGCTTACGGCGTCCTTGTTGAACAGGCTTTCCTGGCGCGTGAGCGCGAGGACGAGGGCGTGTTCAAGATCGTCATTGGGATAGGAGAAGGGGACCTCTATAACAGGAAATATTCTCTCGTTCGAGATATAGCCATCGCGTGTCGCCTGTTTGGCGGAACGAATGGCCAGATCGTGACGGCCAAGAGAATGGGCGAATTTTGCGATCAGAGCATAGTCGGCCGGGCCTTTAGATATTTCTGAAAGGCGGCTGGAAAAGACTCCCGCCAGCCGGTCCTTGCCGAGATAATCGAGAAGCCGAATGACGGCAAACATCTCGTGCTCGGTGACCACGGGTGGGCGACTTCCGTTGACACCGCGCTTTTCTCTTGCGAATAGCAATGCATTACCGTCGCCGACGCGCGCAGCAGCGAGCTGCCCGTAAAAAGCGCTGGGATATTGAGCAGCTAGCGCGAACCAAAGCGCGGCACCCTCTGTATCTTCCATCGCCTCCGCGGCACGACCGGCCCAATAAGCCGCGCGGGCACGGCTGATGGGCATGAATACGGCCTCATAGAGGCGGGTGAAATGGCTAAATGCGGCCTCTTTCTCGCCTAGAAATCTGAGTGCGACCCAACCCGCCAGCCATTCTGCTTTAGCAAAAGTGGAACTATCAATCTGACCATGTTCGCTGGCGAGTCGGTAGGCATTGGTTACTTGGCCCAGATTGAGCGCTCTGCGGGCTTGGATTACTCGCTCGCGCCACCACAATTTTGGCCGACCGAGATCTGTAGGTGGGTCGAACAAGATCTCCTGCGCGTCTTCGTCCCGTCCCTTGCGGCGGCGCCATCTTAGACGCTCGTACATAAGCCCAGGTGTCTCGATCAATTCGCCGGGCACCCGGGCGATGGCGGCGTCGACGCCGCTGGCGAAGGAGCGAAGAGCCATGCGCGCCTGGGCGAGAGCTTGATGCCCCTTGTTGACATAGCGGAACATCTGCTTGGCATCGCGTTGGCGGTTGTCCCACACCAGCCGGTCAAGGCGCGCTACATGGTCTTTCTCGCGGAGAATTTTCTTGAAGCGGTCGTAAATGATCTTTAGATCCTTGCCTGAGAAATTGTTTTCTACCCAGGCTAGACGGATGAATTTTGCCGCGCGCGCTTTGTCACCGGTGTCGATCAGGGCGTCGGCGAAGTGCAGTCGCCCGTTCCGGCTGACGGGATCGTGCCAGCGGAACCAATCGCGCACACGGTCCGTGTCCAAAATGGAAAGCATTGCAGTTTCAGCGGCAGCTTGCATTTGGCGTTGGCGGGGCCATTCTGGATTGGTGGAGATGAAAGTGGAAATTTCATCGAATGCCGCGTAATTATGTGGCTGAGAGTAATCCATCCAGCGCAAAATTTTGGCGCCAAGAGGTTCGTTCGCGCGAGCAGCTATGCGGTGGGCGGTCGACCAGCGGCCGCGCTCCGCCTCATCAAATGCGGTGGTGAGCAATTTCGTGTCCGCACCGGAGATCGGCGGTGGCAGAAAAATTTCCGCTTTAGCCCCGGGTAGACACATGCCTACCCAAAACAACGCGCTCGCTACGATCAGGGAAAGAAAATTGGGCACAAATGCCCTTCCAATTGTGTCAGCTATCTTTGATTTTCGGTAGGTCACGATTTTAGGCTGAGCCTATATTCCGCGGCAAGCCGGTTGGCGGCGGTCTTGTCCTTAGGATAACGTCAAATTATGCTTGTTTAAGTGTAAACGAATTGCGTGCGGAGAAGGCGATGTTGGAAGGATATGTCACGGCTCTGATTACGCCAATGCGTGACGGTGGGGTTGATGAAGAGGCGTTCCGAGCCTTTGTTGAGTGGCAAATTACCGAGGGCGTTAACGGCTTGCTTCCCTGCGGCACCACTGGTGAATCGCCGACCCTTAGCCATGATGAGCATATGCAGGTGACCAAAATATGCATAGAAGTGGCTAACGGCCGCGTACCAGTGCTTGCTGGTACGGGCTCTAACAGTACCGAGGAGGCTATTGCCTTGACCCGCCACGCCAAGGATGCGGGTGCCGATGCTGCGTTGCTCGTCATGCCCTATTACAACAAGCCGACCCAGGAGGGCATGTATCAGCATTTCAAGGCGGTGCAGGATTCGGTCGCGATTCCGCAATATATCTACAATATCCCTGGGCGCAGCGTCGTGAACATGACGACTGAGACCATGGCGCGCTTGGCGGAGCTGCCCAATATCGTCGGGGTCAAGGATGCTACAGCCGATCTCACCCGCCCGACGCTGACACGTATGGCGATCCCAGGCGAATTCAACCAAATGTCGGGGGAAGACGGTACCGCGCTTGCTTTCCTCGCCCAGGGCGGCCATGGCTGCATTTCGGTCACGGCCAATATCGCGCCGCGCGTTTGCGCGGAGTTCTACGCCGCCTGGATTGCGGGCGACACGGGGAAAGCATTGGAACTTCATACCCGCTTAATGCCCTTGCACGATGTCTTGTTTTGCGAATCCAGCCCGATACCAGCTAAATACGCCGCTTATCTGCTGGGAAAATGTAGCTCTGAGATGCGCCTTCCCCTGTGTCAGCCGACCGTCGCGAGTAAGCAGCGGATTGAAACGACGCTTCGCGCTCTTGATTTGTTGAAGGATGCCGCGGCGTAAACCGCGCATCAAAGTAATATGGCGGCACAAAAAAACGTTGGCCGCAAACTCATCGCCCAGAACCGCAAGGCGCGGCATAACTACCATATTGCCGAGAGGTTCGAGGCGGGTATTGCGCTGACCGGTACCGAGGTAAAGTCTTTACGCCAGGGCCGTGCAAGTATGGGCGAGGCCTATGCGGTGGAGCGCGGTGGCGAGATTTATCTGATCAATGCCCATATTGCTGAATACGCCGCCGGCGGGCGCTTCAACCATGCGCCGACCCGCGCCAGAAAATTGCTACTCAAAAAACGAGAAATCCGCAAGTTGATCGGCAATCTCAGGCGCAGCGGCATGACCCTGGTACCGCTTAGCCTCTATTTCAATGAACGCGGGCGCGCCAAGGTTGAGATCGCTCTGGCTACCGGGAAGCGCAAATATGATAAGCGACAGGCAGAGAAGGAGCGTGACTGGAAGCGCAACAAGGAGCGCCTAATGCGCGCCGACAATTAGAGCATGTCAGGTTCGCTTGCGTTGACCTGTCATGCTCTATCGATTTGTGATTGAAAAAAATACATTGTTTCAGGTGTATGTACCTTCTCGGGATCTTTTTCTGCGTTCAGCGTGCCGCGTCAAGCCGCGCGCGGATATCGTCGAACACTTGGTGAAACATTGACTCGGTCAGCCGACCTGTATTGGTGTTGAGTCGCGAGCAGTGATAGCTATCTATCATGGTAAGATCGGGCGAGAGCCGATGTTTGGCGCGGTGGGCGAATTTGTGGGTCGCTGCCCTAAGGCCGAGCGTGCGTAGCACCGATTGATGGGCGATGCCGCCGAGCGTGAGAATAATACGCAAATTCGGCATGGCGGCGATTTCGCTCTCCAGAAAGGGCCGGCAGGCGGCGATCTCCGCGGTTGTCGGTTTGTTTTGCGGCGGCACACAGCGCACGACATTAGTGATACGGCAGTCTACGAAGGTAACACCATCATCCGCCGTTTTCGCGTAATTGCCCTTGGCGAAGCCATACTCCATCAGCGTCGAATAGAGAAGGTCGCCGGCAAAATCACCAGTGAACGGCCGCCCAGTGCGATTGGCACCTCGTCTTCCCGGCGCCAGGCCAGCTATTAGTAGCTGCGCATCTAGCGGACCGGCGCTCTCGACAGGGGCGTTATGCCAGTTGGGTTGGTCCTTGCGGTTCTCAAGGCGATAGGCGGCGAGACGGGAACAGCCATCGCAGTCCCGGTCCGGTGCGTGCACCATAATTATCGCGCGTCGGCCATATCTTCGTCATCGTCATAGACGCCGTCGAGATAATCCTCGCCTTCGTCCTCGGGGAAGCCCTCATGCATTGGCGCCACGCTTGGGCTCTCGCGGTCCTCAGTCTCGCCCTCTGTCTCCCCCTCTCGCCATTGTGGCGCACGCGCGATTTCCTGCTGAAGGTCTTGCAATTCTATAAAATTATCGGCCTGACGTCGTAGTTCGTCGGCGATCATGGGCGGTTGCGAGCGTACCGTGCTGACCACGCTTACGCGCAAGCCTCGGCGCTGCACTGCCTCGACGAGGCGGCGGAAGTCACCATCGCCGGAAAACAGCACGATATGGTCCAGAACCGGCGCCATTTCGATCACATCTATCGCCAGTTCGATATCCATGTTTCCTTTTATCTTGCGCCGGCCCATAGAATCAGTGAATTCCTTGGCTGGTTTGGTCACCAAGGTGTAGCCGTTGTAATCCAGCCAATCGACCAGCGGCCGGATGGGCGAATATTCCTGATCTTCGATCAAAGCCGTATAGTAGAATACTCGGATGAGCCGTCCCTTGCTCGTGAACGCTTTCAAGAGGCGTTTGTAATCTATATCAAAAGAGAGCGAGCGGGCGGCAGCATAGAGGTTGGAGCCATCAATAAAAAGGCCGATACGTTCTTCCGGATAAAACATGACCATGGGTAAAATACCGCTTTTTATAATTGCACAAACGAGACGGAAACCATCGTCAGATGGCTGAGATAATCGAAGGGCCGCAAATCAATTCGGTGTTAATGCAGTCTCTATTTCACTTCATATCTATGCTGAGCTACCACGCAGGGCAACCCCTCAGCATCTAGCGGATGAAATTGTGATCTATATTGCTTTGGGTGCCAACCTTGCTAGCGACCGTTATGGCCCGCCGAAAGCCGGCCTAGAAGCGGCGCTGTCCCGGCTGGAAAACTCAGAAATCAGGGTGATTCAACGATCGCGGTGGTATCGAAGTGCACCGGTTCCAGCGGCAGCGCAGCCCGATTACGTCAATGGTGTTGCACAACTAGAAACCAGGTTTGCCGCGCCTGTGCTGATGGCTTTATTGCTCCAAATTGAGTTGGAGTTCGGTCGCAAAAGAAGCGTAGCCAATGCTGCGCGGGTTCTGGATCTAGATCTCATCGATTTTGATGGAGAAATTATCAACGTAAAGGCCGATAACAGGGGCCCGGCGTTGCAATTGCCGCATCCGAGTCTCAAACAACGCGCCTTCGTATTGCTCCCGCTCGCCGAAATTGCGCCCAATTGGCGTGATCCCCGTGATGGCCAGCATATCGGTGATCTCATCGCCCAATTGCCGGAAGGCCAGGATATTGGCCCTTTGGAGCCCTAGACGAGACTTGAATTTGGCGGAAAAAGCACATTAATTTGTGATTGCTTGCATGGAAGAGGGCGAACGGGTAGGTTTTGGCGCCTTTCGGTCTGCTTTCGTTTTCTTAATATGGAGTGACTACAACATGGCGCGTGTAACCGTTGAAGATTGCGTCGATAAGGTTCCCAATCGGTTTGAGTTGGTTCTGCTTGCTGCCCGTCGAGCGAGGAATATCCATTCCGGTGCGCCCCTGACGGTAGAGCGGGACAACGACAAGAATCCAGTCATCGCGTTACGCGAAATTGCTGACGAGACGATTGAGCTTGAGGCGCTAAAATATGAGATGGAACATGGCGCCGATGTGGATCAAGAACTGGACGAGCCGGAGGAAGAGAATCTCGCGGTGCTCTCTGCAGAGCAGGCCTGGGCTGGCGTGACCTCGTCTCAGGTTCCCGAAGGTGATGAAGCGGAAGCAGCTTCGGTCGGTGCTGATGCGGTGTTCCAGCCGAGCGTCGGCGACGGCACGGAAGACAGTGAGACCGCTCCTCCCGACGCGGATAAGGAGGCCTGAGCGCGAATTGTCCTCGAACGGGCCTCTAGGGCTGGGCACCTATCGGATTGTGCTAACGACCCGGGGAAATCGGGGGTAGGCCGGGCACATGACAGTCAGTGATTCGTCAATACGAACTGGTCGATCGCGTTAAGGCCTACGATCCCACCGCGGATGAGGGCTTACTCAACCGCGCCTATGTATTTTCTCTCAAGGCTCATGGAGCGCAGACCCGCGCCAGCGGCGATCCTTATTTTTCCCATCCTCTCGAAGTCGCCGGTATCTTGACCGCGCTCAAACTCGACTGTGATACCATCGTTACAGCGCTTCTGCACGACACGGTGGAAGACACCCTCGCTTCCCTCGAGGAGATCGAAAATCATTTCGGTCCGCCGGTCGCCCGTCTCGTCGATGGCGTGACCAAGCTTAGCCAATTGGAGTTGCAGTCGGACCAAACCAAGCACGCCGAGAATTTCCGTAAATTCGTGCTTGCAATGTCCCAGGATATCCGCGTGCTGTTGGTTAAGCTCGCCGACCGGCTGCACAATATGCGCACTCTTAGCTTTATTGAAAATGAGGAAAAGCGCCGGCGTATCGCCAATGAAACGATGGATATCTATGTACCGCTCTCCGAGCGCATTGGCCTAGAGACGATCAAAGAGGAGCTTGAGGATCTGGCATTTGCCGAGATCAACGAAGATGCGCGTAATTCGGTTCAGGCGCGTCTCGAGTTTCTCCGCCAGGAAAGTGGAGATATCGTACCGCGCATTTTGAGTGCACTACGCGATATGCTCGCCGGACATCGGTTGCGCGCGAGTGTTGAGGGACGGGAAAAGCGCCTGTATTCGATCTGGCGCAAAATGGAAATAAAAAACATCGCCTTCGAGCAATTGTCGGACATCGTCGCTTTTCGCATAATTGTTGAAGATGTCGCCGACTGCTACAGGGCGCTTGGCTTTGTCCATGGCGCCTATCCGATGGTGCCAGACAAGTTCAAGGACTATATCAGCACACCCAAGCCCAATGGTTACCGCTCGCTGCACACGAGTGTCATGGGCCCAGAGCGCCAGCGCATCGAGATACAGATTCGCACTCGCGAGATGCATGAGGAGGCTGAACTTGGCGTCGCCGCGCATTGGGCCTTCAAACAGGTCGATGCGGGCAGTGACGGGAAGCAATACCGTTGGCTCCGCGAACTCCTGGAAATTCTTGATAATGCGGCGGGGCCCGAGGAATTTCTCGAGCACACCAAGTTGGAAATGTTCCGCGACCAGGTATTCTGTTTCACACCTCATGGTGACCTGATCAATTTGCCGCGTGGCGCGACACCTGTGGATTTCGCCTATGCGGTCCATTCCGACATCGGCGACACTTGTGTCGGCGCCAAGATAAACGGTCGCATGGTGCCGCTCCGAAGCAGACTCTCTAACGGTGATCAGGTGGAGATCGTCCGCTCCACCGTACCGGCGCCTTCGGCTACGTGGGAAAGTTTTCTGGTGACTGGCAAGGCGCGCGCCAGCGTTAGGCGTTTTGTTCGCTCGAAGCAGCGCAAGGAATATGAAGCGCTAGGTCGCGCGATTGCCGAAAAAATATTCCGGGAATCGGGCGAGCCATTCGCCGAAGGAGTCGTGGAGCAGGCACTACCAAGACTCAAATTGAAGACCGAAGCCGAGCTATATGCTGCTCTTGGCCAGGGCAACCTGACCGGCAAAGATTTCGGCGACGCATGCTTTCCCGCTCGCCGCCTAACGGGTGTCGCATCGCGCGCTCTGTCGCTTGTGCGTGGGCGTTCAGGCGCCGCCAAGGCGGGCGATGCGGCAATTCCCATTCGTGGTCTGGAGCCGGGGGTGGCGGTGCATCTCGCCGATTGTTGCAGCCCATTGCCGGGAGATCGAATCGTCGGCATTGTTGCCGTCGGCATGGGCGTCACTGTACATACCATCGATTGTGAAACCCTTGTCAGCTTTGGCGATACGCCGGAGCGTTGGCTTGACCTTTCCTGGGATCGGGAGGAAGCAGACAACAGTGTTCATGTCGGCCGGTTAAGCTTGGTCGTAGCTAATGAAACCGGTTCGCTCGGCGAGTTGGCTATGTCAATCGCCAAGAGCAAGGGTAATATAAACAACTTGAAAATCACCAATCGTTCCGCTGAGTTCTTCGATTTCATCGTTGATGTCGAGGTGCAGGATGCACGCCATCTCACCGATGTTATTGCTACGTTGCGCGCCGTGCCTTGCGTAAGCAGCGTTGAAAGGGCACGGGGGTAAAATGCATGATATAATAACGGCCGGTTCCGTTAAGGGGGTATATCACGCGGGATTGCGCCCAGATGAAACAGCGCGCCGCAAATTTATACCACGAGTTCAGCCGCTGCCGCACCGTGTGTGGTGATCGAAAAATGCGTGCTCCGCGAGGACCCAGCGCCGAGCTGCGCTAATGTGCAGCCCTGGCATTTAGTAAGCGCAGAAAATGTGGAGATAAAGCGACACACCCGCGACGGGGTGGAGAAGGAGGGGTGGGGATTCAATCGCCGCCGCGCGCCAAAAGCTGGCTAAAGACGCTCGAGCCGCTTGGCGTCGACGAACACAAGCCCCAGCGCGACACTGCGCCCTATTTGATTCGTCGTCTTTCAGCTCAATTACTCTGTCGGTGGCGACGGCGAGCGCACCAAGAAATATTGCGCCGGCGTGAGTGCTGGCATCGCCAACGGCCTCGCTACGCTGACTCGTACACCCTATTCGATGGGCATTTCTGAATGCCCTTTTGGGTCGCCCGGCGGAAGGCGTCCAAGTATCGGATATTGGGCGCAAGGATTTGAATGAATTCACAAGTTTCATCGATTAGGCGGACCGCTTGCACAAATCCCTTTTGTTCCGGTATCTTACAGGTCTGCGGCCAAGCAAAAAAACAAAACAGGCCCGCGAAGGGGAGAGAAATGACGAAGGAAGCGGTGTTTCGCCGCGAATTTATCGGATTCCGGCTTGCCGTGGATAGCAGGCTTAGTGAAGGAGCGTCATGAGCGTATTCCGTCGCCGACGCAAGCGCTCAATCTTATCCCGCGCATTGGAGATAATTTGGCCGCGCATGGGCTGGCGCCGGGCAGGACGGTATTATGTTTTCCGCATTAAGCGTCTTCCCGGTACGCCCTACACCATCGCGTGCGGCTTCGCGCTTGGAGCCGCGGTATCGTTTACACCGTTACTCGGTTTGCACTTCGTTATAGCGGGTATCATCGCTTGGGTGTTGCGTGCCAATATTCTCGCTTCGGCGATCGGCACAGCCGTCGGTAATCCCTGGACTTTCCCGGGCATCTGGTTCGGTGTCTTGTGGCTGGGCAGCAAAATTCTTGGGCGCGATATGCCCGATATAGGTTTTACCGATCTAAGCCTGACCATGATCTTCGATCAGTTTGATGCTATCGCCGTGCCGATGATCGTCGGCAGCATTCCATCCGGCGCAGTGGCCTGGGTGGTGTTCTACATTCCCATACGCCGAGCGATCGCCAACTATCAGCACCATCGCCACACCAGCCGAATCAAACGCCAGCAAGTCCTGGCGGAAGAGCGTCACCAGCGCGAGGTCCAGGCGGCGAACGCGAATGCCGAGGACATTGTTGACGACCGGAGCGAGACTGCTGACGATCTGACAATCCCCGAGCCCATGACGCGAAACAAGGAGCGGCCGTCTGCTGCAGTGACATCTATCAGCCAAGCAGCATGCGAGCGAAAGGGTGGATGAGAGATTTCCCGTGTGCCGGTTGACGTCATGATCATTGGTCTGGGCAGCGATCTCATAAATATTCGCCGCATCGAGAGAACGCTAGAGCGGTTCGGCGAGCGCTTTATCAACCGAATTTTCACCAAAGGCGAACGGGAAAAATCCGAGCGCCGTGCGGCGCGGGCGGAAAGTTACGCCAAACGGTTCGCCGCAAAGGAAGCCTGTTCCAAGGCGCTCGGTACGGGATTTCGCAAAGGAATTTTCTGGCGTGATATGGAGGTCGTCAACCTGCCAAGCGGAAAACCGACCATGCGGCTCACCGGTGGTGCCGCGGAACGCTTGCAATCGCTAACGCCTTCAGGCATGACCACACAGATTGATGTTTCTCTGACCGACGAACCTCCGACCGCCCAGGCCATTGTGGTCATTTCTGCCATCGCCGTGCCGCCAGAGTGATCCAATCGAGGTTACCGGAGGCTCCAGTTTTCCTTCTCTGATAGCAACAACACGAACAGTAATTCGCGAGCCATATGGCAAAAACAAAAATTAGCACAAAACCGAAGAAAAAGAGTTCGGGCTTCTGGGATACAATTCGCACCGTGGCTTACGCGGTGATCGCGGCGATGGTTGTACGCACGGTGGCGCTTGAGCCCTTTAATATTCCGTCCGGCTCGATGAAGCCAACTCTCCTTGTCGGCGATTATCTGTTCGTTTCCAAATATGCCTACGGCTATAGCAAATATTCGTTGCCCTGGAGCATCGACCTTTTTTCTGGCCGGCTGTTCGGTAGTGAGCCGGAGCGCGGCGATGTTGCCGTGTTCAAGCTGCCACGGGATAACGAGACCGATTATATTAAGCGCATCGTTGGCCTACCTGGCGATCGAATTCAGGTGAAAAATGGCCTGATTTATGTAAACGAGGTGGCAATTGAGCGCCGGCAAATCAAGAATTTCTCGGAAACCGACCTCTACGGCCGCACCAGCTCTATTCCCCAATTTGTTGAAACCTTGCCGGCTGGCGCGGAACATCACACTCTCGATGCTAACCCCAATGGCAATCTCGACAACACCAAAGTCTATAATGTTCCCGAAGGGCATTATTTTGCCATGGGCGACAATCGTGATAATTCGCTTGATAGCCGTATCGACAATTCCTATTCGGGGGTCGGATTCATACCGGCCGAAAATCTGATCGGCCGAGCGGAGTTCATATTCTATTCGACCAATGGTGCCGCGGAGATTTGGGAAATTTGGAAGTGGGGCAAGGCCACTCGACTTGAGCGCCTGTTTGACGCGGTGGACTAATGTCAGAGCGCCGAGAGGCTACATCTTCAACCGGCAAAGCCAGGGTTCAGGTCATTGCCGTTGCACTCGAAGAGAAACTGTCACATCGCTTCGAGGATCGTTACTTGCTGACACGCGCACTCACCCATTCGAGCGCGGTTAATGGCAATGTTCGGTCCAACCAACGGCTCGAGTTTCTTGGCGACCGGGTGCTTGGGCTTGTCGTCGCCGAGATGCTTAACTTGCAATACCCCGGCGAGAGTGAAGGTGCGTTGGCGCGTCGCTTTACCGCGCTGGTTCGGCGCGAAGCTCTGGAGCGCATCGCGCGCCAACTTGATCTTGGAAAGTATTTGATTCTCGGTAAGGGTGAAGACGAGAGTGGCGGGCGCGATAATTCTACTAATCTTGCGGATGCCTGCGAGGCAGTTATCGCAGCTCTTTTTGTCGATGGTGGCTATGAAGTAGCGGCGAATTTTGTGCGCGAGTACTGGACGGCTCCCATGGCCGAGGATAAAAGTCCACCCCGGGACGCGAAAACCGCTCTACAGGAGTGGGCGCAGGCATATCACGGTGTGTTGCCGAGTTATCTTCTGGTCAGCCAGCATGGGCCGGCCCATGCACCCCAATTTGAGATCGAGGTGCGGATCGGCGATAAACCTGGTGTTGTGGCAACGGGCGGAAGTAAGCAGGCCGCCGAGCAGGCGGCAGCAAAACAATTATTGCAACGATTAGTTAAAGATAATGGCTGAGACTGAGCGACCCAGTCGTGTCGGATTCGTCGCCATTCTCGGCGCCCCCAATGTCGGTAAATCGACCCTGGTGAACCGTTTGGTCGGGACCAAGGTGACCATCGTCTCGCCCAAGGTGCAAACCACCCGGTCGCGCGTGCGGGGCGTCCGTGTGGAAGGTACGGCGCAGCTCGTATTGGTGGACACGCCCGGGATCTTCCACAATGCGCGGAAGCGCTTGGAGCGTGCTATGGTGCATGCGGCCTGGCGAGGCGCCAAAGATGCCGATATCGTTCTCCTTCTTGTCGATGCCACCCGCGGCCTCGATTCTGATACCGAGCGCATCCGGGAGAATCTCAAGCAGTCGGACCACAAGGTACAGGTTGCTATCAATAAGGTCGATCAGGTGGCTCCGGAGAAATTACTACCACTAGCAGCCATGCTGGACGATGACGTGTTGACCGAGCGTATTTTTATGATATCGGCTCTTGATGGGCAGGGGGTGGAGGACTTGTTTGACTATCTTTTAGGTTCGCTTCCCGAAGGACCATGGCTCTATCCGGAAGATCAGTTGAGCGATATTTCCGAGCGTTTTTTAGCTGTCGAAATCACCCGCGAAAAGTTGTTTCTACAATTGCATCAGGAATTGCCATATTCGCTTACCGTCGAAACCGAGAACTGGCGCGAGCTAAAGGACGGCTCGGTCAGAATCGAGCAAATCGTATACGTTTCTCGTGAATCGCATAAGGCGATGGTACTGGGCAAAGGCGGCCAGCGCATTAAATCGGTTGGCCAAGAATCGCGCACGGAGCTGGAAGACCTGCTGGAGCGCAAGGTGCATCTTTTCCTGTTTGTGAAAGTGCGGGAAGGCTGGCGTGATGACCCTGAACGCTACCGCGAACTTGGCCTCGAATTCGACAGCTAGCGCAGCTTGTTCTCGTCCTCGTTGTTCGCTCGGCTTAGCTTTTTGACCCGCTTGTCGATGACTTTGGTCTCTGTGAAGATCGCCCTAACGATCAAAGGACTCACTTTATCTTCGTTGCGTTGCAGCGCATCACCATGGATGCGAAGAAGTGCAAACAAATCTGGTTCAAGTAAGATGAAATTGATTTCAGTATATACATGAATTTGGCCTTTTAGGGCGCTGAATAACTCGGCACATGGTATACGCTTAACATGGAGTGGAGCGATAATGGCTTCGTTCTGTCGGCCCGCCGGCATGGCGAAAATTCATCATTAGTGATGCTGTTCACCGAGTTCCATGGACGGCATGCCGGCTTGGTCCGGGGAGGCCAGGGACACCGCGCTCGAGGCCTTTATCAGGCAGGAAACCTGGTAAGTGCTGTGTGGCGAGCGCGTCTTGAGGAGCATCTTGGTAATTTCCGCTGCGAATTGATGCAAGCTTATGCGGCAAGGCTGCTGGATGATGCGCTACGCCTCTCCGCGCTTTCAGCAGTCTGCGCCGTGGTCGAAGCGGTGCTGCCGGAGCGTCATCCTTATCCGATGCTCTATTCGCATTTTGCACAGCTCGGCGATGAAATTGCTCATGGTGATGAATGGGGAGCTTCCTATGCGCGGTTTGAGCTTGAGTTATTGGCGGAGCTTGGCTTCGGCCTCGACCTGACGGCCTGCGCTGTTACAGGACAGGTTGAGGATCTGCGCTATGTGTCGCCGCGCTCTGGCCGTGCGGTCTCAACGGTGGCCGGCAAGGACTGGCGCGAAAAATTGTTGCCGCTTCCCGAGTTTCTATGGCGTTCCAATGCCGCGCCGCCGCGAAAGGAAGCGTTACGCGAAGCACTATATTTGACTGGCTGGTTTCTTGCCGCGCATATTTTCGCCGGATCGGCCCTGCCACCGGCACGCGAGCGCTTTATCGAACGATTGCAGCAAGCGAGCTGAGTGTTCTCTCAGCTCTTGATCGGTAGAATCATGGTTCCGGTCCCATGAGAGGTAAAAATTTCGAGCAATAGCGAATGCGGGATGCGGCCATCGAGAATGTGCGCCGCTTCGCACGTGCCGCCGAGCGCTGAGAGACAGGTTTGCAGCTTGGGGATCATGCCATCAGTGATGACCGAGCTTGCCAGAAGTTTTTCCGTTTCGGCGATGTTAAGCTCGCTGATCAGTTCGCCCTCTGCGTCGAGTACGCCGGCGACGTCGGTTAGCAGGATGAGCTTGGTTGCCGACATGGCGGCGGCTATTGCCCCGGCGGCGGTATCCGCGTTGATATTGTAGGTCTCACCCTCGGTTCCGATGCCGATCGGCGCTACCACGGGTATTATGTGCGATTCTTCGAAGGATTTCAGAACGCCGGTATTAACACGCGCTGGCTCGCCCACAAAGCCAAGGGCATCTGGATTGTCGCTGTCGGCGAGCATCACGCGCTTCGCTTCGAGCAATTTTCCGTCTTTGCCGCTCAGGCCAACGGCCGTGCCGCCCGCAGAATTGATGGTGCTGACGATCTCCTTATTGATGGTGCCGGACAGCACCATCTCGACAACTTCGATCGCGGCTGCATCGGTCACCCGCAAACCATTGATGAAATTACTCTCGATATTGAGACGGTCGAGCATCCTGGCGATTTGTGGCCCGCCGCCATGCACCACCACCGGGTTGATGCCGACCTGTTTGAGCAGCACGACGTCCTTGGCAAAGTTTTCCGCTAGCGACGCGTCCCCCATGGCGTGGCCGCCATATTTGATGACGAAAGTGCGCCCTGAGAATCGACGCATATAGGGCAGAGCCTCAGAAATGGTCTGGGCGGCGCGCAGCCAATTTTTGGTTTCGCTGATATTCTTCGTCGTCATGGCAACAGACCTTAATGATTTTCGCCTGTACTCGCCAGCGTGGCGAGATGGCTACGTAATTCCGCAATGCCATGGCTCGTACGCGCGCTCGTCGCCAGCGCTTTCGGGTAGGCGGCGGTGTGGGATTTAAGCGTGTCTTTGAGGTCGCGCAATAGCTTCTCCAAAGGTCCAGCTTTCAATTTGTCGGCCTTGGTTAGAACCACAAGGTATGAAACCGCAGCCTCATCCAACGCCGCCATGACTGCCTTGTCACTGGCCATGAAGCCGCGCCGGGCGTCGATGAGGAGACAGGCACGGCGCAATGTCTGCCGCCCCCTAAGATATTGCTCTGCAAGCAAAGTCCACGCCTTGACCACACCCTTAGGCGCCTTGGCATAGCCATAGCCTGGTAGGTCGACAAGTATCAGCTTGCCTTCAAGCTCGAAAAAATTAACTTCCCGCGTGCGCCCAGGCGTGTTTGATGTCCGCGCTAGTGTCGTCTGGCCGGTAAGCGCGTTGACCACGCTCGATTTGCCAACATTAGAGCGGCCGGCGAAGGCAATTTCCGGTAGGGAGGTATCTGGCAGTCCGTTCATCGCGACGGCCCCGGTGACGAACCGGCAGGGCCGGGCGAACAGCTTGCGTCCGGCCTCTAGCGCTTGGGCGTCGGTTTCTTGCCCTTGGCCCGGTGCAACGGAGGCTTCTTG
>CAZUXZ010000155.1:0-5023 GCA_964624055.1 uncultured Rhizobiaceae bacterium | reverse complement strand
GACCCGACGAACCGCCTGCGAATGAGCGGTTTTTCACGCGCTCTGAAATAGCACAGGTTCTTAATGCCATTCGGCTGGGCACCCATAACTTCAAACGACGGCATCTGCGGCTGTTCGTTTTGATAGCGATCTATCTTGGCGCGCGGAAGAGCCACATTCTAAAGCTGAAATGGCCCGATCTCGATCTGGAGCATGGTTGGATCGCGTGGCCGTATGCTAGCTCTAAGAAGGGCACGCCGCGCAGACAGCCAAATCCCCCTAACCTACTCTGGTGGCTCCGGCGGCAGCCCCAAGTCGCCACGACGCAATACGTCATCGAATATAGGGGCAGACCGATCAAAAACGTGAAGCGGTCTTTTGCGGGAGCAGTCGAGCGCTCCGGCATCAACAAAGGCCGCATTCATGACCTTCGTCACACATGCGCATCGTGGCTCTACAACAACGGCGCTGGGCTCGATGGCGTGGCCAAATGGCTTGGTCATAAAGACCCGCGCAGCACCCAACGCTACGCTCACACAAACGACGATTTCCTCCAAGATGTGATGAGCGCGCACAAGCGCCGCTAAAACAGAAAAAAGGGGCCAAAAAGGCCCCATTTACGATCTTTCGTGCCACATACGTGCCACACCTGGAGGTCACGATTGATACAATTGGCAGCTAAGTCAATGAAAGTAATGGTCGGAGTGAGTGGATTCGAACCCACGGCCCCTGCCTCCCGAAGACAGTGCTCTACCAGGCTGAGCTACACTCCGACACCGAGAATTGCGGCGACTATATAGCGCCATCGCCGGCGCTCGGCAAGCGGCGCGCGCTCAGTTATCTTGCGCCCGCAGCCAATCGGCATAAACAGCGACACCGCGCGCGAGGGGCCATTGGGGCATATAACCTAAGGCATCCTTCGCCGCCGAAATATCCATGGGAGCATGATTCAGATCCGCACCCTCGCTGCCCTGATTGACGATCTGTGCGGTAGGCACGGCAGCGCGTACCGCGTCGGCAATTTCATCGAAGGAGGAACGTCTGCCAGCGGTAATGTTGAAGGCACACCCGGCTACGCCAGAGGCGTCATAGGCTTTGATGCAAGCATCCACGACGTCCTCAATATAGACATATTGCCGTGCGAAATCAGCACCGAAGGCGTGCTCGCTAGTACGACCCGCGAGAGCAGTGCGCAGCATCTCGCGTATTAGGCAGTCGGTGCGTCTGCGTGGGCCATAGACCCAAGAGAATCGCAGCGCTACCGCGTCGAGGTTGTGCTGGGCGGCATAGGCGCGGGCAAGAATATCGCCGCCTGCCTTAGTCGCGCCATAAACGTCAACGGCATTGAGCGCGGTCTCCTCCGTGCAAAGTTTAAGTCCTTCCGGCGTATCGCCATAGGCCGAGGTAGAGGAACAATAGACCACGCGAAGACCACGGATCCGTGACGCCTCGAATATATTAGCGCTACCCAGCAGGTTAGAGTCGATAATGGAGCGTGGATTGTCGAGAAACAGCATCGGCCCCGACACGGCGCCACAATGGACAATGCCCTCAACGCCAAAGTCTAGCGCTTCATAGAGCTTGTGCACATCGGACAGGTCGGCAGCGACGAAGGGGAAGTCGAAATCCTCCGCAGGCGGGATCATATCCATGCCGATTACACTTCGCCCTGAAGCCTGGAGTCTCGCTGCTAAGGAGAAGCCAATCAATCCGGCCGCTCCGGTGACTAAGATAGAACCCACGCTCATCGCATTACCCTGCTCAATGCACCCTGCGGATGCAAAAATCAATGACCTCGAGGAGACCCTCTTTCTCGGCACAATCAGGGAAAATGGCAAGGGCATCAGATGCCATGGCGCCGTAATGACGCGCCCGCTCAAGTGTGTCTCGCATCGCGCCGTGACGCTCCATCAAAATTAGGGCGCGTGCGAAATCCTCATCGCGCTGCTCACCCTGTTCCACGGTACGGCGCCAGAAATTGCGCTCTTCCTCGCCGCCGCGGCGGAAGGACAGTACGACCGGAAGGGTAATCTTGCCCTCTCGAAAATCATCACCAATAGACTTGCCGAGCTCTGCCTCACGCGCCGAGTAGTCAAGCGCGTCATCAACTAATTGATAGGCGATGCCGAGATTGACGCCGTAATTTTTAAGCGCCTCTTCCTCTCCGGACGGGCGCTCAGCCACCACACCGCCGAGTTGGCACGCGGCAGCGAACAGCGTCGCTGTCTTAGAGGTGATAACATCAAGATAAGTTGCCTCGCTGGTCTCGGTATCGTTTGAGGTGAGAAACTGCATCACTTCGCCCTCGGCCAAAACAGCGGAGGTGTTGGCAAGAATGGCCAATACCTTTAGCGAGCCGTCCGAGACGGAAAGCTGGAAAGCGCGCGAGAAGAGAAAATCGCCGACCAGCACGCTCGGCTTATTGCCCCAGACGGCGTTCGCTGTTTCCTGCCCCCGTCTGAGATCGCTCTCGTCGACCACATCATCATGCAAGAGGGTCGCGGTATGGATGAACTCTATACAGGCGGCGAGGCTAATATGGCGCGTGCCCGAATAGCCGCACATCTTAGCCACGGCTAGGGTCAACATGGGCCTGAGCCGCTTACCACCCGAAGCAATGATATGGCCCGCAAGTGTGGGAATAAGCGCCACGTCTGAATTCATATTGTCAAGAATCACGCGGTTTACCTCGCGCAAATCCTCGCCTACCAGAGCTTGCAGCCGATCAAGCGTCGCGTCTTCCACGCTCGGCGCCGATGTCTCCGGTTCAAATTGAATGATATCGCCCACTAATTCTCCTTTTACCCCAACGGCCGCAGGCCTCCAGGCGAGCCAACTAATTGCAAAACCGTCACTAACTGGACCGACGGCGCCCATTAATAACCTTTGCACACAGCATTGCACCCTTTATTTGCGGCCTAGGCCCTGTTATCAGATTCTTACATTAGGCGACTCCACTGGGCGAATAACGGGCGGGTCATGCTGGAACTGCTGAGATTGAACGATCCTGTCAAACTGACCTTTCTCGAAGCGCTGCTGCGCGACGGCGGCGTGGAAAGCTTCGTCCTTGATCAACACATGAGTATTCTAGAAGGCAGCGCCGCAGCGATTCCGAACCGCCTGATGGTGCGCGACGAGGACGCCACACTCGCGCGCTACATCCTTCGCGAAGCGGGAGAGCTTGCTGGGGAAGCAAATGGTAGAGCCTGAAGCAATCAGTCATGACGCGCTTCTCGGCGGACAGGTAACACTACGCCAACACGCCGCCGGCTACCGCGTTGCAATGGACCCGGTGTTGCTCGCGGCAAGCGTTCCAGCCACCACTGGCGAGACAGTGCTTGATGTCGGCACCGGCGTGGGGGCGGCGATGCTTTGCCTAGCGACGCGTTTGCCCGGCATCCACGTTACAGGCGTGGAGGTACAACGTGAACTTGCCCATCTCGCAGCTGAAAATATCGCCGAGAACGGCCTCACCGAGCGTGTTGAGGTGATGGTCGGTGATCTGCAACGCCCACCGCCCCGCTTGGTACCACGCAGTTTTGATCATGTCATGGCTAACCCGCCCTATTTCGAGGCCGGGCGGGTACGCGCCTCGGGAAAAAACGAAAAAGCAACCGCCAATATAGAGGGCATAGGAGGGCTTGAAGCCTGGACCGCCTATTGTCTCAGCATGGTGCGCCCCGGCGGTACGATTACCGTGATCCACCGCACTGACCGGTTGGCCGAACTTCTTGCTTTACTGACCGGTAAGTCCGGCGATTTGGTGATCTTCCCACTGTGGCCACACCAGCCGTTTGATGAAAATGGCGGCGCATCCCACGGTGAGGAAATCTTACCTGGGCAGCCGCCCATTGCTGCCAAGCGAATTATTGTGCGCGCAGTCGCTGGTGCCAAGGGTCCACTCCGCATGGCTGCCGGGCTGGTACTGCATAAAGTCGACGGCAACCATACCAAAACAGCCGATTTCGTGCTGCGCCATGGCGGCGCGCTTATGTTATAGAGGCCTCCATGGTTTCGCGCCGCATTGCCCGCCTCGCTTTCCGACGTCCGCCACCGGTGGTTGGTGTCATCCGCCTCACCGGCGTGATCGGCCAGGCCAGCCTGTTGCGCGGCGGCCTACAACTCGATGGCCTCGCGCCAACGATTGAGCGTGCCTTTCGCCTGACCGGCCTCGAAGCTATTGCGCTCGCCATTAATTCGCCGGGTGGCTCGCCGGTACAATCGGCCCTCATCCAGCAACGCATCCGCGACCTCGCCATGGAACGCGAGGTACCGGTGATGGCATTCGTCGAGGATGTCGCGGCGTCGGGCGGCTACTGGCTGGCCTGTTCGGCGGACGAAATTTTTGTTAATGAGAATTCGATTCTCGGCTCCATCGGAGTCATTTCCGCAGGCTTCGGCTTTGCCAATGCGATCGAGAAACTCGGCATCGAGCGCCGCGTACACACCCAAGGTAAAAAGAAAACACTCCTCGACCCCTTCAAACCGGAGGATCCGGAAGATGTCGCCAGGCTCGAAAATCTACAGCGCCAGATTCACGGCAATTTCAAGGAGCTCGTGCGCAGCCGGCGTGGCCAGCGTTTGAACCTTGAAGAAGAGGAACTATTCAGTGGCGATTTTTGGTTAGGTTCACGCGCCGTGGAGATCGGCCTCGCGGACGGCATCGGCGAACTCAGGGCCGTGCTTAGGGAACGCTATGGCAAGAAGGTGCTCATCCGGACCATCACCCGCCGACCCGGCTGGCTCCGCCGCCGCTTCGGCTTTGGCATCGCAGGCCTCCTCAACGCCGGACTTATCGGCACCCCGACAGAACGAGAGGATGGTGGTTTCATCGACGATGTTCTGTCAGCCATAGAAACCCGCGCCTGGTGGGGTCGCTTCGGGCTCTAGAATACATTTACATGATTTGATCGGACCAGATTGTGGTTAAATTAAATGTTAATCTGATTCAGCACAAATGTAGCGCTACGCACTTTTCATGCTCACCCATTTTTAATTATCGCAGTTATTTTTTCGCCTTTCATGATAGCCAGCGAATTGGTGT
>CAZUXZ010000154.1:0-3011 GCA_964624055.1 uncultured Rhizobiaceae bacterium | reverse complement strand
CTAGGTTGTGCTGAGCCTCTGAAAGGCCCTGTTCGGCAGCCTTCTGGCACCATTTGAATGCTTCACTATCGTTTTTTGGAATGCCCTCACCGTTAGCATACATGATGCCAAGATTAAGCTGGGCATTTGCATAACCCTTATCAGCAGATTTGTTAAACCACTTTAACGATTCGGCGAGGTCTTTGGGAACGCCCTTACCCATGTGGTACATAATACCCAGCCAAAACTGTGCTTCGACATGATTCCTGTCAGCTGCTTTTTGGTACCACTTTGCCGCTTCTGCTTCATCGCTGATTATTCCATTACCCGGAAGATACTCCGTGCCGAGGTCAAATTGGGTCTGTGCGTCTTGGTCAGCCCCAGTCTCTCGCAACGCTTCCTCCCGAGCCATCAGAACCGCTGAACGGATACTTTCTAGCGATATATTTCCTATGTTTTGCCCGCTAATAAGCTTTACCGCCAACTCGCTAGCCGGAAAATCATCGACGATCTTGTTGAGTTTGCGAAACACATCTTCCCAAACTACAGCCTCAATCTTTTGAGCCGAATTGGCAAGTCGGACTGCTTCAACAAACAATTTATTGGCGGCAGATGTATCTTCTAGAAATTGTTCCATTCTTGTCTCTTCCATTCTTATCTTGAAGTCCGTATTGGTTGAAAGCGTCTGTGAGCCGATCCGCATCAAGTTGGTTGAGATATGGTTGAACCTTGTATTCCCATTTCTTACGTTCTCTCATCATGCAGCCTCCATCAATCTTTCTCTGCGCGACCAAAGTCGGTGTAGTCTTTCATTCCTGTCATATCCCATACAACGTCAAACGACAGACCGAGTTCATGTACGAGTGTGCGATAGGTATCCAACCCGTGGTTGAGAAGGATTGAGGAAGGTTGCAGGTAGAGGCTACGGTGCGAGTAACCTCCGTACTTCTAAAGATCTTCCAAAAGCTATTGCTGCGAACCGAGTTGAACCAGCGCCCGCTTCATCTCACCGCTGATCCAGACATTCTGATCCCGACTATTATAGTTAGTGGTACGCAGCACTAATCAGGTTCTTCGAGTCTATCCATTTGATATACTTACCTATATTGCGTAACCTCATAGAGGCGACTATGAACATTATGATCAATCGCAGAAATTACTATGTCGCTTGGTTGCGTAGAACCCAGATTCAAATAATTCAGGCGTTATAGTATGACTACCGCCACAGTTCTATATACAGGAGAATGAGCCATGCATTCAATATTGTCATTGACTAGATTATTCCTCATATCTGGATTTATTTTCTGTGTATCTCTTCCTGCATGGGCACAAAGTTCTGAATATGGATTACTGCTACTCGAGTGTACAAATCTTGATGGAAAAAAAGTTGAGCTGACAATAGACGTTTCGGAACCAACTACAAATGTAATGGGTGGTGTAGTTAGTGTTTCAGAGGAAAACGGTGTAATTAACTTAATTCATGAAAACGAAGGCACTGTTTTAACACTAAAGCCAAGGATTGGGAAGGTATCCCACGGCGGCAAAACAATGGATTGTATCTTTCGAGATGCTCAAGGAAGCATTGTTAGTGGGACGATTAAACAGGAAGAACCGGAAATATCAGAACCCGAAATATCATCATTATCACAGGGTGATTCTCCAATTTTTGATGTCTTCTACGTATGGGATATTCAATTCAACGACTTTTATGGCAAGAACCATATAACTCCTGACGAAAAATATGAAATTTCTTTTTTAAGACAATCAAAAGATGAAGAAACTATTCAGAAAGAAAAAGAGAAAGGGTTTTTTGAATATGGAGAAATAAATGTAAATATAATTTCCAAAGAAGAAAGAGATCGAAAATGGGAAACAATTATTACTATATTAAGAAAAACCGCTGACGACATGGAGTATATTGTCTTTGCCTGCAGTTCAGACCCTGAGTGGCTAGATGAAGGGGAAGATGAAGATTGCGAGGGAGGCGATATTGTTTTTAAAGAGGAGAACCCTTTTTTGCCTGACGACAGAGTTATGATCACACTGGCAATAAATAAACAGGTATGGTGATTAATCCGTTGTTATACAGATTTGTCTACCCCATCAGCTGAGCATAAAGAATATGCCTTCATGCCAATGGGTTAGACTTGACCTGTCCTGACCGGTCCTGTCCTGTCGCTTCTTGACTCATAACGGGAAGACTCTACCTTTTTCAGCAAATTCACGTAAACTTTTCGTATGGGAATTTCGGGTAAGAAGTGGTCACTTCTGACGGTGGTTCTCTTTAGCCTAGCTTTGGTCGCATCCGGCTGCCTGAGAAATAAAGAATGCCAAACACGATCGGGAGCTGGTTAAAACTTTCCACCAACTATCGGACACGACCGAAATTCGGGGTGGCCAGTGACACAACTACGTAAATTACTCTATCGACAACTTGATCCAGCGGTGTGGGACGGTGAGGGCCTTTCAACGGTCAATCGCGCTGTCCTGACAGTGGTATTTCTCAGCATCTTAGCAGTCGTTGTGGAATCAGAACCATCTATAGGCAACCAACACGCTATTCCTTTTTATCTCCTCAATATCCTCTTCGCTGCGCTGTATACCGGCGAATATGTTGTGCGGCTATGGGCGATGGGTGCCTCAGAGAGGTACCAAGGTCCCCTTGGTACGGTAAAATTCGCACTTACACCGTCTAGTGTGATTGATCTAGGAGCAACGATTTTACTCTGGTTAGATGTGCTGTTCGGCTTTCCGGGCGCTTTTGGCGTAATGGCAAGGCTGGTCAGGGTTCTTCGCATGCTCACACTAACAAGGAATAGTGGCATGGGACGTGCGATAAGGTTGATGGGGAGTGCCATTCGAAGCCGAGCAACTGAACTCCTTATGAGTTTTGGACTTGCCGGACTGGTGCTGTTGATCTCATCAGCCATCCTCTATGCCGTTGAAGGTCAAGCACAGCCAGATGCATTCGGTAGCATTCCGCGCGCCATGTGGTGGGGCATAGGGACGCTTACAACAGTGGCGTATGGCGA
>CAZUXZ010000153.1:0-15958 GCA_964624055.1 uncultured Rhizobiaceae bacterium | reverse complement strand
AAGCAAGATCCTCAATCAGGTTCATTTGCACGCGGCAGATCTGCATGATCTTGGCTCGCTGATCCGGCTAATGCAGGACTTGCGGCCCGACCGCATCTTTCATTTGGCGGCGCAATCCTATGTCGTTGATAGTTTCTCACTGCCCGCTGATACGATTTACGTAAATACGATCGGCACGACTAATTTGCTCGAGGCTGTTCGCCTGTCCGGGTTAGACCCTCTGATCCACATCTGCTCTTCTTCTGAAGTGTACGGCCAAGTGCGGGAGGATGAAATACCGATTCGCGAAGACAACCCCTTTCGCCCGGCTAGCCCCTATGCCGTCTCAAAGGTCGGCGAGGATATGATCGCGCTGCAATATTTCCTATCCTACGGCATTCGCACGATCCGCACGCGCATGTTCACCCATACCGGGCCGCGCCGTGGGGAGGTGTTCGCCGAAAGCGCCTTCGCTTTGCAGATTGCTAGGATTGAAGCAGGATTGACCGAGGACAATGCGGTGCGTGTAGGCAATTTGAGCAGCATCAGGACCTTTGCCGATGTTCGCGATGCGGTTCGCGCCTATTGGCTGCTGCTCGAAAAATGTGAACCCGGCGAGGTTTACAACATCGGCGGTGACCGGACGGTGACCATCGGCGAAATGCTGGAGATTTTGAAGTCGCTAGCGACCTGCGACATTCGCCACGATGTATCCAAGGAGTTGCTTCGGCCGTCGGATGTGACCCTGCAGATTCCCGATACTAGCAAGTTCCGCAGCGCGACCGGCTGGAAATTCGAAGTACCGCTGGAGCAAACCTTGGAAGACCTCTTGAACTATCACCGGGCTAGGCTCTCCTGACAAAGACCTTCTCATGACAGCAACAGAAGATTTCTTTTTCGACAAATCCGTGCTCGTCACTGGCGGTACTGGGTTGATCGGCCAGCCCCTAGTGCGCTTGTTGGTGGCGGCGGGTGCAAAGGTAAAGGTGGTATCGCTTGATCCGCCGTCCCGCGCGCCGGCGGGCGCCGAGTTCGAACAAGTCGATCTCCGCGATCTTTCTAGCTGCGAAAAGGTCTGTGCTGGTAGAGAATTCGTGTTTCATCTCGCTGGTGTCAAGGGTTCTCCCGCGGTCACCACGACGCGGCCGGCGACCTTTTTCGTGCCGACCCTGATGTTCAGTATTAATATGATGGAGGCTGCGCGTCGCGCCGGCGTCAAACGCTATCTTTTTGCCAGTAGTGTCGGCGTCTACGCGCCGGCAACCCTGTTTCGAGAAGACGATGTTTGGCGGACCTTCCCGTCTGATAACGACAAATTTGCCGGTTGGGCCAAGCGTATGGGTGAGTTACAAGCCGAGGCCTATGGCATCGAATATGGTTGGGATAAAATTTCCGTTGTTCGTCCCGCCAACGTTTACGGACCCTATGACAATTTTGACGACGAGAATGCGATGGTTATCCCATCCCTCATTCGACGTGCCCTTTCCGGCGAAAATCCTATGTCGATCTGGGGTGACGGTTCGCCGATCCGGGATTTTATTTTTGCAGAGGACGTCGCGCGCGGCATGATGCTGATGATGGCTAAGGGCGTGTCCGAGCCGGTGAATTTGGGCAGTGGCCAGCCGGTCTCTATCCGTCAATTGGTCGAGGTCATTCTCGGGTGCCTCGACGAAGCGCCGATGGTCGCTTGGGACAGTTCGAAACCGAGCGGTGACAAGGAACGCCTAATGTGCATGGAGCGGGCAAGCAAATACGGCTTCGTGCCGCAGGTTCCGCTCGCAAAGGGTATCGCCCAGACGATCGCCTGGTATGGAGAATACAAAGCGGCCCTGGATCACGGCTATAATGCCTTTACTGACCCCGCCCTGACCCCGGATCACAGAGTCTCGTGACTCAGGCGCCGCGAACGGCAATCGTAACCGGGGCGAGTCGTGGAATCGGCGCGGCAATCGCCAAAACCTTAGCCAGCGCGGGCTATGCGGTCTGTGTCAACTATCTACACGACAAGAAAGCAGCTGAGCGGGTGGTCGCGAACATAGTGGACGCGGGCGGCACCGCGAAGGCGGTCCAGGCAGATATCACTTCACCGGAACAAATCGTCTGCCTGTTTAAGTGCGTGGACAAGATGAACGCGCCACTCGGCGCGCTGGTGAACAACGCCGGGTTTACTGGCGGACGAAAGCAACTCGCTGATCTTACAGCCGAGGATTTTACTGCCGCACTCGGAGTGAATTTGATCGGCCCTGCTCTCTGCATCCAGGAGGCAGTTCTGCGTATGGCGGCTAGTCGGGGCGGCCGGGGCGGCGCGATCGTCAATGTAACTTCCCAGGCGGCGGTTGCAGGCGGCAGGGGTCTCCTGCCCTATGCGGCATCGAAAGCTGGCCTCGCCGTGATGACCCTGGCTCTGGCGCGCGAGCTTGCGGGCGAGGGCATTCGGGTCAATGGTGTTAGCCCGGGGGTGATCGAAACCGATTTGGCGACCGGAGATCACACGGATCGCGAACTTGTCGAAAAAACCATTGCCCTCGGGCGTTTCGGTCAGCCGCGGGAGGTAGCCGATACGGTAGCTTGGCTGTTGTCCGACAAGGCGTCCTATGTTACCGGCACCGTGGTTCCGGTTGCCGGTGGTCGTTGAGGAAGGAAAGACAGCAAACCGTGAGTGAACGCAAAACACTCCTCATCTGCGGCGCTACGGGATTTATCGGGCGTAATTTGGTCGAGGACTATGCTGGCGATACTAATTTCCGCGTCATCGCTGTGTGGCATCGCACGCCGCCCTTCGAAATTGCCGGTGTCGAATGGCGCCAGGCGGATTTGACGAACGCCGAGGACGTTCAGGCCTGTCTCGTTGGCGTGGATGTAGTCATTCAGGCTGCGGCGACCACCTCCGGATCGAAAGACATCATCTCAAGGCCGCATATTCATGTCACCGACAATGCCGTGATGAATTCGCTGCTGCTGCGCGCGGTGCACGATCTGGGTGTGGGGCATTTCGTGTTTTTCAGTTGCACAGTCATGTACCAAAGTTCCGCGGCGCCGCTCGGCGAATCCGATTTTGATGAATCCGTGCCGCTACATCCCAATTATTTCGGGGTCGGCTGGACCAAGGTTTATATCGAAAAGATGTGCGAATTCTACTCCCGCCAGGGCAAGACGAAATTCACGATCATCCGCCATTCCAATATCTACGGGCCGCATGACAAGTTTGACTTGGAGAAGTCGCATGTCTTTGGCGCGACCATGACCAAGGTGTGCACGGCTGCGGACGGCAAGATCACGGTTTGGGGGGCTGGTGAAGAGGCGCGAGATCTGCTCTTTATCGGCGATTTGATGGATTTTGTGCGCTGCGCTATTGTCGACCAAGCTGCGCAATACGGGCTTTACAATTGTGGTGCCGGGAAGGCGGTGACGATCCGCCGACTGGTCGAAATGATCGTGGCCGCGGAAAATCCAGACCTCGCCATCGAACACGACCTCACCAAACCGACCATCAAGACATCACTCTTCCTCGACTGTTCGCGGGCGCAGGACGAGCTGGGATGGCGACCGCGCATGTCGCTTGTCGAAGGGATTGGTCAAACCCTTCGCTGGTGGCATGCTCATATTGGATCTTAATGTGGCACCGGGCGGCAATCAGTGGCGCGGCGGATAAATTGCTAAATAATTTCAGGTAACGAATGAGCTTTGACGCAGTTCTCACAACGACGATCCATATCCCGACTTTTTTCGAAGGGGTTTGCGCCAACGCCCGCGACTACGGGCATGAAGATATCAGATTCTACGTCATCGGCGATCACAAGACACCAGCCGAGGGCGGAGAATTCTGCGTCTCTATGGAGAAGAAATTCGGGTTCGAATTTCGTTTCTACGACGTGCCACAACAAATCGCAATCGTCGAGCAGATCCCTGGCGCCGAGCGAATACTGCCCTATAACTGGGGTGGGCGTAAAATGCTTGCCAACATCCTAGCTTATCGCGATGGCGCCGAGCGACTGATAATGCTGGACGACGACAATTTCATGACTGGATCAGATTATTTTGGCCATTACGGCGCGGTGGGGCGCGAGAGTGAGTTAAAGCTGGTGTCGTCAAAAAGCGGCTGGTTTAACATTTACCACGGCGTGGTGGAGGAGAAGGCGCTGCCGATTTATCCACGCGGCTATCCTTGGAGCAAGCGTTTTGCCGACGGTGAGGATTGGCAAGTGACGCCGGCTAGCGGCACGATCGCCGCGCTCAACGGTTTCGTCCTCGGCGATCCAGATATTGACGCCATCACCCGCCTGTTTTCGCCTGTACGTGTTCAGGCGATGGCTGATGAATTCGCTCCTGGATTTTCCCTGGCGCCGGGAACCTGGTCGTCTTGGAACAATCAAAATACGGCGCTTTCGCGTGCGGCTGCGCCGGCCTATTTCACGCCGCCGGCGGCTGGGCGGAATTCAGATATCTGGGCTGCTTTCGTGCTGTGCAAGCTCTCAGGCCATTTCGGCGAAACGATTGCGTTTGGCGAGCCGCTGGTCGAGCAGATTCGCAATCCGCATAATCTGTGGCGCGATCTAGAGGAAGAGTTGCCTAACAACAAGGCCAACGAATATTTTCTTGATATTCTCCGCGCGGCCGATCTAAGCGGCGCGGATTACCTGGCCGTTCTTGCTTCCTTGATCGACAGTGCGGTGGCGGCTGCGGGGGCGGGTGGCGAAATTCCCGACGATGTCCGGCGGCAGATTACCATGTTCTTCGAGGAGTATAGAATCTGGCATGGCATCATGGATGCTTTGTCATGATCATCAGCCGGACACCGTTCCGCATTTCTTTCTTCGGCGGCGGCACGGATTATCCGCAATGGTACCGCACGCATGGTGGTGCGGTCGTCAGTACGACGATCAACAAATATTCCTTTATCACCGCTCGTCTACTGCCGCCCTTCTTCGATTACCGTTATCGTATTCGCTATTACGAAACGGAGGAGATTTCCGCCGTTGAAGAAATTCGTCATCCCTCCGCTCGGGAATGTCTCAAGCTCCACGACTTCGGAGATGGCTTGGAGATAGTACATCATGCCGATCTTCCGGCGCGCTCTGGTCTCGGCTCGAGCTCGACTTTCACGGTCGGGCTGCTGAATGCGCTGGCCGGCCTCGATAACCGAATGATGAGCAAGAAGGAACTTGCGCTCCGCGCCATTCATGTTGAGCAGGATTTGATTGGTGAGGCGGTCGGCTCGCAAGATCAGACCGCCGCCGCGTTCGGCGGCTGCAACCGGATAGATTTTCGCGCCGAGCATGACATCACTGTGACGCCGATCCTGATGTTGCCCGAACGCCGGCAAGTTTTGGAAGATCATCTGATGCTAATTTTTACTGGTTTCGCGCGCAACGCGCCGGAGATTGCTGCAAATCAGATCAATGAGATGGAAAACAAGAAATCGGAACACGCTGCGATCCAGGTTCTGACTGAGGAGGCATGCCGACTTTTTGCCTCGAATGGGTGGAGCGTTCAGGAATTTGGCCGACTATTGCACGAGCAGTGGATGATCAAGCGAAGCATCACCGAACATATCGCTAATGATTTCATCGATGACATTTATCAGGCCGGACGAAGCGCTGGGGCGATAGGCGGGAAGCTGCTTGGTGCCGGCGGGGGCGGGTTCATCCTGTTCGTTGCCAAACCCGAGGATCAGGCGGGCATTCGCGAGAAGTTGGAAAAACTTCTCTACGTGCCGTTCCGATTTGAAGGTTCGGGCAGTCAGATCGTTTATTGTGCGAATCACTCTTAAAGGAGCGCGTTACGATGAACACCGAGACTACCATCGCTTTTAGCCAGGATGACCGGATCAACTGGTTCGCCAGGCTTCAAGAGCGAGGGCGGAATGTGCGATTGCTTCACGAGCTGGTGGCGGTGACGCAGCCATCTCGCGAGATCTCGGACGATTTTTCGAGCGCCGCCATTGATGTGATTCGCAAGACTATGGGGATGCCCCGCGATTCTGATCTACCCTGCTTGGTAGACGCAATTGCCGCCGGTTCGCCGGAGCTGGCTCGGACGAACGGCGCAATCGTGCGCATCGGTTATGACAATTTTCTCGCCTATGCCCGCATGCACGGATCCTTGATAAAATTGATCGATCATATCGGCATGCGACCTTATATCACTGGTTTGAGCCTCGGTAATCTTCGGGCCGTGCATGGTAATCCCGCGTCGTCCGAAACCGAATCCAGGCCATTTGCCACCAGCAAGGTTCACTCTGATGTTTGGGCGGCGGAGCCCCAAGAAATCATGCATCTTTGGTTGATTCTCTATCGCGAGGAAAACGGCGCCTACATGGATCTCTTCGCACCCAGCCAGCGCCTTTTTGACGAAAATTGGCTGCGGCCGCTTGATGATTACGACGCCGGCTCTGGGCTCACCGAGGGAGAGCCCTTGCCCATATCCAACGCGCCCGGTGAGGTTATTCTGTTTGATGGCAGCTGCCTGCACAGCACCGTGTTTGGTGGGGGTGGCCTGAGGATTTCGTTCGACGTCAAAATACTGCGCCACCCCGCTTCCGACACGGAAGGTTTCGCGTCGCAATATTTTCCGATTGACGAATTTGAGGCGGTGTTGCGCGGCGGAAATTAGAGTTGGTTCGAGCCGACCGGGAATAGTAGCATCGCGCAATGATTAGACGGATAACACGGCACTTGACGCCTGTCCTGGCTAAGGCAGCGGTTACTGTTAGTTCCGGAAAATTCGTAGAGATGTATTCGGACCATGCGTTTCGTACACGGCCTTTTCATGTTGTCGAGGCAATCGGATCACAGTTGAGCAAACCGCCGGATATCGATGGCATGGCGACAGATCTTGCCTTAGAAGACGAAATCCGGTTCGAGCATCTGGCAGGTCTTTTTTCTAGTAACAGTCTGAACCATGCCGTCATCGGGCTGACGATTCGTATGGCCGCCTACATTTTCGGCGTTGCCCGCGAGCTTGATGCGAAACGGGCGATCGACATCGGCCGGTTTAAGGGCGGCAGCGCGATTCTGATGGCCGCGGCGATGGGGCAGGGACATGAAGTCTGGTCGATTGATAACTGGGAGAAGGAAGAGCGATTAACTTTCGCAAAACGCTCTTATGATGACCAACTCGCGGATTTTTATCCGCGATGGCGGTTAAATATTAATATGATTAATGGCGATTCCCGCACCGTAAGTCTCGACCCGGATGCCGACGAAGTGGATATTGTACTGATTGATGGTGGCCACACGGCGGAAATTGTGCGTTCCGATTTCGAGCGCTTCGGCCGCAGGGTACGTGTCGGTGGTGCCGTGTTCCTGGACGACTGCTCCGGTGAGGGAACGTTCGCGCCCCGGCCTGAATATATGATCCCTCTGCTTGATGAATTTGTTGCCGACGGATCGTTTGGCCTGGTGCAAACCGTAGACCGCCTTGGACATTTGCAGCGAATTCGTTGATTGCTTCGTGGCACGCTAATTCAACCTAATGAATATTCTTATTCTCAGCGAGAACGTTCCCTTCGATGCGGTCAAACAAAAGGGTGTTTCAGCGGTAAATATTCAATTGTTTTTGGTGACCCGAGAATTGTCCGCTTTGGGGCACAAAGTGGGTTTACTGACGGTGCGGGAAGGCGGTGCTGTCGTTGGGCCCGAAGATGAGCAATTGAGCGACGCTGGCGAGAAGGGGCAGTTCGATATATTGTCGCCAGTCTACTTTAATGGGAAGTCATTGCCGAAAAACAATATTGGCATCGTGAATCGGGTCATGCGTGCCGTGGCGTTACTGCTTGGCGCGGTTCCGATGCGGGAATTCTATCCCGCGATGAATTTGGGTTCTGAGATAACTAAACGTGCGTATAGGTTTGATGCGGATATTCTGCTTTCGTTTCTGAGCCCACTCGCGGCGGGCGCTATGGCAACAATTTCCACATACCCGAAAATCATATTTCAGGGCGATATAGATTTCGGCTCGGATCGCATACGCCTTGACCATGAATCCTTGTTTCGGGATTCGACAGCAAGCCGCAAATCGCAAATGCGTCGCCGTTTAGCTCAATATTTGTATCGGCGGCGCATCCAGCGTTTCAGTGCGTGCCACAGGCATATGTCGCTTTGCGCGGACGCGCTCGTTACCGCGTCGGCGAACAATTGTCACTATTACGAAGATATTGGGCACCCCAAAGTAGCCTATGTTGGTACGACATGGACCGACCAACCCTTCGTCCCTGCCGAAAACCGTACCAGCGTGGCGCGCGATGGAAGCGATGAGCGACCGTTTAAGATTATCGGCCATGTCGGATTGCTGAATATGACCGCATCCACCTTCGGTCTGGCCTATCTTCTGCAGGAGGTGATGCCGGCACTGCGTCGGGAAATGCAGGGCTACAGATTCGAAGTCCACATCATCGGCGACGGAGCGCCGGTCGAGCCGTTGCGGCGGTACCTGAAGCAGGAGAATTTGCACCTTCGCGGCTATGTCGACGATCTCGATTCAGAACTCTATGATTCCGATGTATTCCTTTTTCTCAACAATGCGGGACCGTTCAGGGCGATCTTCAGCCGTCAAATCATATCTTGGGCCATGGGATTGTGTCTGGTCGCCCATGCGGGTAGCCGTGATGCAATGCCGGAGCTTGCCCATGGAGAAAACGCCCTCATCGGATCGACTCCGGAAGAGTTATCGAAATTGGTGAAACGTGCCTGTCTTGACAGCGAACTGAATGAAAAACTACGGCGGGGCGGACGGGCCAGCTTTAAGGAGAATTTTTCTCCGCTCGCGCTTTCCAAAAAACTGATCTCCCTCATGGAAGACGTTATTTCACAGCGCGGATGATCGGTGGCGATCCGCAGCGTAACCTGAAGAGAGTTTATTTCATGTCTTATCCAAATGTTTGGCTGCACGTCTTGAACAATGTTGCCGATTTGATCAAAAGGCCGTCGGGGCAAGCCGGCGATGAAGCGTTCTCTGCCGTTGCAACAGGTGCACATGACGTGTTGTTTACACCCAAATATCTTCGAAAATACGGTATTCACACGGTTTCCAACGAAGATATGGCGGCGCATATGTGTGCGGAATCCGCAGATTTTTATCGGTCAAGCAATACGCTCGCGGCGCGGGTCCTTAAATCTTATGGGTATGACAGTTACGTCGATATAGATATTTATGACCGCGCCGATATTGTTTGCGATTTATCCACTCCCATGTCGGAGGAGCATCATCAGAAATATGACCTCGTCCTGGATATTATTTCCACTTACGTGACTAATATCATTCAGTCGTACAGCAATACTTCAAGCATGACTAAGATCGGCGGCACTAAAATTGTCGTGACAACAGTCGGGGATCAAACAAACCGTTTCGAATTAAACCCTTCGCCGAACTTTCTAATTGATTTCCACCTTGGGAATGGTTTCGAGTTCAAGCGTGGGTTCATGATCAACCCTAAGGGGACAATTTTACCCTATCGGCGATATGCAACCAAAGGCACTCCTGCTTTTGCGTTACTTCCGATATTTGATTGGTTTCTTACTAGCCTGAAAACGCTAAATACGATGCGTTCTCTGCGCCCGTTTGTTAGAAAAGGTGAATATATAGACTACCCTGCGCGCCCCGACGATAATGTCATACCCCAACCAACAGTTGAAGCAAGTTCAACTGAGACCAGAAATGCGACCAACCCTAATACAACTGTCTCGACGCCCGGGTTGCGATATAAGGTGAAGAATTTTCTGAGAGCCACTCTTGGGGAAAACTTATTTATGAAACTTATTTTTCTGAACCGAAAAATCAGGTATTCACGCCGCGCCTTTCTGCACGATAATTTTTGCCACGAGTGGTATGCATATTTCGTGTTTCAAAAGGTTGAGGAACTGGATAATCCCCACATTCACATAACATCGCACTATGAAGATCTCAACCAAACCAAGCTATAGACGGGAACAATTGATCTACATTAGCCGGTGATAAAGTGTTGAGCGGAGAAAGACAGTACTATTTAGAGCGTTTCACGCCACAGATACTGATAGCTTCTGCTTTTGGTCCACTTTTGATTCCGGGGATGGGAGTTCGTTTAGATCAATTCGTATTATATGGAATTCTGCCAATATCTATTGGATTATTTTGTGTTGGCCGACGTTCTTTAATATCAAAAAATATTCCGTTATCGATATTATTTATTTTTGTTTTTATTACGATCTGGGCTCTCATCGTTACCGTTGGCGGGCTGCCGGATCACACCGTGCCATCATATAGAACGGCCATGGACGAGTTCGCTGCATTCGAAAATTATTTTCATACAGTAGCGCTCATAATTGTATTAGGGGTTGCGGCCGATATAAATAACGGACCAAAGAATGATGTTCTTCTAGATAGAGTGGGAACTCTATTAATTTTATTTATGTGTTTGAACGCATTTATAGCCATCAGTACAATTTTTTTTGGTCCTTTTCCACTAGCTAGATACTTTATTCCCGGATTTGCTGGTGCTGGAAACACACCATTCGAAGTGATAGCAGACCAGGGTAGGTTTACCGGAATTTTTGACGTCCCTTCTGTTGCGGGAGCAGCCTATTCAATTACTTTATTCACATGGGCATATCTCACGCGCAAATCAAAAAAGGACCAATTTCGGAATTATCTAGCTGGGGGAATTTTGATAGTTGGGGGTACGCTCACAATATCAAAAATATTTATTTTTGGCGGTATTCCGCTGTTATTTGTTTATTGGTTTTTGCCGGGCCGTGTTAGCTCGAGAATTACGTTAAAACTTTTTGTGGTTCTCATTTCCGCCATTATATCAGTAGTGTTACTGGCTGAACTATGGGTTGGACTTTCGGTTATAGACGATCTGTTTACCACGGGGGGAGATTATACTCCTCAGAGTCTATTTATTCACTTTATACAAACTCGATATTCATTTGGAGACGGAGGATTTATGGGCGGAATCTTTGCATATATTTGGGATATTTCGCCAGTCCAGGGATTGGGATTCGCTTATTTAGCTGTCGCTGACAGCGCTTATCTATTGTATTTCATGGAGGGGGGAATGGTGTCCCTTTTACTCTATGTTGTTTTTATAGGTATGATAATTTACCTCGGCCTGGAGGAATGGCTCTGGGGATACGAAGTGGGACGGTTCTTGACGATCCTCGGCGGATTTTTACTTGTGGCGGGGGTGGGGGCTCCTATCATGACAATGCCTCGGGTTGGAGTGATTTTTTGGACATTACTGATTTTGTGTTTGGCGATAAGAGCCGAGTTGCATTCGCCTGGTACTCAAGATAGCACGCCAGGGCGGCGGATTAAGAACGTCGGTCAACAACGTGCAGTAAATCGGAATCCGGCATAACACTTAATCTGATGTAACTATTCCTGCGATGATTGACGCTTAACATTGACGATCAATATGACGATTGCGTAGATGAAGATAGAAATTCCTAGCCAGATGAGAGTTTGTTCCGGCCATAATATAGTTAACAGGCTACCGGCCGCTATCACCGTTAATATCGACGGCACCACCAAAAAGCGAGGCAGAAGCGCTGAAAGATAGTGATGAAAATGATTGTTGTCGGATGCCATCGGTGACAACCGTTTACTGATGCGCTTCAGGATAAGTCGCAAGCAATCAAGAACCGGATACAATAGCCAGACGGCCACTGTATCCGCTTTGAGATTCGGCGTGTGGTTATAATTGTATATGATCATCAGCCCGAAGATAATGGACAAGGCATAGGCGCCAGAATCTCCTAGAAACAGTTTTTTAGTCAGGTTGAACCAAAATATGACCACTAAGACTGCGGCGAGGGTGATCAAATACCAATCCAACTCACCAAGGTTGGTGAGGAGCAATAGAGTTGTCCAGATTATGCCTTGTCCAATGGCGAGCCCGTCCATGCCGTCGGTCATATTGAAGGCATAAACAAATCCAACTGTGGCGACCAATGTAAAAGGCCAAGCCAAGGATCTCAGGCTCAAGGAAAAATTTTCATAAGAGGAATGTAGTATTCCGATAATGAGCTGCGAATCGCCCGAAAATACGCCCAAGCAGAGAGCGAAGGTCAGGAACAACCGTAGGGCAGGGCTCAAATCATAACGATCATCGGCAAATCCGATAAGGAAGGCGACAAGAAGCGAAATACTTAGTCTGATGTAGAGGCCAGTATCCCCATCGCTTAACGAAAGGAAAAGTCCTGTTCCCAACATTGGCACGGTGATCGCCAGTCCGCCGATCAACGGCGTTGGGTTTTCGTGATGTTTGCGAATGCCATCCGGATAATCCACGACCCCAAATCTGTTGGCCAGGGGTCTAGCATTCAGGCAAATGATAAAGGTGGCCAGTGCGGCGAGGATCGGTGCCAAATACATCGCCGCTAACCGAAGAGCCAACTGCTCATGAGTTCTCGAACCTCAGCAGATATGCAAATGGTAAGAATCATCAGCGTTTGAACCACATCAGAATGATAGGGTTATATATTGTCGCGCGTCTATATCGGCAAGCTTTTCAGAAAATCACGCGGAAACGAATTCGACAAAGATCTTCTATCCTTTGGTTTGTCCAAGGGGCAGGCAGCGCTGATCGGGTTGAACGAATTCAAATAAAATCCCAGTCTCGAAGAATTTTGTCTTTTGTAGAAATTACGCAACGTCTTAATATCGAATGCGACCAGGCAATTGACCCCGATAAAGGCTGTCAGTCCTTCGCCAAGGCGCAGCCCGGAGATGCCGTCACCACGGGTAATATGAAATTCGTCAACCTCGGCTTCTAAAGGGTGCCACTGTTATTTGCGAATGGCATACCAAATAAAGCCAATCCATTCCTTAAGGACGTTGGTGCTGACGTTCATGGCATCGGGGTGGGGAATGAAATCCAGAACCTTAATTTGTTGATCCCCAGGAAATATCGTCGGCGCTGGAACGACCTCAAAACCCGCTCGTTCGAAAGATCCGCTGGCACGGGCCATATGGTTGTAGTGGGTGACTAGAAATACCTTGTCGATACCGTCCTTGCGCAAAATCTCATGGGAATTTGCGGCGCTCTCGAAAGTGTTGTTGGATCTGTCCTCCGACCATGTGACGGCGACGCCGAATTCCACCTCCAGAACTGCGCGCATCAATTCGGCTTCCGAGCGTCCGGTGCGCGTCGGATCACCGCCGCTGACCATAATGGGTTTGCCCGTCCGGGTGTGGAGATAGGCGCCATAACGCACCCGTTCTAACGCGGCCGACCTAATGGTATCGCCGTCATATTCTGGCGCGTTGAGATATTTCCCGGCGCCTAGAATTACGATCGCCTGTGCGTCCGCCTCTAGATTGGCTGGATCGACCAATGCCTCGTGGTTGCGAATCGATCTCGTCAACAAATCGCCTACGATGGGTGTGCTGAAAACGAAGAGCAGCCCCAACGCAGCTGAAATTAAGATGATTCCGACGCGCTGGCGCCGGCGCATTAGAACAAACCCGATTGCCGCCAGAACGAACAGGTTGAAGGGTGGCAAGACGAATATTTCGACAAGCGTTTTTAACATCGTGCGTCAGCCGTTTTGATCCTGATTCGCCGGGTGGGCGCTAGGACGCATGATTATGTCAGCTATCGTCGCGCGCAGTATAATTCTTTACGGCCGATGACATGCCGGGTGGGAATTCCGCGCTCCGTTCGATCGCGTCCCAATTATCGTGGAACCATTTGACTGTCCGCGCCAAACCGTCCTCAAAGTCGGTCTGCGGCTCGTAGCCAAGTGTCTTGCGCGCTACGTCGATGCTCGCCATGAGGCGCGATTTGGTGTCCCATTTGCGCCGGTCGGTATAGGCAATACCGGCCTTGTTGCTAGTTGCCTCGTTGATTTTTTCGGCCAGCCAGACGATCTCCGTCTCGGCACCCGAGGCGATGTTCATCTCCTTGCCGACCGCCTCCTCGGCATGGCCCGCAGCCAAGAGCGCGTTTACGATATCGCCGACATAGGTGAAATCCCGCGTCATTTTTCCCGAGCCGGTGATTGGCAGCGGTCTGCCCTGCATCGCCCAATAGATGAAGTTGGGGATCACGTTGCGGTACTGTCCCGGCACCTCACCCGGCCCATAACTGTTGAAGAACCTTGTCTTCACAACGTCGAGGCCGTAATGATGCCAATAGAAATTACAATAAAGCTCGCCGGTCATCTTCGAAATTTGATAGGGCGTTGATAGATGGAGCGAAACGAACTCCTCTTTGAGCGGCAGTGGCGCCTCGGCGCCGTAAATGGCGCAGCCCGAGCCCGCATAGACGAAGCGCTCGACCTCAGTTAGCACCGCATGCTCTAGCTCCTTGATGGTGCCGAGGCCGCTCACCAAAATGTCGGTCTCCGGATAATCCACCGAATTCTGATTGGCGAAAAAAGCTGCCAGGTGAAATACTACCCGCGGTCGCATGCGAAAAACCCGCTTTAGCACTCCATCGTCTCGGATATCGCCCTTTACAAAGAGCAGATTGGGATAGTCCGGCAGGTTCCATTCATAGGAGGAGGAGAGGTCGTCGAGCGCGACCACCGGCGCAGCGCCCACCTCGGCTAACGCCCGCACCAGATTGCTGCCAATTGCGCCGGCGCCGCCGGTCACCAGAACCGGAATGCCCTTATAACGGTCGAGAGGGTCTCCCCTCATCTGTCAAACCCTCTCCAATTTCACCTAACAGCATTGAATCTTATAGGCAATTGCCGATGATGGGGCAATAGAGGTGGTCGCGATTCGGATAGTTCGCCTCGCCCTGCCACCCTCCTGTATGGTATATTAGCCCGGCGTTGGGTTATAATCCGGCGCCACGCAACCAGATCGAACGCATGAAAATTCTTTTTGTCATACCGCCGCAAATCATCCGCAGCTTGGATGGCGTAGATGTCGCACCGACCATCTCCATTCCGCTCGGCTCGCTCTATATGGCGTCCTATTTGCGTAAAGTGGACTGGCCAGGCGAGATGCGCGTTTATGACGCTAGGCTCGGTGGCAAGATCACAACCTATCCGGACGGCTCGAAAACCTTCGGTGATGATTGGAACGCACTCGCTCGCACCATCGAGGATTACGCACCCGACGTCATCGCCATCTCTAACATGTTCTCCTGGCAGATCGACGGCGCCCTCGAAGCCTCGCGCATCGCTAAGCGGGTGCGGCCCGAGGCTGTGACAGTCCTCGGTGGGCCGCACGCCTCCTCCTTTCCTCTGAAGATGATCGAGGAGGAGTCCCTCAATTACGTTGTGATGGGTGAAGGCGAACAGCGACTTCACTATCTCCTTGAATGTCTTGAGAAGGGCGAGAAGATCGAGCTTCAGGGTGTGCTCGGCAGCGTGGAGGACGCCGATCTCCTACGCCCCAATAAGAAGGCGCCGATCACCTTCATTCCCAATCTCGACGATCTCCCTATCCCAGCATACGACATGGTTGATATGGAACGTTATTTCTATCTGCAAAGCCATGGCTACGCACCGCGCGTGCGCGAATATGGTAAGCGCGCGGTAACCATTCTCACCAGCCGTGGCTGTCCGCATCAATGTGTCTTTTGCTCGATCCAGGCGACCATGGGCTACAAGTTCCGCCACCATTCGCCGGAATATGTTCGCGCCCATATCGAGTATCTCGCTGAAAATTACCGTATCGATTACATCCATTTTGAGGACGACAATTTCACCCACGACATCCCGCGCTATGAGGAATTACTCGACGCGCTGATCGCGATGGAAAACACGATCCCGTGGGATACGCCCAATGGCGTGCGCGCCGATTCCTGGACTCTCGAGCGCATCAAGCGCACCAAGCAGTCCGGTTGCCAGCACCTCTGCATCGCGATCGAATCATCGGTCCAGCGGGTGATCGATGAGGTGGTGAAGAAGAAACTTGATCTCAGCACAGTCGAGCCAGTCATGGCTGCCTGCAAGAAGATTGGGCTGCCGCTTTCCGCCTTCTTCGTGCTCGGCTTGCCCGGCGAGACGGCGGCGGAGATTAAGGCCAATGTCGATTATGCCAT
>CAZUXZ010000152.1:0-2739 GCA_964624055.1 uncultured Rhizobiaceae bacterium | reverse complement strand
GGCAAGTCTCTCCAGTGAACCAGATCTTTACTAAACGTATGACCCCAATGTTGAATACCTTCACCTTCCGGATAAGCTTGATAAAAAAGGTGCCAATTACCATTCCAAAACGATAATCCATTCGGGTCATTCATTCTATATTCTGGATTCTGGTAGTGATAGATAGGACGGTGAGGATCCCAAATTTGATCTTTACGAGCGACAGCAAATCTCCTCACCATATGGTCTTCTTTTATGAATGATTCTATATCTTTAACCATTGGGACTTTTAACTCATCACGTTACAAGGCTGTTAGTCCATTGTAACCCCTATCCTTGAAGCAGTTTCCCTTATGTAGTCTCGAGCATCAAGTATCTTATCTTGAGGTGTGTGTTCAATCAAAATAGACATGTCCGGGTCCAGATCATTAGCTCTCTTCAAAAAAGTCTCATAATCCATCAAACCTTGACCTGCGCCACCTGTTTTTAAAGTCATTCCTTCTGCCCCATCATCTACCCAAAAGTCTCGCGCATGAGCAGCATAGATTGAATCACCTAATACATCAAAGGCATGGTTAATAACTTCTGTGTTGTTAAAAATCAAGTCATAACCATGAATCCAATTCGCAGGATCAGCATATGCCCCAAGATTAGGTGAATTTACTTGCTCAGCCAACCAAAGAGCCCGTTCTGGTGTATTCACTACCGTGGGGCTACCATATTCAAGACAAAGCTTTACGTCAGACCCTTCAAAGAATTTCACAATTTCGCTCAGTGATTCAGCAAGCATATCTAGTGGTTCTTGCTTCCAATTATCCGGATGGGCAAACCATCTGCCTCGATCATCCAAACTGCCAGGAGATGTACCTATACTTTTGCATCCGACTTCTACGGCCATCTCAGCGCTCCTGCGAAAACTTTCCACATCTTTTTTCTTATCAGGATGATTGGGTCTAATATGTGTCTGCGTAACAACAAACCACGAGGCTATCTCTACACCCTCATCCTCACATAGATTTTTCAATCTTTTTCTCCCATCAGAGCCTAAAGCTTCCATTTTTTCCTCTGATCCACCGAAAAATCCACTGAATCCATCACTCTTCAGATTTCTCAAAACTTTTGAGTCGATATCAGCCAAATCATCTGGTATGCCATATCCTGCAACGCCTAATTTCATAAATGTTCCTTCCTTGTAGTGTGTTTTGTAACGAATAAATACGGATCCTATTAAAAGACCGTCGTAATTTCTTGAGACTCCCCTGTTTTAGAAGCTATGTAAATTTTTTCCATTATTTCAACAACATGGCGCGCTTGTTCCACGCTTATGTCAGTTTCCATATCCCTTGATATACAGTCAGCCAAGTGGGTTACACCAGTCGGAATCCACCATAAATCTTCCTTTACAGGTATATCTTGCCACTCTTTCGATTCATTACGATAAATATGCACCATCGCTGAATTCTCTCTTGTGACAATATTACCCACACTGGATTGAGTAATCGTTCCTTTCGATCCAATTACTTCAAAACCTTGATTTTTTGTCGCGCCTCCGTGCCAAGCAGCATTGATGTGCACAAATCGGGAAGCCCCCATATCAAGAAGCAAAGAAGTATTATCATCTTCCGTAACTTCTATGCTGCGTTCTGATTCAGTACCTTGCAACAATGTCCGGCTATCATCCACTATCCCTGAGTACGCAAAGACTCTCTTAGCTGGCCCAATTAACCCAGTCATTCGGGTTATTGAATAAACGGCCAGATCATAAACTGGACCCCCTCCCTTTTGGTAGTACCAGGACGCATCAGTCTTTTCCTCTGGTTTTTGTAAAATCGTGATACCAGAATGATCAAGTTGCCTAACAAACCTATCCATATAGGCAGAAATCGCAGACCCCAGTTGGAACGCCGGGTCAGTAGCAAAAGCAACATGTCCAATTGCTCCTTCAGATATCATTTCCCTCATCATTCTATTTGGCGGATCTAACATCAACGTTGGAGCGGCCATTAATTTAACCCCATGGGCATTGGCAGCTTCAATTAGTTTGTCCGCCTCCGAAAGATGCCTGCAAAATGGCTTTTCTACATAGGCATGGATCCCGTTTTCAAGGGCTGACATAGCCAGTGGATAATGTGTTGTTGGAGGTGTAAGAATGACCACCATTTCAACTTCGCCTGAATCCAGCATCTCTTGGTAATCCCCGTATGCCTTACATCCATTACCCACAAAATTTGCAACCGTTTCGGCTCTTTTATAATCGACATCGCAAATCGCAACGACATCTAATATATCCTGCTCTATACCTTCAGGGAGATAGTATTTCAAAAATACATCGCCAGTTCCTACAAAAGCAATCTTCACCGCTCTTGTCATGTAGCAAACCTCCAATCCTATTCAAAAAGCCTTAATCAAAATTATTAAATTTCTGTTTTTCATAAAACCAAGACCCCAAAATCCACTCATATCAGGATATTAATCAACCATAGAACTTTTTAGAAGGAGGTAGTAATATCCTGAGCCTGCCCCGTCCGCGCTGAAACATACACTTTCTGCATTATTTCAATCACATGCCTAGCATGTTCAATTGTTATATCAGGGTCTTTATTTTCAGAAATGCATTTCGCCAGATGTGTAAGGCCCGTCGGGATTTTCCATCTTTCTCCAGTAACAGGCAAAGACTCCCACTGTCCGGTTTCGTTTTTATAGAGGTGGATTTCATCCTCAGATTCACAAATGGTACCGAGCATTCCCACGATACCAGGA
>CAZUXZ010000151.1:0-32031 GCA_964624055.1 uncultured Rhizobiaceae bacterium | reverse complement strand
CCTGCCCGTCGATCGAGGAGACCGACGCTACCCTACCGCCGGCTGCACGCGCTGCAGCGCGCAAGACTGAGGGGCTTAAAAAGCTTTTGGCCCGTGAGGGTTACACCGGAATTTTTACTGGTATCCGCCGTGACGAGGAGGGCACCCGCGCCAAGGAGAGAGTGTTTAGCCCGCGTGGTGAGGCTGGCGAATGGCACTTTCGCGATCAGCCACCAGAATTCTGGGACCAGTTCAAGACAGATTTTGTCCCGGGCACTCATATCCGCATCCATCCCCTACTTCACTGGTCGGAGATCGATGTCTGGCTCTATACCCAGCGCGAGAACATACCCACCGTATCTCTCTACTTTTCTACGGCTGGCAAGCGCTACCGCTCCCTCGGCGATGAAGACATAACCCATCCCATCGAGAGTGAAGCCAAGACCATAGGCGAGATCATTACCGAGCTTCGCGTTACAACCGCGGCCGAGCGAGCAGGACGCGCGATGGACCATGAAGCGGAAGATTCCTTCGAACGTCTGCGTGCCGACGGTTACATGTAGGCGGCTGCGCCATGAACAAACCGACAGACAAATCCGAAGTATTCGATGAAGCCGGACAAGAAGACACCTACGGCCGCCGCCTCGACATTGCCGTTGTTGGCCATGTCGATCACGGCAAATCTACCTTGGTGGGCCGTCTGCTGCACGACACCGGAACCCTGCCGGACGGAAAAGTCGAGGCGATCCGCGCCATGTGTGATCGCCGCGGTATGGCCTTCGAATGGGCTTTCGTAATGGATGCCTTCCAGGTCGAGCGTGACCAAGCGATCACTATTGACGCCGCGCATATTTGGTTTGCCTCTGACAAGCGCGATTATGTCATCGTCGACGCGCCGGGCCATCGCGAGTTCGTTAAGAACATGGTTTCCGGCGCCGCCTCCTGCTCGGCGGCGCTGCTGGTGATCGACGGAACAGAAGGGGTGCGCGAGCAGTCCCGTCGCCATGCCTATTTTCTCCACCTCCTCGGCCTGAGCCGCATCGTCGTCGCCGTCAACAAGATGGACGCGGTAGAGTTTGATGCTGCACGCTTTGCCACTGTCGAAGCAGACATTCGCGATTATCTCGCAGAGCTCGGCATTACCCCGAGTGATGTTGTGCCAGTCTCGGCACGAGACGGTGACAACATCGCGGTGCGTTCTGAGCGTAGCGAATGGTACGGAGGGCCGATTGTCATCGAAGCGCTCGACGCTATCGAGCAAACCGAGCCGGATGCTGGGAAAACTTTGCGGCTGGCGGTGCAGGATATTTATCATTTCGACGACCGTCGCATTATTGCTGGGCGCATCGAATCCGGCGTCCTTGCGGTGGGCGATGAATTGCTGTTCTCGCCGTCAAACAAGTGTGCCCGTGTGGCGCGCATAGTGGCCTGGCCCGACGGCGGTTCACCGGAAAGAGCTGTGGCGGGCCAGTCGGTTGGTCTCATTCTTGACGAGCAGATCTTTGTCGAGCGCGGTGAGGTGATCAGCCATATAGCGGATCCACCGCTCGAATCGAACGTATTCCGCGGCCATATTTTCTGGCTCGGTCGCGAGCCACTCGCTGCCGGCAAGCAATATAAGCTTAAACTCGGCACGTTCGAAGCGCCTGTGAAAGTTCAGTCGGTCGACCGCATCATTGATATTGACGATCTCGCGATGACGGATTCGGCCTCCAGCGAGGCGGCTATAGAGCGCAATGGCGTCGGCGAAGTGGTGCTTAGGAGCCGCGTCATGCTAGCCCTCGATGAATTTGCCTCCAATCGGAAAACCGGCCGCTTTGTTCTCGTAGATGGTTACGATATCTCGGGCGGGGGCATCATCTCAATGCGCGGTTACCCTGATCAGCGCCATCTCATCACCGACAAGACGAGCAATCTGTTTGCGGTCGATAAGGGCGTTTCCACCGAATTGCGTCAACAGCGTAATTCCCACAAGGGCGGCGTGGTCTGGTTCACCGGCCTGTCGGGCTCGGGCAAGACCACCATCGCACTTGAAACCGAGCGTCAGTTGTTCCAAAAGGGTTATCAAGTGTATGTGCTTGATGGCGATAATGTGCGCGGTGGGCTGAATGCCAATCTAACTTTTTCGCCGGAAGACCGGGCGGAGAATATCCGCCGCGTTGGCGAGGTCGCGGCACTCTTCGCCGATGCCGGTTTCGTTGTGCTTTCGGCGTTCATCTCGCCTTACCGCGCCGATCGCGAGCGTGCGCGCAAGGCGGCGGGGCGCTATCCCAGTGGCTCGTTTCACGAGATCTACGTCAATGCAGCGCTTGAGGTTTGCGAGCAGCGCGACCCCAAAGGCCTCTACCGTAAGGCGCGTGCTGGCGACATTCTGGATTTCACCGGTATCTCCGCACCTTATGAAGCACCCGAGGAGCAGGAGCTAGTTATTGAAACCGGCGCCCAGTCGGAGGAACAAAGCGTCGCCGCGCTGATTTCCTATATAGATAAGAATTTTGCCATCGAAAAAAGCTAAACGCGATCTTTGAACGCATGTATTGCCGCGATACCAACCGCGCGTCCACGGAGCAGCCGATCCGCGTTTTCGACAACTATCCCGCCCAGCGCATAGACCGGAAGCGACGCCATTGTGGCGAGGAGATTGAAGCGCTCCGGGCCGAGTGGGCGATACCCGGGATGGCTACGGGTCGCAAAGACCGGCGACAGGAACGCCGCGTTGGCTCCTGCCATCGCGGCATGGCTGAGCGCCTCGCGCGAATGAGCAGCGACGGTGATCAGCCAATGGCGGCGATGGCGCCAGCGCCGGACTTCTGAAATGCGCCTCTCGGGCAGGTGAAAGCCAGACGCGCCGATACGAATTGCCAATGCCGCGTCTCCGGCTATCAGCAGCTTCAGTCGCCGCTGCCGACAGAGGGCGGAGAGCTTGAGGGCTAGCGCCTGGCGTTCGGCAAGGTCGTAATCGCGCAGTAATACTGCGCTTCCCGCTGGCAAGCGAGCCGCCGCGCCGAGCGGGTCGGGCAGACGCGCGGCATCGGTAATCAGCACCAGTGGCGGCAAGCCGAGGCCGGCGGCGTTCTTCGAATTGAGCCGTTTTGCGAGCTCTGTTAGCTTCATCGTAACCAACAATCAGATGAAATTACGAACAGGCTGTCATGGCGCAGGAAAGCATTCAATCGGATAGTACAACGGGTACGTCTACGGCATATCATAATGTGTTAGATGCTGTCGATGCGGCAGCCAAGGCGGCGGGACGCGTCGCGGCGGAAATCACCCTCGTGGCAGTATCGAAGACCAAACCATCAGAAGTGATTCTGCCAGTGCTCGAAGCTGGACATACCGCTTTCGGCGAGAATCGGGTGCAGGAAGCGCAAGACAAATGGCCGCTCCTGCAGGCGCAGTTTCCTGCGACTAGCCTTCATTTCATAGGCGGCTTGCAAAGTAACAAGGTGCGCGACGCGGTGGCGCTAGGCGATGTCATTCATTCCCTCGACCGTGAAAAGCTCGCCCGTGCTCTCGCCGAGGAGATGGCGCGGAGCGGACGCCGGCCGGATTGTTTCATCCAGGTCAATACCGGTGAAGAGGAGCAGAAATCCGGCGTCTTACCTGGCGCAGCGGATGATTTTATCCGATCCTGCCGCGAGACATATGAACTCCCGGTGATCGGGCTGATGTGTCTGCCGCCAGCAGGTGAGGAACCGGCACCCCATTTTGCACTGTTGAGAAAGATTGCCCAGCGTCACGGTCTGGAAAAGCTCAGCATGGGCATGACGGCCGACTATGAGACCGCTATCGCCTTTGGCGCAACGCATATCCGCGTCGGCAGCGCGATCTTCGGCGCCCGGGAAAGCTAAACCGTCAAAGAGTTTCGCACACAGGGCCGGGTGCAAGTGTTGATGCGCTTGAGGAGGGAGAGGGGGGTCGTCTTTGCGTAGTGCCTCGCTGCCCCTGGTCGGCTTGAAGTCTTCAGCTGAGACATGCAGGAACTTGGCGCTGTTGGTGCGGGGCACCACGGATTGTCGTTGTGGCCGAGAGGGACAGAATTCGTCGTAAAATGAATCGGTGCGCCACTATATTTTGCAACTCGCAGGTACTAGCTAGCGTATCTTATGATTATAAATAGGGTAGGCAGGATTCGCTCTTAATTGGTGATTCGTGCCGTGAGCGTCGCGCGGACGGCCAGCCAATCCTCGCGGATCACGGCGAACTGCACGGTGTCGCGTACCCGCCCGCCCGGCATTACCATATGGCGCCGTAGAACTCCTTCCTCCACCGCGCCAAGTTTCGTGATCGCTCGGCGGGCGCGTTTGTTGGCCGCGTCGGTGCGCAACTCCACCCTAGCGGCGCCGAGTTTCTCGAAGGCATGCTGGAATAACAGAAGTTTGGTCGCCGCATTGGCCCGCCCGCCCCAATGGGCTGGGATCAACCAGGTCCAGCCGATCTCCAGTCGGAGATGCTGGGGCGCAACGTTGAGATAGCGCGTGCTGCCGATCAACCCACCATCCGTGGCCCTGCGGATGGCGAAGGGCAGTTGGCTGCCCATCTTTTCGAGCCGACGGGCTTCTTCATACCATGGGCCGAGGGCGCCCTCGTTGGAGAGGTCCTCCGACATATAGCGCCAAATATCGGTTCCCCGTGCCGCTCGGGTTAGGCCGGCGAGATGGCGTTTACGCAGAGGCTCGAGGGTCACCACGGGCCCGTTCAAGGTGGTAGCCGCGAGATTCATTGGATTGAAATAGGCATGGGGTCCGCCATCTTACTTCTCCTAGGACAATTGTGATTTTGCAAAATTTAATCATTATTTACAAAATTCAAAAAACACCCTATTCCGAACGGATTTATGAATTCCCGCAAAAGCATTCTGCTGGTCGACGATGATGAGGATTTGCGCATCTCGCTGGCCGAACAGTTCAGTATCTATGAGGAATTTGCCGCCAGTGAGGCAGCGAGCGGCGCCGAAGCGCTTGAGATGACCAAAGCGCAAAGCTTCGATCTCGTGCTGCTTGATGCTGCCTTGCCGGATATGGACGGCCACGAGTTGTGCAAGCTCCTCAGACGGAACGGCGTTAAGTCACCGATCATCATGCTGACCAGTGCCGACAGCCAATCCGACACCATTCTTGGCTTCGATTCAAACACCAATAATTATATCACTAAGCCTTTCCGTTTCGGTGTGTTGCTGGCTCGGATCCGCGCCCAGCTGCGACGGCACGAGCAGAGCGAAGATGCGACCGTCTCCATCGGCAGTCTCACCTTCCACCCCGCTGCCAAAATGCTGGTCAATTCTGACAGCGAACATAAGGTACACCTGACGGAAAAGGAAACCGAGATCCTCAAATATTTATACCGCGCGCAGGATCGGGTGGTTGGGCGGAATGTCCTCCTCAACGAGGTATGGGGCTATAATGCTGGTGTCGGCACCCATACGTTGGAGACCCATATCTACCGTCTGCGTCAGAAAATTGAGACTGATCCTTCTAACACTCAGCTCCTGGTGACCGAAGGTGGCGGATACCGTCTGGTCCGTTGAATTGATCAGGCGTGGTCGGCGCGCCGTTTTAGCATCGAACCCAGTTTAAGCGCCGCTCCGGCCGCGGCGAGGGAGATTGCACCGAATACCGGGCCCACACCGTGCCATCCGTTCATTGCGATCAGTACTGGCGGTAACAGGATAGGCCCTACTAGAACGCCGAGATTGCGTCCAGTCATAACTATCCCAAAAGCACTGCCGCCGGCGTTCGTCGCTCCAAGGATCAGAGCCGGCGCAGCGAAAAGACAGGTCGCCGACAGTCCCGCGGCAATGCCGAAAACGATAAGTCCGGCCAGGCCGGTCTCGACGCCATCCAACCGTGGTAATGCCATCCACACTGCGCCCTGAAGCGCAAGGGTGATTGATAGCAGGAGTGGCAACGGAACGCCTGCGCGCAGCACAAAGCCGCTGGCGACGCTAAAAAAGCAAATCAAAATCGAGGGAACGGCATAAACAAAGATCGTTGCTTTGGGCGTAAAATCCCGCGCTTCGACCAAAAATATAGGCAGCCAGGTGAGCATGGCAAAAATTTCAGTTGACCACAGCATAAAGATCGCAGCGACCAAAATCAGCGCTAGGCGGTCAGCGCGCGAAAAATTCGTGAGCGGCGTTGGCACGTCCGCGTTTGATGCTACGCGACGAGGCACATGGCGTCCGGCAGCCAGCAGCCCGAGAGTGATTACGATCAACGTGAAGGCAATGCCGGCCCACCAAATTGGACGCCATTCTGCCTGTCCCACAAAAGGTTGTGCCACGCCCATGGCGATCAACTGTCCCGCTGGTATCCATGCTGCGAAGAGGGCTATAGCTATGGTCTTGTGTCGGTCCTGGGCACTCGTGGTTGCAAGCACGGGTGCGCACACGGCGAGGATCGCAAAACCGAGTCCTTCCAGTCCGCGCGCGAAGAACATCGCCGGGATCACTTCCGGCGCAGCCAGGGTGATCAAGCTGCCGACAATAAGCAATGCCGCTGCAGAGATGAGAAAGCGTGGCATACCGTATCGCTGGAGTCGTGCGCCCAGAAAGGCGGAGGCAAGGAGGCCGATAATCGCATAAATCGACATGAAGCCGCCGGCGGCGAACATGCCATAATCGTAAAGCTCGAGCAGGATCGGCAATACCGGTGGTAGTTTGAACAGATGATAGGCTGCGAGCGTACCGAGACCTAGGCCGAGCGTGACGCCGAACCAGCTCGTTCTCTGTTCCGCTGCGGATCTTGGTTGGGAGATCGAGTTGTTCGCTGTCATCAATTTAGCATGAGGCGGTATATAATCGAAGGCGGCATGTAAAGTTCCGAGTGCTACAACGAGTATTGGGTAAGCCGCAGACTACTTTACCAAGGTACTTCTGGGTAGCAGCGCTAGACGCTGCGGGTGCGATTTGTGCTTTCGCCCTCCCGTCGCTTCAGGCAGACTGCGGCAAATTTCAGGAGAAGCCGTTTGGCGGGGAAAAGCGTGGCCAATGAGGTCGAGTTCTTCGTGCGCTTTTGGGGCGTGCGGGGTAGCATCCCGTGCCCGGGACCGGCGACGGCGCGATATGGCGGCAACACCTCTTGCGTGGAAGTGCGCTGTGGCGCCTGGCTGCTCATTTTTGATGCCGGTACTGGCATCGCTGAGCTCGGAAAAGCGTTACGCAGCGAGGATCCGCTCGACGCCGACTTGTTTCTGACCCACACCCATTACGATCATATCTGGGGCTGGCCGCATTTCTTGCCAGGCCTCGACGAGAAGACGCGGCTCGCCATCCGTGCGGGGCATCTTTGGCCTGAGCGGTGTATCAAGGATGTGATGAGGGGCTTTCTCAAGGATCCGATTAATCCGCTTAATTTTCAGACGTTGCGCGCGGAAGTCACCTTCGAGGATTTTACCATCGGGGACGTCATCGAGCCGCGCCCGGGCATCGTGGTACGCACCGCCGAACTTAATCACCCCAGCCGCGCCACCGGATACCGCGTTGAATTCGACGGCCGCTCGGTCTGTTATTTGACTGATCACGAGCACACTGAGGACGGCCCGGATGACGCGCTGATCGCGCTGACCAAATCGGCCGATCTAGTGATCTACGATGCAACTTATACGGAAGCAGAATATCCCAACCATGTAGGCTGGGGCCATTCGACCTGGAACCAAGGGGTGCGATTGTGCGAGCTTTCGGATGCTGGAAAACTGGTGGTATTTCATCATGATCCAGGCCATGACGACCAATTCATGGACCGCATCGCGCACGAGGTCTCAGAAGCACGCTCCGATTCGATCGTCGCGCGCGAAGGTTTGGTGCTTCACCCCTAACGATTCCGACCATGGAATACACTGAATTAGACTGCGCTAACACCGACTCGCCCACCAGCGTAACCGTGTTGTCCTTGGGAGTATGGATGGAGATGCCGTCAGCTACCCTAACCATGCTTTCGGCGACGTGAAAATTGACCTTTAGGTCGTTGATCTACAGCAAATCCTTCACGGCGTACTTCCATTTGCGTCTTGGGGCGCATTTTCAGATAGCTCAGCGAGGCCGAGCGCAATAAGGTTCTTCTCGGTGTCCCGCAACATTTGGAGCTTGTTACGCCGTGCTTCCATCGCGGCGCGCGCAACCAATCTGTCGAATCCCTCAAGCGTGGAATCCAGACAAATGGTCCGCTTCCCTCCCCTTAGGCGAAGCTGCATCCACCCTTCTCGGCGGGCGCGTCTGGTCGAAAAACAGTTGAGCTTGAGTTCACGCAATTCACACCAGGAAATATCGGCGCCCCACAAGCCAACTAAAGTTACACCGCGATCTGAGACTGTGACAAATGTATTATGGCGAATCGCGGTGTGCAAACCGAACAGGAAAAAGATTAAGGCGCAGAAGGCTAGTACGCCGCTTACCACCGCGAGCGGTGTCACAAGGGTGAGGGGGGTAACCGTGAAGACAAGACCAAGTAGGGCAGAAAAATAATTGGGTGCGACTGCGCGTAACGGGTAGCGCAGACGGAAGTCGCTCTCCGCCATCATACGCAGTCCAATAGCTGCGCTAGTGCATGCCAGCTTGAGGTGGGATGCTTCGCGGTGCAGGTAAAAAATCCCATAAAGAAGCGCCAGGCTTCTTCGACGTGCTGTAGGTCGTGATTCAAAATACTAATCACCTCGCCGCGGTCGACTTCGCCTTCATGAATTTTTTTCTGTTGGCGAGAGGGTGACATTGCTTTGCTCCAATCTGGGTAAGCCGTCTCGGTCGAGTTTGAACAATTGTGCGGCCGTCCAGTCTAACTTAACCGGTGGCCGGCCGAGCATGTCCCAGTTCACTGCAAGGGCGAAGAGGGCGCGCACCACGCCCTTGTGGCAAACTGCGATTACCTTTCGTTCCTGGGCGGCGATCTCTTTCAGCCAGGGGGCGAGGCGCTTTTGGATCTGACGCGGGCTTTCTCCACCGGGGGCGGAGAAATCTAGGCCACGCGATTCTACCTCATGTTTATAAATCGGGTCGTTGAGGTGCATCTCTTCGATCGTGCGACCTTCCCATTCGCCCCAATCCATTTCCACTAAACGCGGTTCGCAGGTGAGGTGCCAGGCGCCGAGGGCGCGCGCCGTCTGCACCGCGCGCAGCAGTGGACTCGATACCCAGCAACCATCGGCGAATTCCTTTGGCAGCCGCCATTCTGCCGCCTCGGCGCGTCCCTTGGCACTGAGCGCGATATCAACAAGCCCCTGTAGGCGGTGCGTTTCGTTCCATGCGGTGGTGGCATGGCGGATCATCACCAAACGGGTCACGGCACGGCTCCTTTGTTGATTTTCTGCGCTACCTCTATCGCTTTTTCCGGGTTGGTCGTCGCGGCAGCCGTACCGTGTAATGTGCTTGCCCGCGCCACCGCTGCCTCGCCCATGGCGTGACGGCACGCGTCGTCGGTTGAAAGTTTATGCAGTGCCTCAGCGAAATTTATTTCTTCCCACGGACTGATCAGCACGCCGGTCTTGCCGTCGGCTACGATCAAGTTTTTCCTGCACCAATTGCTTACGATAATTATCGGGCTGGTGGCGACGGCTTCGAGCAAGGCCATGCCATAGGCTTCGTTGTAGGCTGGCGAGACGAATAAATCCGAAGCATTGTAATAGGTCACAAGTTCCTTCGCATCGCGCTCACCGGTATAGAATACATGGTCACGACCGATGCCATAGAGCGCTTCCTCGATGGGCGTACGTGCAGGGCCGTCTCTAGCGATGAGCAATTGCCAGGGTGGGTCGGTAATCAGATGGAGCGCGCGGCCCAGCGGACGGTAGGAGGCGATGTCGAGAAAGGGCGCGATACGATGCAGACAGACTGAATGCTTTACCACAGGGGTGAGGGTCTTCTCGTCTCTCTCATGTATTTGAGGCGCGAACAGTTTCATTCGTAATTTTTTTCCTATCAGAAAAATTTTCCCGTCTTCTCCACCGCGGCCCAATTGGCTTTGAGGCTGTCCGTAACGGCGAGCGCCGCTTCTAGGGCGCGCAAGCCCTCGGCACCGTCCACCGCTACCGGGGTGCCGTCGCGCACAGCAGCGATGAAGGCCTCGACCTCGCATTGGAGCTCGTCGACCTCCTTATAGCTTTCCTCCTGCATATCAAAATCTGAAAAGCCGGCGACCGGCCCGGCGCTCTTCTTGGCCACCATGCGTGTCTTTTGTTTATCAAAATCTACGGCTATATAACCGTCGGCCTGAAAAACACGCATTTGGCGCTCAGTCTTTAGGCTGATGCGGCTGGCGGTGATGTTAGCAATGCAGCCATTCCCGAACTTTACTCGCGCGTTGGCTATGTCCTCGGATTCGGTGAATACCGGCGCGCCGGCGGCATCGATCGAAACAATGGGGACATTGACCAGCGAAAGAATAAAGTCAAGATCATGGATCATCAGGTCTAGAATGACACTGACATCGGTGCCGCGCGGTTTGAATGGCGCGATACGCAAAGATTCTATGAACAACGGATTGTCGAGTTTTCGGCGAAGAAATTCGGCGGCCCCGGAAAAGCGCGGCAAATGGCCTATCTGGAATGTGAGATTATTGCTATCCGCGATTTCGATTAGCCGCCGGGCGTCGTCGAGATTATCAGCGATAGGTTTTTCCAGGAGGACATGGACTCCCGCCTTGAGACAAATTTTTGCCACTTCGAAATGCGCCCGCGTTGGTACTGCGACGGAGACCGCGTCGACCTTCTCCAGCATGTCGCGCACATCAGCAAAGCCAGCGGCGCCGTGGGCCGCTGCGACCTCTTGTGCTACTCCCCAATCGCTGTCCGCTACGGCCACCAGTTCGGCATCTGCCGCCGCCGCGATCTTGGCGGCGTGGAATTTGCCGAAATGGCCGACCCCGGCCACGCCCATCCGTAGTGCTTTCGTCACATCAATTGTCCCAATCGGTCACGCCGCGTTATATAACGCGCATAAGCATTGTTCACTCATTAATGAGGGCAGCCCCTGTGACGGACACACCGCTGAACAAAAGCGAACTGGCGCTGTTGCGCGAGATCGACACGCCGACAGTCTGTAACGCGTTGGAGATTGTCGCACCTGAGCGACGCGCGCTGGGCTTTACCGTGCGCCATCTCCACTGCGCTTTTCCTGATCTGCCGCCTATCGTCGGTTATGCCCGCACCGCGCGCGTCAGCGCTGCCTCGCCGCCAACCAATGTGGATCAGAAGGCTGCGCGCCTCGCCTATTACCGCTATATTGAGGATGGATCCGAACCGACCGTAATGGTGGTGGAGGATATCGACGGCCAGCCCGGCTTCGGCTCCTGGTGGGGCGAGGTGCATAGTAATATACACAAGGCGCTGGGCTGTCTCGGCGTCGTCACTTCCGGTTCGGTGCGCGATCTAGACATGATCGCCGAGGGGTTCCAGCTCCTTTCTGGCTCTGTTGGCCCGTCGCACGCCTATGTTCGGCTCGTCGATTGCGGCGGAGAGGTAAATATCCACGGCATGGTGACGCGCTCCGGCGACCTTATCCATGCCGACCGCCACGGAGCGGTGATTGTCCCGCACGACGTTGCACGCGATGTTCCCGCTGCCGCAGAGCTATGTATGCGCCGTGAAAAGCCTATTCTCGATGTCTGTAAAAGCGAAGATTTTTCCGTTGATTTGATTGAGAAGGCGATGGAGGTGGCGGGGGATATTCACTAATTTAAAGTCAAGCTGGTTAGATCAAATGACAGGTCGTTCTTTCCCTTGGAGGAAGTAGGAATTAGTTGGTAAGGGGTGTCAAAGTGCGCCTCGCGCGCTAAGTTTGCCCGATCTCAACAACCTGACTTCCACTCGGGGAAGAGATGTTTATTTCTCCCCAACTCAATTGAAATCTTTTTATGATTGAATTCAGCCTGTTCAGCCTTATGGGATACCGCATGCGCCGCACGGCGTTTGGCGATATTCTTGCCGATACGGTTGAACTCGTCCGGCATGCCGAGGATTGCGGCTTCGACGGCGCGTGGTTTGCTGAGCATCATTTCTCGAATTACTGTGTCTGCCCCTCGCCGCTGTTGATGGTGAGTCATTGCGCTGGCGTTACCTCACGCATTCAACTCGGCCCCGCCGTCGTCGTGGTGCCGCTCTACCATCCGGTGCGCTTGGTCGAAGAGATTGGCATGCTCGCTGAGCTTTGTGGCGAGCGATTGCTGCTTGGCATTGGCAGTGGCTACCAACCCTACGAGTTTGACCGCTTCGGTGCCGATTTGGCGCGATCGAAAAGCGAGCTCGACGAGTTCATCCTCCTCATGGACGCGGCTTTCGCGTCGGAGACCTTTAGCTTTGACGGGGAGATAATCCGTTTGCCGGAAACCAGCATCGCTACCCGACCCACCCGTCTGCCGCAAATTTGGATCGCCGGCGATTCAGAGGCGACCCACCGCCTCGCCGCGCGGCGCGGTTACACTCCGATTATCACCGGCCGTGGCGCGGGCTCAGATTACCTCGCTGACATGCGTGCCCGTATTGATACGTCTTACGCTGCCGAGGGGGTTTCTAGCGAAAGCCATCCGCTCGGCATCCTGCGCTTCGCCTGTGTCACCGAATCCGCCGCCGAGACCGAGGCCTATGTAGAGAACGCACGCTATCAGCTTCGCCTTGCAACGGCGCTGCGCAACCGTGACGAGGCGATGGACGGCGGTATTATGATCGAAGCTCCGACGCCCGGTGAACAGAGCCTTGAGGAGATCGCGAGCAACCTCCCGGTTGGCGACGCGGAAACCGTGGCTGAGCGCCTTACCGCCGACATTCGGGCATCCGGTGCAAGCCACGTTCTCCTCAACATACAGGCCGGCACCTCTACCAAGACTCAGGCGCGGCGCACGATGGATGTTTTCGCCCGAAACATTCGCCCGGCGATTGAAAAAGCACTGGGCTAAGCGACGGGGTTACCCAGTTAGAAGCCCCTTCTCCTCGCTGGGGATGAAAGGCTTAAAAGTTTAGTTCCACCAACACCGGCGCGTGATCGGACGGTTGCTCCCATCTCCGCACCTGCTTCAACACGTTGGCGCTGTTCAGCGCGTCCTTAAGTGCTGGCGTTACCCAGACATGGTCGAGCCGTCTTCCGCGATTGGTGATCTCCCAATCGCGGGCGCGGTAGCTCCACCATGAGAAGAGCTTTTCGTCCTCTGGCACAAAGTGGCGCACGGCGTCTACCCAATCGTGCGACGCATAAACCTTGTCGAGGGCCTTGACCTCAACCGGCGTGTGACTGACGACCTTGAGGAGCTGCTTGTGCGACCAGACGTCCGATTCCAAGGGCGCGACGTTGAGGTCACCGAGTAGTACGAAGCGGTTGGTCTTCTTTTGCCGTCCGGCGAACCAGTCGGCCATCTCGTCGAGGAACTGGAGCTTATGGGCGAACTTGTCGTTCTCCTCCGGATCGGGCACGTCGCCGCCGGCGGGGACGTAAAAATTGTGCAGCTCGATCGGCTTGCTGCCGTCACTAGGCTCGACTGTGACCCAGGCGTGGCGTGAATCCTCCTTGCCGCACCAATGGCGAGTTTTGCTCTCAGTGAAAGGTAGGCGCGAGAGGAAGGCGACGCCGTGATAGCCCTTCTGACCATGAACATGCTGGTGGCAGTAGCCGAGCGCCTTGCCGATGTCTTGCGGAAACATTTCGTTCACAACCTTAATTTCCTGTAGACAAAGTATATCTGGTTCGTGCTCGACTAAAAGACGCTCGACCGTGTTACGACGCAGGCGGACTGAATTGATGTTCCAGGTGCAGATACGCATCGGTTCTCTCTTATTTTTCATGTCGTTTAACGCCGAATGAAAGATTAATTGGTCGTTTAGCCTTTCCTGACCCAGTTGGGGAAAACCTTCGGGGTCGTCGGGGCGAGGCCAGTTTTCTGCTCGTAGCACGCAGTCAGGTCATCAAGATTGCCGCTCCTGTGAAAGAGCGGTGTTTCGTTGCCGCGGGCTTCTTGTATCTCCTTGCGAAACGCCTCCGCCGCCGCGCGCTTGAGGGGATTGTCCCAGCCGCCGTGCCAGGTGCGGAAATGAAGGATGTCGCCGAGCGCGATGCCGATGTCCGAAAGCTTGCGATAGTTCATATTGTCTGGTTTATGTGCGCCAATGAAGCGTATTTAGGCTTTTTGTGCCGGATTATATTAGCCAGAATATGGTCCTTTCAGGAGTTTCCACAACGGATAGTTTGAAATTTTAGATATGAAGAAAATGCATATTATACCGATGTTTATTCCGCTAAAAATTGATAACTGGTTACCCGACCATTTGTTGATGGCTGGCTGGATGGCCACAGGTGGTTTGCAGGCTAACTGCCCGATCGCTCTTTGGCGTGCGTACGGGCAGCGTCGCCGAATGCTGTGAATATGGCCATGGAGAAAGCATTGTCGCGCACCTTCCATTCTGGATGCCATTGGATGCCGAGGCAGAAACCGATGCTGCCATCACCACTTACCGCTTCGATCTGGCCGTCGGGCGCGGTCGCCTCGACGCGCAAATCAGGCGCCGGTCGGTCGATCCCCTGGGCATGGAGCGAGTTGACCGCTGCTTTCGGCTCCGGCCAGAAGGAGGCCAGCATGCCTCCGGGCGCCAGCACGATGTCGTGCGCTGGGCCGTATTGCACATCGCGTGGTTGGCTCTTGTCCTCGCGGTGATCGATCCGCCCCGGCAGCGCATGCACGGTCTGATGCAGGGTACCGCCAAGGGCGACGTTAAGTTCCTGACAGCCACGGCATATGGCGAGCAGCGGCACGCCAGCCGCTACCGCGTCGCGGATCAGTGGCAGGGCGAATGAATCGCGCTGGGTGTCATGCATGGTGTCCGGCGTACTCGCCGGACCGTTATAATGATGCGGTTCTATATTAGACGGGCTGCCGGTCAACAACAGTCCGTCGACTCGTGCCAATATCTCTGTGGCGTCGCAGTTCACGGCTAGCGAGGGTAGCATCAGCGGGAAGCCGCCGGCACCGTCTCGGACCGCTTCAAGATATTTTTCGCCTACAACATGGAAAGGATGAATGTCAATTTCACGCACGCAGGCGGAAAGAACGATCAGGGGCGCTGTCATCCCGTTCGCCATCGCATGCCCCTAGCGATGCTTGCGCACTTTGCGCGGATCATCGAACACGAAGAGCTTGGCGTTGAGTTCTACATTAGTCTCAATGTTGAAAAGCGCGACGGTGGTCGTTAGCCCCTGGGCATCCACCACCTTCCACTGCTTGAGTTCTATCGGCGCCTCGCTGAAGAACAGCGTCAAGCCACCAAACCTAGGGTCCTTGCGCTTTACCAGAGTTATGGCCAGGGCGCCTGAGCGGCGCTGGAATTCGGTAACGATGAGGTCTTTGTTAAACTCCACCTTGTCGCCACTAATTGCCCCTAGCGGCGTGTCGAAGATTGGCCAGTCGCTCACTTGGCCAAGTTCGGTATCGTGAAAATGGAGAAAAATGCCATCGCCGACGATCAAAATCGGCGTTGGCGGTAAATATTCGACGCGCAACTGTCCTGGACGGCGCATATAGAACACCCCCTCCGCTTCGCCACCTTCCGACGATATCTGGAAGAAATTCGCGCGTATGGAATGGATCCTATTGAAATATTCCTCGATGCGCGTAAGCCAAGCATGGTCGTCCTCGCTGAGCACGGTGGGCGTGACCTTGAACGCATCGTCTTCCTGGGCCTGCGCAGGCGCAAAGGCAAGGAGGGTGAGGATTGCAAAGAGGAGCGCCGGTCGGTTGAGAAAAGAAAAGGTCATGGCGTTATTATGTAAACGCTGGGCGCCTTCGCACCAAGTTTATACACAAACTTAAGAGGGCACTGCGCGCTAAGCGCGCCTCTGCTTCCCAATCCCCCGGATGAAGGGTTTGCAACTTCGGCGCTCGGGGTCGTTAGATGCGATCGACCAGGACCTCTCTTTTGCCCGCGTGATTCGCCTGGCTGATGATGCCCTGGCTTTCCATACGTTCTATCATACGGGCTGCGCGATTGTAGCCGATCTGCAAGTGGCGCTGTACGAAGCTTGTCGAGGCCTTGCTCTCGCGGGTAACAAGCTCTACCGCGCGGGCGTAAAGCGGGTCGTCAGCAGCTGCGTCGGCGGTTGAGGGTAGTTCGGTGTCCGGCTCTTCGGTGATCGCCGTGATGTATTGGGGTTGCGCTTGGGCGCGGAGCGCGTCGGTCACCGCCTCAACCTCGGCGTCGCTAACGAGGGGGCCGTGCACGCGGGTGAGGCGGCCGCCGCCTTCGAGATAGAGCATGTCGCCTTGGCCGAGAAGCTGCTCGGCACCAGCTTCGCCGAGGATGGTGCGGCTGTCGATCTTGGATGTCACTTGGAAACTAATACGGGTTGGAAAATTGGCCTTGATGGTTCCGGTGATGACATCGACCGAAGGGCGCTGTGTTGCCATGATGATATGGATTCCGGCGGCCCGTGCCATCTGTGCCAGACGCTGCACCGCGCCCTCGATATCCTTGCCGGCGATGAGCATAAGATCCGCCATCTCGTCGACAACGACAACGATGAACGGCATCGGCGATAGATCCAGCGGCTGATCCTCGTAGATCGGTTCGCCAGTCTCGGCGTCGAAATGGGTGTGTACGCGTCGGCTCAGCTCTTCGCCCTTGCGCCGTGCTTCGGCGAGGCGTTTGTTGTAGCCGGTTATGTTGCGCACGCCGAGCTTAGACATCGCTTGATAGCGGCTTTCCATTTCGCGCACGGTCCATTTCAGCGCAACCACTGCTTTGGATGGGTCGGTGACGACTGGCGTTAAAAGATGCGGAATATCGTCATAGATGGAGAGTTCGAGCATCTTCGGATCAATCAGGATCAGTTTGCACTGCTCGGGCGGCAACCGGTAAATCAGTGACAGGATCATGCTGTTAACGGCGACTGACTTACCCGAACCCGTCGTGCCGGCGACTAGGAGATGCGGCATGCGCGCGAGATCGGCGATCACCGGCGCGCCGCCGATGTCCTTACCTAAGGAGAGAGTCAGGCTGGCTACGGTATTTTCGTAATCCTCGCTAGCTAGCAACTCGCGCAGATAGACCATCTCGCGGTCTGTGTTCGGCAGCTCGATGCCGATCACGTTGCGCCCGCGAATGGTTGCCACGCGAACGCTCACTGCGCTCATCGAACGTGCTATATCGTCGGCCAGCGCGATCACCCGCGCAGTGCGCGTGCCGGCGCGTGGGATAAATTCGTATAACGTCACTACCGGTCCCGGGCGTACTTTGTCAATTTGGCCATAGACGCCGAAATCTTCAAGCACGGTGAGTAACAACTCTGCATTCTGCTCACGCGCGCTCTCTGCAAGGGATGGCTTGCGGCCTTTCGAAGAAGGTGTTGACAGAAGGTCGAGCGCCGGCAATTCAAATTCGTTGCCGGACTGGAGATCGAGGGTGCGCTGGCTTTCGCGCTCGGCACGCTTCGACGGCTTGGGCTTGCGCGTTTTCGACTCGACCACCTTGGCTGCTTTGCGCCTAAGCAGATTGGGCTCGCATTTTTCGTCCTCCGACGGCTCATCCCTGCCTGTGCCGTCGTCGTAGAGATGCGGCTCAGCACGCAGATTGTGGCGACCACCAAGCCCCACCGCCGGGAGTTTGAAGTTCGGCAGACGGGCCCGCCAGCTGTGCCATTCGCGCAAGCTTAGCGGCTCTGTTTTCTTATTGCCGCGGTGCGTTTCGTCCTTGGTTTCCGGGTTGGCGAATTTCGGCGTTGTCTTGACATGCACCCAGCGCATGCCGCGAAAGAGCCCGACTCCCGAGTGTGTCAGCAGGAAACAGCCGCCGCGAAGAATGGCGCGCCATTCGCGCCAGGGTAGACCTAGGGCAAAGCCACCGGCGATGGCGGCGAGGGTGAAGGCGATAATCGGTAGAGTCGCGCGCCCAGCGCCCCAGGCCGCCAACTGTTCGGCTACTGGCTGGGCAATCACCGCGCCGCCGCCGCCGCCGAGACCGGCTTCCACTGGCCAACCCAGGGGCGCGGTGAGGCTGGCAAATCCAGCTGCTGCCAGCACGATGCCGAACGGTGTCAGCGTTGCCCGCAGCCAGAAGAAACGCACACCCCGGCAGCGAAGAAGCGCCCAGGCCCAGCCGGCGAGGATCGCGATGAGCATGGCTGAGGCCGCGCCGACCGCCTGCAGCAGAAGATCTGCCGTGTAGGCGCCAAGCAGACCGGCGGAATTGGCGATGGAATTGCTATTGGCAGTATTTAACGAGGGATCGGCCGGGTTGTAGCTGATCAAGGCGAGCGCCAGCAGCCCGGCCACCGCTAGGACGGTCAGCCCAGCGAGCTGGATGCTCCGCCGGCGCAGAAACTGGCTCGCCGCTTGTGGTAGAAATGGGGCGCGTTTCGCCCCCTCGCTACTCGCTGTCACGGTGTGGTGCGCACCTTTGGCGCACTGTTAGTCGGCGTGATCAAACCCGCCTCCTGCCTTTAATAACAATGGTTTGTGTATTGCTTCTGCGAATCGATCTTAACAGAATAGCAGAATCGGAGGAAGATGTTAATTCACCCAACAAAATCTCGTATTTTTGCCGGAATTCTGCTGGTTCGGGATTATTCGGCGAGAAGGATAGGTTCCAGCGCCGCGGCCATGCGCAGGAGGCGTTCCTCCCAGCGCGGCGGTGCCATCAGCATCAGGCCGGCCGGAATGCCGTTATTGTCCGTGCCGCAGGGCAATGTAATAGCTGAACAATTAAGGAAATTGCCGAGCCGTGTGTTTCGGAGCGCCATGATGTTGGCCTCCATCCAGGCCTTCATATCGTTTTCCAACTCGGCGATGGGCGGCGGGGAGATGGCGACGGTCGGCATGGCCAGCACGCCCACTTCTCGGATGCGGGTATGGATTGACGGTGACACTTGTCTGAGTGATTGTTTCGCCTTCTCAACATTATTCGCTAGCATTTCGCCGCCGAGACGGATGCGATCGAGGATCGGGCGGTAGACGAGATTAGGCCTGGCCTCAATGTATTCGTGCCACATGGCATGGCATTCGGAGGCATGGAACGGTCCAAAATGGCTGATTAACTCTTCAATCTCGCCGAATTGCGGGATTTCTGCTTTTATTAACGTTACCCCGGCGGCTTCGAGACGGGCTATCGCGCCGCGCGTCGCGCGCTCGACCCCGGGGTCCAAATCGTCCCACACTAGATTAGACGGAATCGCAAGATGGATGCGCACAGGATCGCTACCGGCAAGATCTGGCGGATGACCATTGCCCTCGCCAAATCGTCCGGCGAGCGCGGTGAAGACCGCCGCGGTATCGGCTACGTCGCGGCAGAGCGGGCCGACCGTGTCCATGCTGGTGGAAAGAGCTAGAACGCCGTCGAGTGGCAAAAGACCGAAGCTGGTCTTAAGCCCCACGAGACCATTCCATCCAGCCGGCACGCGCACTGAGCCGCCGGTATCTGAGCCGATGGAGGCCGCGGCGAGACCGCGCGACACCGATACCGCGCCGCCCGAGGTCGAACCGCCGGGCAGACGCGCCACACTGTCGTCGAACGGGTTGGCCGGGGTGCCGTAATTACCGTTTATACCGAGGATAGAGAAGGCAAATTCTGTCTGATTGGTCTTGCCGAGGCAGACCAGCCCAGCTTGCGTCGCGCGCGTCACCACAGTGGCGTCCGCCGTGGCAACGCGTTCCTGCAGCACCTTGGCGCCGTGGCCGGTAACGTCGCCAGCGGTGTCGAACAGGTCCTTCCATGAAATCGGCACGCCGTCGAGCGGGCTGCGACGGAGGCCTTGGCGTGCGCGTTCGGCGGCAGCTTTGGCCTCGGTGTGGGCGCGCTCCGGTGTGGTACGGAGATAGATTTCGTTTTTGGTATCGATGCGTTCGATGCGCGCGAGGAAATGCTCGGTCAGCGTGACCGGATCGACTTCGCCGCGGCCGATGGCGTTGCCGAGTGCGATCGCGCTCATCTCATGCCAAGGCAAATTTTTTTGGGTCGTCATGCTGCTTATGACTCTCTCTCTTGTGCGCTATGCTGCACGAATGAACTGGGCAGCAAGTTTAGGCATATGACTACGGACCGGCAAATCATCGCTGATGTGGCGATCGCCGGCGGCGGGCTAGTCGGACTTAGTCTCGGCATTGCGCTTGCACGCTCCGGCATTGAAACGATGGTGCTCGACGGTGAGGATCCGACACATATGAAAAGCGCAGGCTTCGATGGCCGCGTCTGCTCCATCGCCTACGGTTCGAAGCGGGTGTTGGATGGCATTGGCGTATGGGCCGACATAGAGAAGGCGGCCGAGCCGATCCTCGAGATCCGAGTTACCGACAAGAATGCGCCGCTTTTTCTTCATTACGATCATAAGGAGGTCGGCGACGAGCCACTTGGCTGGATCGTCGAGAACCGCATTACCCGCACGGCGCTCCTCCGTGTTGCCGCCGGCTACAAGAGTCTGCATCACGTAGCGCCGGTTTCGGTCGAAGCCTTCATCCCCGAGGGCGAGCGCATTACTGCGAGTCTTGCCGATGGTAGGCGCATCTCGGTACGTCTAGCGGTCGCTGCCGACGGTAGGCGCTCACAGCTACGTGAGGCCGCTGGCATCAAGAGCGTGGAGCGGTCCTACGGACAAAGCGGCATCGTTTGCACGGTTAGCCATGAGCGCCCCCATCGCGGTATTGCCCATGAGCGTTTCCTTCCCGCTGGCCCCTTTGCTATTCTGCCGATGACCGGTAATCGCTCCTCCCTAGTGTGGACCGAGAAGACCGGCCAGGTGCCGCACCTGCTCGCGCTCGAAGATGCTGACTTCCGTGCCGAGCTGGCGGCGCGGTTCGGCAATTTCCTCGGCGCGCTGAAGACCGCGGGCCCCCGCTGGTCCTATCCCCTCGCGCTTACCCATGCCAATCGCTATGCCGGCGAGCGGTTGGCGCTTGTCGGCGACGCTGCTCATGCGATTCATCCCCTGGCTGGCCAGGGCTTCAATCTTGGCGTGCGCGACGTGGCAGCACTGGCTGAGCTGATCGTTGCCCGTCACCGCCTTGGCCTCGATATCGGTATGCCTGACCTGCTGGCGCGCTACGAGCAGTGGCGGCGCTTTGACGCAACGGCGATGATCGCCGTAACAGACGGGCTCAACCGTCTGTTCTCCAACGATATCGCACCCTTGCGTCTGGCGCGTGATATCGGGCTGGCGGCGGTTGACCGCATGCCGCCGCTGAAGCGCCTCTTTATACGCCACGCGATGGGTACCGTCGGCGAACTACCGCGTCTTGCCCGTGGCGAGCCGCTCTAGCTCCTTCATGTGTCATTGTCTATATAGGAGGAACGGAACAAGAGGAGTTAAGTCATGAGCGAAAAAGCAACGTTCGGTGCCGGGTGTTTTTGGAAGCCTGAATATATTTTCCGCAAGGTCGACGGAGTGACCTCCACCTCGGTTGGCTATATGGGGGGCGGTTCAGCCAATCCGAGTTACGAGCAGGTTTGCACTGGCCGTACCGGTCACGCTGAAGTGGTTGAGGTCGAGTACGACCCGGAACGCATTAGTTATGAGGAGTTACTCGAAATTTTCTGGCAAAGCCATGACCCGACCCAGTTTAATCGCCAGGGTCCGGATGTAGGCACGCAGTACCGATCTGCCGTATTCGCTCATGGTGCTGAGCAGGAAGCGGCAGCCAAGGCGTCGCGCGACAAGCTGGCCGATGCTGGCCGGGTGGTGACTGAGATTGTACAAGCCGGCGACTACTGGCAGGCGGAGGACTATCACCAGCAATATGTCGAGAAAAGCCGGCAAGGCCGGTTCAGCGTTCGGTAGGTGGCCATGGACACATCACTTACAGGCAAACGTGCGCTGGTCACCGGCGCGGCAGATGGAATTGGCCTCGAGATTGCGTTGGCCTATGCGCTTGAGGGGGCCGCGGTGGCGGTACATGGCCGTAGCGCTGAACGTATCGCCCGCTCGCTGCAGGCGATCGAAAGTGCGGGCGGTAAGGCGGTGCCAGCCATCGCCGATCTCGCTGACGAGAAGGCCATTAATACCATGTGTGCCAAGGCGCTTGACGATCTCGGCGGGCTTGACATTCTAGTCAACAATGCCGGTATCTGCACCTTGCAAGATACCTCTACTATGGTACCCAAGACCTGGAAGTCGATCATCGCGACTAATCTCACCGCACCTTTTCTGATCACACGCGCTCTTTTTTCTGCGCTGGTTGATGCTAGCACTAATGGTCGCGTGATCTTTATCTCCTCAATCGCCGCAGGTGCCCATGCTTCTGGCTGGGGCGCCTATGCCGCGTCAAAGAATGGCCTCAATGCCTACATGCATTGTCTTGCCGACGAGCTCGGTGTTCACGGTGTGCGCGTCAACGCGATCTCGCCGGGCTGGGTCGAAACCAAGATGGCAAAAGGATTGCATCAGGGCATGGCGGAAGATATCGGCGTAACCTATGAGACGCACTATGCCGATAACATGCGCGCCAATATGCTCGGCGAGTTGCTGACTGCTGATACCATCGCTGACATGGCGGTATATCTCGCCAGCGAGCGCGGACGGTTTATCGCTGGGCAGACCCTCGCGGTCTGCGGCGGCTGTGTGCCGGGGTCCGGCGGTGGCCGTGCCGCCGAGGCGGGCGCCAAAGTGGCTGAGGGTTCTTGACGCGCTGTGGCGAACTGACTTTGCGCTATCGTTAGGCGGGCTCGGGCAAGCTGCTGGTGATAATACTCGGTTATTCGTAAAGCGCAGTTGTGTTCAAGAATCAAACTGTCGCTCTCGCGGAGGGCAGGCGGGCCATCGCTCTCGACATGCGAGGCTAAGGCGAATTGAATAAGCCGTAAACTGGCTAACGCATCAGCCAACTGGCGGCGGGACAGCAGCAGGTGGTGATTTTGCTCAACCTGCAAGACGTCGATCTGTTCGGCTATTACATGGGCTGTTAGATTAGCTGGAGCTATATTGATCTCTTCGGGGTGGAGCGCCTGTCGCTCCTAACCCTGGTCGATGAGGTGGTGCCGCTGATCGGAAATAAGAGCTGACTGCAAATTGAACGCGACACGTTTTGCTGCTTCTTTGTTGATCATGGAGCACTGGCTGAATTTCAAGGCGCGGTAAGATCGCCCGATGATATAGAAGATACAGCCGATCCTTTCTTTGATCGCTGGATCATTGATTGGCGCCATCTGATCCTGACCATCCGTCTACAAATTCTCGTTATCAGCAGCTAGATCAGCTTCATTCCATCGCACACCCAACGTTGGATCGTTGACTAAATTCTCAACGCCGCGTGTGCCGTCCTTTACGCCGAGAAAGGCGACCCCAATTTTATGTTTTGAGAAAGCACTGTTAAGTTCAACGAAGTGGAGGCAATCGCCCGATGCTTGAGGGCAAAATTACTATGGATCCCGACTCAGGCCCTTTTTTTCAAGGATGACGAGATAGTGCGACCAGACCTCCTCCTGCTCCTCGCCGAGATAGCGGAGGTACGCCCAGGAATAGATTCCGGTGTCATGCATGTCATCGAATTTGATGCGTATGGCGTAATTGCCCACGGGCTCAATCTCCATGATGCCAACATGGCGCCGCCCAGCGATAGTGGTTTTTCCTTCGCCGTGTCCCATGACCTCGGCGGAGGGCGATTCAACTCGCAGCAATTCCGCCGGATAGCGGAAGCACTCGCCATCGTCGAAATCTATTTCCATAGCCTTCTGGTCGCGTTTGTAGCGAATTTCGGTCGGCCAGGGGGCTGGTGCTTGAGACGAAGCCATCGGTGCTTTTAGTCGTCTTTGATGGTGCGGGCTTCGTCCGGCAGCATGATCGGAATGCCGTCACGGATGGGATAGGCTAGCTTGGCCTTTTCGCTGATCAGCTCCTGTGCTGCCGCGTCATAGACCAGTGGCTCTTTGGTCACTGGGCAGACCAGGATTTCAAGAAGCTTGGGGTCAACCCCGGCACTAGTTTCGCTCATATTCTCTGCTTCCCTTCTACACGCATCATTATCTATTGTGGGGCCATTGCCCCATCCAGGCCATCACGCTCATGCACCGCCATTTCGAGAAGCGCCTGAAATATGGAGTTGCGCTCCGCTGCCTCGCGGCATTCCAAGAGCGCCTGCTTTTCGCTCGGGCCGAACGGGCAGGCCATGGCAAAACTTGTCATCAGATCCTCATTCTCCAAATCGTCTATCGCCGACCAGTCGGCATCGATACCGCGTGCTTCGAAGAATTTCTTGAGCGCCATAACAAGCCGGTCGCGATCGGGCAAAACCGCCTCTTCCCTGGCAAGATCACCATAATAGAGGCTGTAATTGGCGGTCACGCGGCGGTAAAGGAGACCTTCATGGGGAAGCTCGTTCTCCACCTCAAAACGACACACACCGGTCAATGTGATGAGGATACGGTTGTCGGCGGTCTCCTCGAATTCGGTAATCATTCCGGCGCAGCCGGTAACATAGCACTCCGGCTCAAGCTCGCGGCATTCGGGGTCAGTCGGTTGGATCATGCCGATCAGGCGTTGCGTCGCCATGGCGTCGCGTGTCATCTCGAGATAGCGTGGTTCGAAGATATTTAGTGGTAGGCGTCCGCCTGGTAGCAGCAGCACACCGGTAAGCGGAAAGATCGGAATGACCGGCGGCAATTCCGTCGCCATTCGATCAAATGCGTCGTGTCTGAAGTCGGTACTCATATCCAGCGCGTTCAGTTGTTCGCCGCGCGATTAGGAAAAAAGTACCGATGATAATTTTCGGCGGCCGCTGATGGCGATCTCGTGGGTCGGTCCGAGAGCGTCAAAGATTTGCAGCAGCATCTCGCGCGCCGCCTCTTCGTTCCAGGCGCGTTCGCGGCGCACGATCTCAACTAGCTCGTCGATCGCCTCCTCGTTGCGTGCCTGGGCATAATAGGCCATGGCAAGGTCGTAACGCGCCTGATGATCGTTGGCGTCGGCTTCAAGGCGGACGAGCAACTCTGATGCATCCGCAGCGTCGGCTGTGTCCTCAGAGCGCTCGGTGAGCTCGAGCGCTGCCCGGGCGCCCTCGATTTCGGCATGTTTGGCGAGCTTGTCATCCACCGCGTCGAGCACCTCGCGTGCGCCCTCCGCATCGCCAAGGCCCAAGAGGCTGCGCGCCATGCCGGCTACCGCCGTCGCTTCGTCCGGCGCGTGCTTGAGTACCTGGCTGTAGATATTGGCCGCGGAATTGAAATCCTCTGCGTCGAGCGCCGTCTGCGCCTGCTCCAACGCCTGCTCGACCGGAGTTGGTCCGATCGGGCCGGTGAGACGTTCGACGAAGCTCTTAATCTGGCTCTCTGATTGCGCGCCGACGAAACCGTCGACTGGCTGACCGTTCTTGAAGGCGAAGACCGCAGGGATCGACTGGATGCGCATCTGCATCGCGATTTCCTGGTTCTGGTCGATATCGACCTTGACTAGCTTGACCTTGCCTTGCGCGGAGTTGCCCACCTTCTCCAGGAGCGGCCCGAGGGTTTTACAGGGCTCACACCAGGGCGCCCAAAAATCGACGATGATGGGCAACTCCATCGACGCCTCGACGACGTCGGCGACAAAGGTTTGGGTGGTGGCGTCCAGGATCGCGCCAGGCGCTCCTGCGTCCTGTCCGATAATATCTGTCATGCAGGCTCCATTTGATTAACCATGCCGTTGTTAGCGCTATTTTGTCTTCGGCGCAATCACGCCCCGCTCTCCTCGTCGAGGGGAAACCGAAGATCGCTTGCGTCATGGCCGCAATCGGCAATGAAACGGCGCAAATCCGACGGCGCGATGGCCGTTGTCGCGTTATTGCGAAGCGGGTGGAAATTAACCAAATCGGCGGCCATCATCTCAGTGTCGAGGAACACGCCGACCCGTTTCTCGCTGTCATTGATTAGGCCGAAAGGCGTGACCGCGCCGGGAATTACGCCGAGCACTTCCATAAGTAGCTCTGGCTTACCAAAGGAGAGTCGCGCCGCGCCCATCGCCTTCTGCAACTCCTTGATTTTCACCTCGCGTTCGTCGAGCAAGACAGCAAGCCAGAGCGCCCCCTTTTTATCTTTGAAAAACAGGTTCTTGCAATGAGCGCCCGGGAGGTGGGCACAATGCTGCTGCGCTTCCTCCACAGTAAACACCGCCGGGTGGCTCTGAGTCTTGTGCGCTATACTTAATTGCTCGAACCGGCGGAACAGGTCTTCGCTGTCAGACGGCATGATTTGGTTTTTCCCAGGTGTTAACGAAACATTACATTTACATGATAGCATTATAATGCCACGGGGCTTGAATGCTTGGCGGCTTGACGTAATATCCAGGCCGATCAAATATAGCGCGGACGCGGGTGTAGCTCAGGGGTAGAGCGCAACCTTGCCAAGGTTGAAGTCGTGAGTTCGAATCTCATCACCCGCTCCATTTCTTTCAATGAAAGTATAAAACTCGTTTGTGCGACGGGTCTTGTCATCGACGCATTCCACCACGTTGATCACACTGGCGAACACTACCGGCATGCCATCGCTCATGTGCTTAGCTATGAGCCCCGTGGCGCTCCGGCGCGCTGCGCTTGTCAGAGCCTATGAGACAGTCGTAACCGGCGGTATTGCTGCTCGGCCGACAGTCTGCGCTCCACCTTCTCTGCCATGGGCTTTCCGGCACCCAGATGGGTTTTTCCTAATGGCAGGTTTAGGGACAGGATGTATCTAGTGAATGGCCAGCGCTAAACCTAGACAGGTTTTCCCTCTCTCGGGGGAATATAACGCCTGTAATGGGGGCGGTGTGTCTTGTTGCTTACTCTATTAGTCTGGGCCGGCACCGATGATAGCTTCAGCGTCTATTTCCACCAAGTAGGCGGGGTCCACAAGCGTGCTGACGCCGATCAGGGTGGAGCAGGGAAAATCGCCAGTGAAGAATTCCTGGCGTGCTTCCAGCACTGCTGGGCGGTGGCGGATGTCGGTGAGGTAGATGCGCACTCGAGCGATATCGCTCATCTTGCCGCCGGCGGCTTCGATATAATGTTTTATATTGCAGAAGATAACCCGGGTCTGTTCGCCGGGATTGTTGATGCCGAGCACCTCGCCATTGTTCGACAGCGAAACAAAGCCTGAGATAAAAACTTGATCGCCGCAGCGCATGCAGTTGGACCACAGGCCGGGCGCCGGCTCCTTGACATGTTCGGTGAGAATACGTTCGAGTTTCGCCATGATCTTCTTTCCCTAACCGTCGTTTTGAAATTTGACACCAATACGTCCTTGTGGGTGATAGCATCCGCGTGAGATTTGCTCTAGCCAGTCTCTTCGAAATTGACCGGAAAATCTTCTGGCAGTTCAGGTCTCCAGCCATTCCAGTGGTCCTTGGTTATCATAGGACAGCCGCTGGCGCCGACCTCGTCGACGCTGGCGCTCTCGAAACTATCATGGTGGAAGCCCGGTCGGTCACCGGCTAGAAATGCAAGAGCATGATGACCATTGCTGCCGCGCGCAGCATTGTGAACCGCCAGGCAGACATGCTGCCAATAATGCGCGTCCATTGTTCTCTTCCTGGAAGATTTAGCGCTTAGGATATTCCGCTTTGTTTGCGCCGCAATTAAGGGAGAGTTGTGCGACGAAGGGGGGGAGGTATTTTTTGACACCTTACATTACACTCCGGCGTTAATCGGTTTCTCGATTCGGGGGGATGGCGCAGATGGGAAAGTGGCTGAAAATTAACACCGGCACGGCACGGGTGCCGCTGGTGCCGGCAGCCATGCTGTTCGCCTGCGGCATCACCTGGGGCATGAGTTTCTCGCTCAATAAGATCGCCATCTCTTCCGGCATTCCCTTCGTTGCCTATGTGTTCTGGCAGAGCCTCGGTGCCGGGCTGATCCTGCTGGTTCTTTCCTTCGCCACTGGCAACCGGATGAATTTGAGCTGGGCGCATCTCAAGCTATATGGCGCGGCAGCTCTGTTCGAGTTCGTGTTACCTTTTCTCGCGCTCAATTATGTCGCCAATAAGCTGCCCGCCGGCGTGGTCGGTATCGGCCAGTCACTGGTGCCGGCGTTGACCTTTGCTTTCGCTTTGATGTTACGCGTCGACAAATTCCATATCCTGCGTTTCGGTGGTCTCTGCATCGGGCTCGCCGGTGTGTTGCTGGTGCTGCTGCCGGAAGAAAGCCTGCCCGATCCCGACATGATCGGCTGGGTGTTGATCGCGCTTCTCGCACCGCTCTTCTATGGCCTAGCTAATATACTTGTGGCGATCATGCGCCCGCCGAAATCCCATTCCTTGCCGCTGGCGGCGGGGCTCTTGCTCGGTTCGTCGGTGTTTTTGCTGGTGGTCATGGCGGCAACCGGGTCGTGGTGGTTCTTTGATGCCGGGTTGGACGATGGTGGCCTGGCGCTGATCGGCGTCACTTTGCTCAACGCAATCTTTTGGTATCTCCTGTTCGAGATCATCCACATCGCTGGGCCGGTCTTCTTCGCCAGCTACAACTACATCTCGCCTTTGGCTGGCATTGGCTGGGCAGCGGTCTATTTCGGCGAAAGTCACAGCGTCTGGATCTGGGGTGCCCTAGCGCTGATGTTCCTCAGCCTTTTCTTGGTTACACGGCGGATGAAAACAGACTAACAAATTCTGAGAGGAAGGTATCGCCCGTGACGTCACATTTGCGTCAAACCTCTAGATCAGCGGATTGTCGATCTCCAGTCCGAGAGCGACACGGCCATAGGTGGTCGCGTTGGGCTCCCAGTTTTGGGTGATATGGGCGCGCGCGGCGTGGACATCGCGGAAGGCGCGCGACAGGGGATTGCGGTCATAGAGCCCGCCGCCTCCGGACGCGGTGAAAACGAGGTCCACTGCGCGGCAGCATAGTGTGGCAGCGAACGCTCCCTGGGCACGGTAGCGTGTACGCTCCTCTAGAGTGGGCATGTTGCCGGCCTCGACGATCGCGGTCGCTTCGTCGCAATTTTGCAGATAGAGGCGGCGCGCTATGTCGACAGAATGCAGCGCCTCGGCGAGATTGACCTGCACTGTGCCGTAGTCGGCGACACGCTGGCCACTGTAATTAGCTAGCCGGCTCTTGGTCGCGGCGATGTAAGCTGAGACAGCGCCCTCGGCGGTTCCGAGTACCGCGGCGCCGACCCAAGCAAAAAACATCGAAAAAAGCGGCAATTTGTATACCGTACCGGGATTAACTGCGTTGCCCGGTGCATTGCCGTTGCGCGTATCAAGTGCGCGCAGGCGACGATGATCGGGTACGAACTTGTTGTCCACCTTGACGTCCTGGCTGCCGGTGCCGCGTAGGCCGGTGGCACGCCAGGTGTCGATTATAGTGTAATCGGATTTCGGCACGAGGAACATGGAGAGCGTATCGTCCTCCTCGGTTGCGGCAAAGAAGTTCCAACCCGCGTGGTCAATGCCGCTGCCGAACGGCCAGCGACCGGAGAGGCGCCAACCGCCATCGGTTCGCTTGGCGCGCCCGGCTGGGAAAATCAACGTGCCGGTAAGACGCGCATCGCGGGAATCGTTCCACACCTCGTCCTGGGCTTCCTGAGGCCATAGGGCGAGTTTAAAGGTACAGCTGAGAAAATTGCAGGTTACCCAGGCGGTCGAAGCGCAGCCCTGGGCGAGGGTTGCGACAATCTCCATAATGGTGCGGTAATCGACCTCGCTGCCGCCGAGGCGGCTCGGCAGCGTCGCGCGGATGAGGCCCGTGTCGATCAAATCTTGCACTGTTGCGTCGGGCAGGCGCCTGAGTTCTTCCGCTTCTGCTGCGCGCTTGAGCAAGTGTGGCACTAACCCCTCAGCGGCGCCGAGGAGCGCTTCGCGAGACATCGTTGAATCTGCCATTAGCGAGCTACTCGGCGGCGGCTTGGCGAGATGCCTGGTGACTTGTGCGCGGGCACTTGTGGTAGGCGCTGTCCTTCATGATAGTCTTCGCTTGGCGCATCGTCAGTAGCATATGCTCTTCGATAGGGATATCGCCCATGCTCTCAGGCCCGGTGTAACTCATATGGCAATGGGAGTTGACCAGTTCAGGCATCAGCGTCGCCCCGCCGTCGTTGACGACGCTTGCACCCTCGTGCGGCAATTTCTTGCGCCCTTTGGAGACGCTCTGAATGCCGTTGCGTTTAACCAGGATTTCGCCCGGCGTTGCCGATTGCCCCATTCCATCGAGAATTCTGACATTCGTGAATAGTGTCTTTGGCATAGCCCGGATCTTTCTCCAAAACAGTCACAGTTCAGCTCAGATTGTCACCACCCGTAAGCAACACGTCAATCCTGGTAATCGTGCCGGTTGACTGTACCGACGTGAGATATAAGCTATTGCAAGACCGTGCGCAAAGACACGACGTCGAAAAACATAGGGAGGGATAGGTGAAACCGGCAGCATTCGAATATGTTCGCGCCGACAGCGTCGATAGGGCTCTGTCGGCCCTTGAGGCTAATGCCGAAGCCCGCGTACTTGCGGGCGGGCAAAGCCTTATCGCAATGATGAATTTGCGGTTGGCCAAGCCCGATTGTCTCGTCGATATCAACCGCCTAGCGGAGCTCGACTACATCCGGGCCGAAGGCAACGAACTGGCGATTGGCGCGCTGACGCGCCACACTGCGGCCGCTACTTCGCCGGAGGTTGCGGAGTATTGCCCGCTCCTGCGTGCCGCCTATAATCATATCGCCCACCGCGCGGTGCGCAACCGGGGGACGGTCGGGGGAAATCTCTGCCATGCCGACCCCGCCTCGGAAAATCCCGCCGTTGCCATCGCTAGCGGTGCCACCCTGGTGCTCCGGAGCGCGGGCGGCGAACGCCGCGTTGCAGCGGAGGATTTCTTCGTCGGCCTCTATGAGACCGCCGCAGAGCAAAACGAATTGCTGACTGAGATCCGCTATCCCAAAGCACCGCAAGGCCAGGGCTGGTCATTCCAAGAGACCAGTACGCGCCAGGGCGATTTCGCCCTCGTTGGTATTGCTGCCAGCGTCGATACCGCCGCTGGCGTCTGCACGGACGTGCGTGTTGTTGCAGTCGGTATCGCTGAACATGCTACGCGGCTCACCGCCGCCGAGGCAGCGGTCAGGGGGAGTGAGATTGACGAGACTAGCCTAAAGGCAGCGGGCAACGCGGCACGCGAAGAGGTAGATCCGCCATCGGATTTTCATGCTGATGCGGAGTATCGCCGCGATCTCGTCTTTGCCCTCACGAAACGGGCGCTTGCGGAGGCTCATGATCGCGTAGGTTCGGGAGGATAAGAAAATGGAAAATGTAAAAATCACACTTACTGTCAACGGCCGGAGCTATGAGCGCGAGACCGAACCGCGCCGCCTGCTGAGCGATTTCCTGCGTGAGGATCTTCGCCTCACCGGTACCCATGTTGGCTGCGAGCATGGCGTTTGTGGGTCCTGCACGGTGCTGATGGACGGGCAAAGCACACGTTCCTGCCTTACCTTCGCTGTTATGGCGGACGGTGCCGAGATTGACACGATCGAGGGTCTTGGCACGATTGAGGACATGCACCCGCTGCAAGCGGCTTTCTGGGAGAAGCATGGTCTGCAATGCGGCTTCTGCACGCCGGGTATGCTGATGACTGCGGTTGAACTGCTGCGTGAAAGTCCTGATGCGGGACGCGAGGAGATCCGCGAGGCGCTGTCGGGCAACCTGTGTCGTTGCACCGGCTATCAAACCATTGTCGAGGCCATCGAATTGGCGGCTGAAACCATGCGGGGGGCAAGCAAATGAGTTTGGATGCATATATTCCGCCAAGTCGGCAGACTGAAAAGCCGCGGGACTCCTACAATTATATTGGCAAAAGCATGAAGCGGGTTGAGGATCCGCGGCTCCTTGTTGGCGGCGGGATTTACGCCGACGACACTAATGTCGCTGACATGGCTCACGCAGCCATTCTTAGAAGCCCGCACGCACATGCAAAAATTATCAGTATTGACAAAAGAAAGGCAGAAGCGCTGCCGGGTGTGCTTTGCGTTATGACTGGTGCCGAGGCGGCGGAGGTTACAGGGCCGCTGCCGAGCTGGGCCAATCCGCCGGTAAATCAGTATTGTATCGCCCTTGATCGGGTGCGTCATGTTGGTGAGGCAGTGGTCGCAGTGGTTGCCGAATCGCGTTACATCGCTGAGGATGCTTGCGACTTGGTCGAAGTGGAATATGAGTCTCTACCGGCGGTGGTCGATCTTGAGGAGGC